>LSCG01000024.1 GCA_001577055.1 Fidelibacterota bacterium TCS56
GCAGTGGCCTTTTAAGCCATTGGCCGAGCGTTCGAGTCGCTCCGGAGTCACTCCTCGACAAACCCCTTTTCTCCTCGAGAAATTGGGGTTTTTTCTTTTCTTTTCAACTTCGCCAGAAAGTGACAAAAAGCGCAGAAATAGACAGTAGTAGACAAAAAAATTGCACTCTGGTTGCACTTTTTTTCAGTAAGGATTCTCGGTTCCCAGTGTTAGTAAAAACAGCCCAATATTAGGCTGCTTATGGGTTTGGATTGATTACCGAGTTTGGGATAAAAAAAGGCCCCGATCAGGGGCCTTTAAAGAGGGAATCCAGGCTGCTTAGTGGCCTTCGGTAGTTCTCATCCAACAGATCCACGTAGTATTTTTCTGTTGTTTTTACCGATGCATGGCCTAGCAGTTTGGATACAGTGTATAAATCAGCTGATCCTGACTGAAGCAGGATACTGCCGAACGTCTTACGTAATGAGTGCAGGTTTGCCCCTTCAATTTCGGCCAGCTTGTAATAGTCTGCAATCTTATGGCTGACAAAGTCAGGTTTGAAATCGAATGGATATTCACGGCCTTCCCTATTTATTTCTTTAAGTACTGCATACAGAGTATCGTTCATTGGAATATACCTGCGATTTGTACCTTTCAGGCCAACAAGAACAATCTTCTTTTCGCGGAAGTTGACATTTTCCCATGAGAAATCCGGTGCTAGCAATTCAATGCGCCTCGCACCAGTATTTAAATAGGCCAATATCAAACGCTGGAATTGTCTGTCCTCTTCTGTTACTTTTAGTCCCGGAAGTCATCGGCGCCCATCTTGCCGCGCAGGGTATTGGCGATGTTCCAGAGCTGTTGTTCGAGGTGTTGTTTGGTGTCGTTTATATTAATTATTGAAGCGCGAGTTTACGTAACTGGCGATTTCCCTGGTCGGTAATTCTGGTGAGGAATTTCCGCTTCTCAGATAGAATTTGTCAGATTTTACCCCCTTGTTGTCGGTCACAGATGTGTACAACGGTTTGAGACCGGGATTTATTTCAACCACACAAATTTCCGTATCTTGAACTTCTGGAAAAGTGACCTGCAGGAAATTGGAAGTGAATTCCCGTCCATATGCTGCACTGGCAATATTGAGAAGATGCAATTCAAATTCATCCTTGGTGCCATTATGCAAAGTTTGGTAATCTTGTTCTAGTCCAATTATCTCCATATCATCATTCACGCCCATAATCAATGTACCTCCCTGGGCATTACTGAAAGCGGCAATCGTCTTCAAAATTGCCTGTTCTAGTTTTTTGTTAACCGCTCCTGTTTTCAGATCGTACCTGAGTGTAGTTTTGAATTCCACCAGATTGTTTTCACCGGCCGAAATCATATCAAACAGATCCATTTTTATTTCATCGACTGCTGTTTCAGTGATATTCTGCAGAAATTCATTCAATTCATCAGCTAGCATCTGCCTCCTCGCTGCCAAGAATTGTTCGAAATTCTCCAGTTTCCAGAGGTTTGCATCATCAGGAATACACTGTAATGCCAGCCCATTCGGAAACTTCTCATTAACTTCTCTCAAATAGCCGTCAGCATACTGGGCTGATTTTGTTCGATTGGCAGCAGCAGTTAAAACTGCCCGATTAGTGATCTCCTGGGCATATTGATATTTAATCCGATTGTTAATACCGTAACCGTTATCGCGTAACACTGAATAGGGAAATATGTGATCCCATTCCAGTTCGTATTTTTTCCCCATATTCTTCCGAATATTGATTCCAGTCGTTAGACAAACGGCATTCTGACTTTTAAAATAAAACTTCATTAAACCCCACAGCGGATGCTGAATACCAACTCCTTCAAATTCAGCTGGTGTAATCTCAAGATTGCGTTCCAGGGCAATTAAATTCAGCAATTTGTCGAAAGGATTTTCTTCATCACGAATTATAGCCAAATCCTTGTCCAGTTTTTGTGGTAGCTGACTAATGTAACGGTATCTGACCTGAGAATAATAGAACCATTTAACGGTTTTTTTAATTCTCGACTGGCTTAAAGTATTTACCCCATTGTTGTAAGCAAATACAATGATCGGAACAAAAGCGTAGACGGAGTTGACTTCTTTAGTATGATCAATGTAAGCCTGAGATTTCAAGATGTTAAATACATAATCCAATACTTCACCATCCAACTTTTCCCAAACTTCACGAATTCTTTCGTTATTACTGCTGTCGTGTAATTTCTCCATCTTTGATCCCACATTATGCAGGATACCAAGCAGAACATAAATGATAAAATCCAGATTGAAAACGAAGCCGCTTTTTGCTAGCTTTTTAAGTTTGGTTTTAAACAATGCTCGGGCTTGAGGCCAATATCCACAAATTTGTGCTAAAGCAAGTTCAGCATCTGTCAGGTTGACTCCTGCTGCATTTACTATATAGAATATATCAATGGCTTCTTTTACTGATGCCTGTGTTGGTACGATCTGCTCTTTGAAATCACGTTCAGCAATCTTTTCTATAGCATAAAAATTATCATCAATGATGTTTTCCAACCTTCGGCTGATTCGATCACCATTCATTTGCTGTTCAAGTTGACTAACAATATCTTTTCTTCGAATTCTACGATTTAGGATGTCAGTAATGTGAACCCAAAGCGGATTATTGGTCATTATATTTTTCTTATAATACTCCAACTCGAGAGTCTCGACATTGACATATAAAGGTTTAATGTCGTGCGTTATTTCTTCTTCTTTGTAGTAGGGAGGTATTTCACCCTTCATTAATATATATAATGTAGTGATACGTTGTTGGCCGTCCAGAATAAGTTTCACCGAACCCTGTTTAGGATCATACTTGTGATCGCCCTTTAATTCAGGTGGTGTATTGGTTTCCCAGGTTAACATTGTCCCAGTAGGATAATTCTTTATCAGAGAAGATATGAGATTTTTAGCGTCAGTTCGACGCCACACATATTCACGTTGGAATGCAGGGACAAATAGTTGCTTCTCATCAATATTTACAAGAATCTGTTTGATTTCCATTTCGACCTCTTATTAATTATATTATTCGCAATACACCCACAATAAACTCCGGATATCCCCTGATCCGCTCCAGCAGATTGGTCTTTTCGTAAACAGCCAGCCCAGCTTCCTTCGCCTGATCCTCGATGTGATTTATCCATTCTCTCGGCGGTTTGAACGTTTTAGTTTTTGTTGATTTACTTGCTCCCCCGATAATAACCCAATCAAACAGTCCAATATTCGTAAAAGTCAGCCGTTCCAGCATTGGTTCGCAAGAAAGGAATTTAACCTTTGCTTTGACCTTTTTAAAAGCATCTTCCGCCCGTTTCACATTCGACTGGTTATTCCGGTCTATTCGTACAGTGATTCCGGAGTTACTCGTACAGTTTGATTAAGTTGAACATCAATCTCCGTACTTCTCAATATATTCATCTACTACAACTTGAAGCGGGGGGCTGCCCTTTTGGGACAGCCCCTTGATTGAACCTGGTGAATGACGGGATTAATACATTCCGTCCATGCCGCCGCCTCCGGGAGGCATCGGCGGTGCCGGTGGTTCCTTCTCGGGAATCTCGGTCACAACCGCTTCGGTGGTCAGCAGCAATCCGGCGATGGATGCGGCATTTTCCACGGCCACACGGGCAACTTTAGTGGGATCAATGATACCGGCATTAAACATATTGGCGTATTCTTCACTGCGGGCATCGAACCCGTAGTCAGATTTGCCTTCCATTACCTTCTGAACCACAATCGAGGGTTCCATACCGGCATTAAAAACAATCTGACGAATTGGTTCTTCCAGCGCCCGGCGCATGATATTGACACCAACAGCCTGATTTTCGGACACATCCACTTTATCCAGACTGGCGATGGAACGCAGCAGGGCTACGCCGCCACCGGGGATAATACCTTCTTCAACCGCGGCGCGGGTTGCATGTAATGCATCTTCCACACGGGCTTTCTTCTCTTTCATCTCCACTTCGGTGGGGGCGCCGGCATACAGCACGGCTACACCGCCGGACAGCTTGGCCAGCCGTTCCTGCAGTTTCTCCCGGTCATAGTCGGAAGTGGTTTTTTCAATCTGGACTTTAATCTCATTGATGCGGGCCTTGATAGCTTCCACATCGCCGCTGCCGTCAACGATGGTAGTATTATCTTTGTCAGAGACGACGCGCTTGCAGGTACCCAGGTATTCCAGGGTGGCATTCTCCAGCTTATAGCCTTGCTCTTCCGAGATAACGGTGCCACCGGTGAGGATGGCGATATCTTCCAGCATGGCTTTACGACGGTCACCAAATCCGGGGGCCTTGACGGCCAGAACTTTGAAAGTACCGCGCAGACGATTCACCACCAGGGTGGCCAGGGCTTCCCCTTCCACGTCTTCGGCGATGATCAGGATGCTGCGGCCGGCCTGGACTACTTTTTCCAGAATCGGCAGCAGATCTTTCATATTGCTGATCTTTTTATCATGGATCAGGATATAAGGATCTTCCAGTTCCGCTTCCATTTTCTCGGAATTGGTCACGAAATAGGGTGACAGATAGCCGCGGTCGAACTGCATGCCTTCTACCAGTTCCAGGTAGGTTTCGGCAGTCTTGCTTTCTTCAATGGTAATAACGCCATCTTTGCCGACGTTGTTGAAAGCTTCGGCGATTTTTTCACCGATTTCACTGTCGTTGTTGGCTGAGATAGTGCCCACCTGAGCCACTTTTTCCGGCTCGATGCCGATTTCCTTACTCTGGGATTTTAAGCCGCCCACAATCGCTTTGGCGGCGGCGTCAATACCACGTTTAATTGACATGGGATTGGCGCCGGCGGTGACGTTGCGGATTCCTTCGGTGATAATGGCCTGGGCCAGCACGGTGGCGGTAGTGGTACCATCACCGGCTACATCGGAAGTCTTGGAGGCAACTTCGCGCACCATCTGGGCGCCGACGTTTTCCAATTTATCGTCCAATTCAATTTCTTTGGCAACCGTCACACCATCTTTGGTAATGGTCGGGGCGCCAAATTTCTTTTCGATCACCACATTGCGACCTTTCGGTCCCAGGGTAACCCTGACAGCATCGGCCAGTTGGTCCACACCGGCTTTCAGGCCGTTGCGGGCTTCCAGATCATAGGTAATTTCTTTTGACATTGTGTTTTCTCCTCCTATAAGACAGCCAGGATGTCACTCTCGCGCATGATTAAATAATCTACGCTATCGATAGTGACTTCAGTCCCGGAATATTTACCGTACAAAATCTTGTCGCCAACCTTAAGGGTGGTTTTTACAAGATTGCCGGAATCACTGATTTTGCCTTCGCCAACAGCGGCAACGGTGCCCTGCTGCGGTTTCTCCTGAGCGGTATCGGGTAAAATAATACCGCCTTTGGATACTTCATCGGCAGGAGCCGGCTCGACTACTACGCGATCGGCCAGAGGTTTCAATTTCAAACTCATTGAGTACTCCTGTTTATTGGTTTTGAATTAAAACTATTTCGAAAAATTTTCAGCGCTGAAATTATAGCCCGCCGGGGCATTACATCAATTAAAATTAGCACTCTCGCAAGTCGAGTGCTAAACGAGGGGTAAAGTTAAAAAGTTCCTTATTTGCCCGTGCTGCCGAAACCTCCGCTGCCGCGACCGGTAACCGACAAATGCTCAGTCAATTTAAAATGAATCGGTTCACCGGTCATTGACACCAGTTGGAATAACCGCTGTCCCGGCCTGACCGTGAAAGGTTTACTGCTGATATTATCAACCGCCGCCATGATTTCCCCCCGGTACCCGCCATCTATCAGGCCGATTGAGTTTGCCATGCGCAAAGGCGTTTTGGAGATGCTGGAACGGGGCATCAGCCAATAGGGTCGGCCATCAGCGGTTTCGCAGGCGATTTGATGATGTATCAAAACCGTCTCGCCCGCCTGGATTATCTCTTCATCGATGATAAATAAATCCAGCCCCGCATCGCCGTCGTGGAAATGACGGTGATGTCGATAGCGTTCGGCCACGGCGAACGAAAATGGTTTAATTAACAGGTCCAATTTGTACCTTCTGTATTCTTAAGCGTTTATTTCAGTAGCAGGATTTTCTGGGTTTCATGACCATTGGGATATTCCAGGCGAACAAAATAGGTTCCCGTTGCTACCGGCTGTAGCTGGTGGTTGATCCCGGTCCAATTAATCCCGTGACTGCCCGGTTGATAAATATCCTGATGATGGTAAATATTTTTTCCCTGTAAATCGAAAATATCCACCGCAACCCAGCCCCGGTAATCGATTTCGAACGGAATGGTGATGGAAGCATTAAAGGGGTTCGGGTAAGCCGGTTGCAAACTAAATCTGAAGACCAGGTCATTTTCAACTTCGATATAGCTGTATTGGGCCGTTTTCAAAACCCAGCTATCCGGATCAATCAGGATGGAGGTAACAGTCGTGCCGCCGGGAACCGGAATAGCATATTGCTGGCTGGCCTGGCTATTATTTATCACAACCAGCCAGGTTGAATCAGCGGTTGTGATTTCGAGATCCAGCGGCATCTGAAAAATGGTACCTGTCGATTGGGTCTGTTCGATATCGAGTATCAGACTATCGTTGTTCTGATACCAGCTAACATGATACCTGGGATAGTACGATCCGTAAACCCATTGATCGATGAAGGTATCCAGTTCATAGCCCGTGGCTGCTTCCGCAATAGCGGTAAATTGTTCGGTGGTAATCGAATTGAAGCGGCTGGCGGAATCAGTAGCGTAAACTTCGAGAAAATGGAAAAACAGGGAGTCCCCCACCACATGGCGCAGCATATGCGGTATCCAACTGGCCTTCCGATAGGTCAAATTATAGTAGAAAATATCACTGACCGTTACCGGATCCTCCACGTAAATCGTGCCGCCCCCGTAATAGGCATTGGCCGCCATATCGTCGTGGTAATCATCCTGACCGTATTGACTTTCCCACCAGAGAGCTTCCGAATAGGTGGCAAATCCCTCGTTCAGCCAGATATGATGAAAGGAAGCACAGGTAACCATATCGCCCCACCATTGATGAGCCAGTTCATGGGCTATCAGTGATTCACCATAACCACCCAGACTGGTAATGGTCTGATGCTCCATTCCCCCGCCCCAGCCGAACTCGGCATGACCGTATTTTTCATTGATAAACGGATATTCGGTAAACAGGCCGGAAAATGCTTCCAGCATAGGCCTGGTCTTCAAATAATTATCCTGAAGATCGGGGAAATGGGATGGTATTGTATAAAATTCTATCGGCATGGTATCGTTGGCGGTGCTGACATACTCATCGTACCACACGTAATAAGGATAGATTGCCAGTGATACCAGATAAGTCGGAATCGGGTAACGCTCCTGCCAGAAGAAGATGCGCTCGCTACCCATATCGGTGACGGATTTCAGCGAACCATTGGAAGCCACCGTCAGGTTATTGGGTACGGTGACAATGATATCCACAGAATCAGCCTTGTCTGCCGGATCATCCTTACAGGGCCACCAACTGCGGGCTCCATAAGGTTCGGACAGTGTCCAAATCATATTCTGTCCATCAAGGAGATCAAAATTGAACGAGCCGAAACCGGTAGTAGAGGGTGATCCGCTGTAATCAATGGCAATTGTGTGAACGGTGTTTATCGCAGCGTAATCAGGCACATCAATCGTTATCAAATCATTGGCATGGGAAAAAGTGCGGACGGTATCATCCAGCTTTAATCCGGTTACATCCATGCTAGTCAGGAAGTCAATTTCCAATACGCTGATAGTGGAATCTATAATCTTGAATTCCGCGTCCACATGACCATAGATCATTTCGGATACGGGATTGATATCCAATTCTATCCGGTAGAAATTAACATCGAATTTCTGCTGATCGGCCGTGGGGAATACATCCATCGCGGCCAGTTTCATTAACCTGCGGCTGTGGCCACAGGACATTTTATCTTCCGGGTGCGGCTGACCGAATACCATCGATATCAGCAGAATCAGAAATACGTTTCTTCGCGCCATAATGACTTCCAAGTTTAATAGAAGAATTTACATGCAATGAAATTGGGAAGCGACCGCCGCCTCGACCAATTGCATCATTCATCGATAACTGGTAAAATGGACTATGCAATACCGCCTGTATTTGCTACCAGCACATTTAAAACGGCCGTTGTTGATTGGGCTGATTCTACTGATCGCCCCGTGGGCCTGTGGACAAGATAAATCAACTGACTTTGAGCACGCCCGACGGTTGATGGTCAACAAGCAAATCATGGCCCGGGGCGTTACCGATTCGGCAGTGGTGGCAGCCATGCGTTCCGTGCCGCGCCATTTATTCGTCCCCCGTGAAATGCAGGCCTATGCCTACGCCGACGGACCCCAATTGATCGGACACAGCCAGACCATCAGTCAACCGTTTATTGTGGCTTACATGACCGCGGCTTTGGAGGTTAAACCCGGCCAGCGTATCCTGGAAATCGGCGCCGGCTCCGGTTATCAGGCGGCGATTTTAGCAACTATCGGCGCTCAGGTATATACAATTGAAATTGTCCCCGAGCTGGGTCGATCAGCCGCCAGTCGATTGGAGCAAATGGGATATGATAATATAACCGTACGCATCGGTGACGGGTATCAGGGTTGGCCGGAGCAGGCCCCGTATGATCGTATTATCGTAACGGCCGCGCCGGAGGAAATTCCACCCAGGCTGGTGGAACAACTGGCCCCCGGCGGGATTATGGTTTTACCAAAAGGTCCGCGCTGGTGGACGCAGGAATTGATTATTTTATCAAAGGATTCGGAAGGTAACGTCACTACCACGGCGGTAATGGCGGTGCGCTTTGTGCCAATGGTCAGGGATTAAGCCGGCAGTAGAATTGCAGCATCGCCGGAGACGACCACCTGATCACCAACTGAACAGACGGTCTCAAAGGTGGCAATGGGCTTATCCGGGCGGATAGCGGATATTGTTACGCGAGCTTTGACTTCGGCACCCAGTTTCACCGGAGCGGTAAAACGCAGATTCTGACCCAGGTAAATCGATCCTTCACCGGGAAATACCGTACCGAAGATCGTGCTGAACAGGCTGCTCACCAGCATTCCATGTACAATCCGGCCTTTAAACTGCGTACGGCTGGCATAGGCTTCATCCAGATGGACAGGATTTTTATCGCCACTCAATTCAGCGAAAATATCCACTTCCCGGGCGGTAAAAACATGCGTTATTTCAGCCGAATCTCCGACCTTATAATTGTTATCTGGCTTCATGAGATGATTGGTTGAATTTGAAAAGGATTATGGAGGAACGTGGATTAATCGCTACCGATATTAGCCAGCGAATCCAGTTGGGCTTCCAACAACAGCTTTTTCCGGTTTAATTCGGCCAGCGTCCGATCTTTCAGGGCCATGCGTTCGTCCATGGTGCGAATAACACGATCTTTAACGGTCTTTAAATCATTAATAGTATTAGTCAGAGAATCTACCGCCAATTGATGCTGCACCTGATAGTCTTCTTCCAGTTTAACGATTTCAGCTTTCAGACGCGCACATTCCCGGTCCAGGTCCTGCTTCTCGGTTTCCAATTCATTTAATTGCTCGGAGTTGGCGGCCAGCAGGGCTTTTGTAGATTCCAAATTCTGGTTGCAGGCGGCAGTTTCAGCCTGTGCCTCTTTCAATTTCCCGGATGAAACACAGGAAACTAGCGCTGCCAGGATAATTAAAATTGTAATCGATTTTATTGCCGAAGCTTTGCTAAACACTGGTTTAGCCCTCACCTTTCTTTGCTGAACCACCTTAAAATATATTACAGGCATTGCAAAATTAACAGATGAATTTATACCGGAGTCACAAAGGCCTGTTTCTTCAACAGGTATCCAATTGCATCGAAAAGAAATCCCACCGCCAATAAGGCGATGGGAAAATGAATAAACAGCGGATGGATATTATCGGGCCGGTACATTGGTAACCGGTAATTACTCCTTGACAGGCGGTTCTTTTTGTCCCTGGTGACAGGTCCAGCAGGTGACCTGATCAGCGCCATCCCAATTCAGGAACTCAGTATTGATATTCCGGGTCATCTTCATCATACCACGGGCGGCCAGCTTATGTTTTTTCTGATCCGAACTTTTATCGCTCATATTATGGCAAAAAACGCATTTCACGCCCAAGTCGTCAGATATCCGCTCCATGTACATTTTCAATTCCTTTTTAGACGCGGGTTTCATGACCAGCAAGTTTTTAGGGCCGGTTTGAGCCCATCCGATACCGATAGCGATGATTAATCCCAATATTGTGATTTTCTTGGTCATTTTTCCCTCCTGTTAAAACCAGTTGTGAATTTGCATCAGAATTTCGGGCTGCCGCCCGTCTTCCGCAACAGATTGTGTTTCGTTAAATCGGGTCTGTAAGACAATTTCCAGCATATTCAGTGGATAGATATTCATACCGAAGGTGAAGCGATTAACCGCTCCCGTCAAATTTTCAATTTCCGGATCATAATACTGGAATTCCCCGCTGAGATCCAATCCGGGAATTATCCGCCACGATAACCGTTGGTAAAGTGCCAGAGACCGGCTGCCGGTGCTATTGTAATTCAAAGCCAGCGCCGCTTCCCCCAGCCAGGTTAGTTTCCATCGATGGATCCCCCCGTGAACACTGGTTAATGAAATATCATCTTCAGCCAAATAACTGGTACCCAGATATAACTTGCCGGCAGGCATTTCGAAATAATAATCCAGATCAAGGTGAAAATGTTGAAAGCCCTGACTAAAACCAGAATTCCACAAACTGCTTTCCTGATTGATGAAAGAACCTCCCACCCAGGCCGACAAATGCAGCATTTCTTGGTAATTATAGCCCAATTGCACCACCACCGGTGCTGCCTTCCGGGGAGAAAATGGCAAACCTTCGGTGGCTGTAGGCAGTTTACGCAGACTTAGATTACCGCCTCGAACAAATGCCGAATGGTCCGCCAGTCTCAGACCAAAATCCACCGCTTTTTGCCCCGCCAGCAACCAGCCCCCGGCGCCCAGATTTATTTTGGTCCAGTAGGCTGTGCCGGGTCAGCCGTTCAAATTAAAGCTGAAATATAACTCAGCCATTGAATTTATAATTATTTGGGAATAAATATCGGCCTGCATGGGAAAGATTCTCCCCTGCCGGTTTTCATCCCCGTGATAATTCAAGTATTGCACCCGGAAATCACCACCCATACGTACCTGTTCGTCAATTAATCCATCCCATTCGGGAAGGGTATGCTTACGTCCGTTTACCAACGGTAATTCATCAGCGCCAAAATAGACCAGTCCGTAATCCGTACGGAGGCCACCGCCGGCTGGATCCACGTGACAAAGGTTGCAGGAATACCCACTCTCAACAGCGAAACGCGGCTCAGCCCAGACTGTCGCCCGCCGGCATCCGGCTGCCATGATCGGGGGATTTATCCAGACGGATTTTGTCGTACAACGGACTGGCAACGGCATCCCCAGGAACGACAATTAACGACCCATATTGATTTCAGTTGCTGGACATGGAACTGCTATAACTGGTGAGGGTCACTCCGCTGCTGCCGCCATGACAATTAATACAATTGGAATTAAAAACCGGCTGTACCTGACTGGAATAATCCACCTGGGCTGATAATAAACAAAACAATGACAGAAACGATAAGATTAACTTTACTTTCATAATTGTTCCTATCCCCCCTGGTTTATCCCCGTTTGACAGGGTGTAACTATCTTGCCATAAACCGGTTCCCAAAAATAATCACGGCTTTATCCCAACCACAACTGGCGGTCCAGGCTGCGGTACTGGATAGCTTCACTGATGTGGGTTGAACTGATTTCAGCCTGTCCTTCCAGGTCGGCGATTGTTCGGCCAACTTTCAGGATGCGATCGTACGCACGGGCGGATAACCCCAGTTTTTCCATGGCGGTATTCAGTAGGCCGGTACTGTCCGCCGATAATTTGCAATGATTATTCAGGTCCGCCGTCTCCATCTGGGAATTGGCGTAAATCGATTGGGCGCTGAAGCGATTTAATTGAATTTCCCGGGCTCCTTGTACGCGGCCGCGAATATCCTCGGAGACCTCGCCGGCGGTCATTTGCGATAATTCGGCTACCGGCACCGCCGGGACCTCAATATGAATATCGATCCGATCCATCAACGGACCGGAAATGCGATTCATGTACCGTTGTATGACGGTCGGGGTGCAACTGCAATCATTATGAGGATCGGTGGCATATCCACAGGGGCAGGGATTCATGGCGGCTACCAGCATAAATCGCGCCGGATACGACAGGGACATACTGGCCCGGGCGATGGTTACTTCACCGCTTTCCAGCGGCTGACGCAGGACTTCCAGCACGTTTTTACGGAATTCCGGCAGTTCATCCAGAAACAGCACTCCATTATGGGCCAGGCTGACCTCCCCCGGCCGCGGTACGGTCCCTCCGCCGATTAATCCCGCATCAGAGATGGAATGGTGCGGTGAACGATAGGGCCGGGTAGCCACCAGGCCTTTTTCGGTCGGCAGGATGCCCGCCACCGAGTGAATTTTGGTGGATTCCAGCGCCTCGTCCAGCACCAGATCAGGCAGAATGGTGGACAGCCGTTTGGCCAACATGGTCTTGCCGCTGCCCGGTGGACCAATCATGATCACATTATGACTACCGGCAGCCGCCACTTCCAAAGCCCGTTTAACCTGTTCCTGGCTTTTTACATCGGCAAAATCAACTGTATATAGTCGATTGGCATTAAAGATTTCATCACGATTCAAGCGCACCGGTTCAGGCTTTGCTGTGCCGTTCAAGATTGATAAAACTTCATTCAACGATTCGGCACCCACTACTTTGATCCCATCCACAATGCCCGCTTCACGCACATTTTCCTTTGGCAGAATTATACCGGGGATATGGGCATCACGAGCACTGATCGCCAGCGGCAGGGCGCCTTTCACCGGTCGTAAACCGCCGTCCAGCGCCAGTTCGCCCAGCAGGATCAATTTTGTCAGCAGATGGCGCTCCACCATTCCGGCGGCGGCCAGAATACCCACGGCCATGGGCAGATCGAAAGCACTGCCCTCTTTACGAATATCGGCCGGCGCCAGATTGATCGTTACCCGCTTATTGGGAAAATAAAAGCCGCTGTTGCGGATCGCCGCCCGCACCCGTTCCTTGCTTTCTTTCACCGCTCCCTCCGGTAAACCCACAGTAATAAATTTAGGCAGTTTGGCCCCGGTAAGATTGGCTTCAACTTCGACGATATAGGCATCGATGCCCATTACGGCGCTGCTCAGTACTTTAGCGTGCATTTACCACCCCCGATTGGATTTTGTCTCATCCAAAAACAAGTTGTCCCTCCACATATATACGATACCTCCTGATTAAATTTAAACCGTAGTGGCGCAGTGATTACATATCAATCACCCTGCGGTTCAATTTTGTCAAAACGCATGTTCTGATATTTTTCCCACATGGATTCACCGGCGGCTTCCTGATAGCGATAGGCGAACTCCAAAGCTTCAATAAAGGGCCGGGATTGAAAGTCGGGGTGACTGTAAAATTGATCCACCCAGCCAACAAATTCGCTTACTTCCGTATTTTCCAGTTGATCAAAAATACCATAGACCATTTCCGCCCGGTTATCATAATACCAGGTCGTAACCTCGTTAAAGCCCAGATCCTGCTTCATGGCGCTGTGCGATTCATATACCTGGGTTAAATATGAAAACAGGAAGATTTCCTTCTCACCTGGCGTTAATGTTTTCCAGTAAACCACAACCGGCGAATAGCTTTCACCGCTATCCTGAGCGGTGACCATTGCCAACAATCCCAAAATAATTATCAGCTTACGCATTAGTTATTTCCTTCCGACGACTCATATTTTTCGATTAATTCAAGTAATCGGTCGATGGCTTCTTCTTCACGAACCCGCCCCAGACTCTTGCCTTTATAATACAGAATTCCACCGCCTTTTCCAAAAGCAATTCCCAAGTCGGTGTGACTGGCTTCACCGGGACCGTTGACTGCGCAACCCATCAGGGCCACTGACATTGGTGTTTTCACGTCTTTTAGTTTTTCCTCCATCTCACCGGCGATTTTAAACAGGTCCACCTCCAGCCTTCCACAGGTCGGGCAGGCCACGATTGTGACCCCTTTACTGGCCAGTCCCAGGGATTTTAAAATCTCGAACCCGGCCTGAACTTCCTCCACGGGATCATCGGTGAGACTGACACGAATGGTATCGCCGATTCCTTCCGCCAGCAGGGTTCCGATACCGACTGCCGACTTAATTGTTCCACTGCGGCTGGGCCCGGCCTCCGTCACCCCCAGATGGAGCGGGTAATCAAATTCTTGAGCAAATAAACGGTAAGCTTCAATCATCAGCGCCGTATCGGAGGATTTTAATGATACCACAATGTCGGTAAAATCAAATTCTTCACAAATCCTGATATGTCGCCGGGCACTGTCCACCATGGCCTCCGCCGTGGGGAAACCATACTTTTCCAGCAGTTCTTTCTCCAGGCTGCCGGCATTCACGCCAATCCGGATTGGCAGCCCGGCTCCCTTGACCTTCGCCAACACCTGGCTGACACGCTCCCGATCGCCGATATTACCGGGATTTATCCTGATTTTATCCACCCCCGCATCCACCGCTGACAGAGCCATGCGGTAGTCGAAGTGAATATCGGCTACCAGCGGTACCGTCATATTTCTGCGTATTTCCGGTAAGGCGTCGGCCGCCGCCTGATTCGGCACGGTCACACGAATAATCTGACAACCGGCTTCCTCCAGACGTCGGATCTGTTCTATGGTAGCCTGGGCATCATGGGTTTTGGTGGTGGTCATGGATTGCACCGGAACCGGCGCCCCATCACCGATTGGCACTTCCCCCACCATCACCTGCCGTGTTTTTCGCCGTTTAATCATTTTATCCTCAATTCACCGCTTGACATATCCCGAAATTACTGCCGATATGGTTTTTCCAGATAGGTTTGTGCCCAACCCATGGCGTAGCAGTAATTATCCAATTTTATCGTTTTCCGGTAGTAATCCCGCGCCTGCTCACGGTTCCCGTTTAAATCATTCAGCATTCCCAGCAGCAGATAGGTTTGTCCTAAAACCGCGTCCAGTTCCGCACCGTAGATTTGGACACCTTCCAGCAAAATTCGCTCCGCTTCTTCCAATTCACCGCGGGCAAACGTCAAGGCTCCCCGTTCATAGCTCAGATAACCGCCGAAAGTAATCTGCTGGGCCTGCCGCAGGTCGGGGAATTGTTGCTCCAAACTGTTGATGGTTTGAGCGGCCTGGTCCAAATGACCGGCACGAAGCCGGCATTCCGCCAGCAGTTGACGATAATACCAGTTGCGGGGAAACTCCCTTGCCAGATCCTGAACATGGGGAATTACCGCTTCGACATCATCCTCGATATAAATATCCAGATAGGCCAGGATACCTTTGGCTTCCATCCAGGCAAAATCCCCTTCATCGGCGGCCCGCAGGATAGCCTGCCGGCCTTGTTCTTTGGAAGCATCAATCCCGAAAATCTTCACGGCCAATTTCACCAGTCCACCGGACAGGGCGGCATAATATTTAACGATTCCCACCGGCAGTTGCGCATCGATCAAATCGGGGTTCTCCCGGGCCACTTCACTGATAATTGAGAATCCCCGGTAAGCGGCAATCAAGGTTTTGATCCACTCTTTGCGTCCCAGATGGATTCGGGCTTCCAGTCCCACCGCCGATCCGTAATAGAGACGATAAATCGGTTGATCCGGATATTTGGCCACCAGTTGTTCATACACGGGGATAATCTCGGCTAAATCACCAGCCAGGATGCGATAATTTTCTTCCACCGGATCGAAAGCCTGACTGTGTTGATAGCGGGCGGCGGCATATACCAGGTGGACGGTCGGATGATCGGGGTAAAGGTTGCGGGCCGAATCCAGAATCGTTACTGACTGGCCGGTATCATAATTATACCAGGCCCTGATTCCCCGCCACACCGTTTGATCACCATCGGCGGGATAACCGAAAGTCATCAGTCCGAGAATCAGGAACCAGCTTTTCAAGCGAACCATATTCGGCCCCTGATCCCCCGCCACACCGTTTGATCACCATCGGCGGGATAACCGAAAGTCATCAGTCCGAGAATTAGGAACCAACTTTTCAAGCGAAACATATTATAGAATAAATTGGAAAATCAGTCCAAAATCAACCGCTCTGGCGACTTAGAATGAGCCAACCCCGGGCGGTATTATTCTCAGGATTCAGCTCCAGGCTGCGTTGCCAGGCGGCCCGGGCCAAACGTCGTTCTCCCATCTTCCAATAGGTCAATCCCAACTCGGTATAAGCGAGGGCGTCCTTCGGTCGCAATTCCAGTGCCTCCTGCAAACTGGACAGCGATTCCCGGAAGAGGGCCTGGTCCCGATAGTGAATTCCCAGAGTCGTAAGTGCCTCCGGCAGCCAGCGATGGGCATCGGAATTGACCGACAGCGCTTTTTCAAATGACGTCCGCCCCAGGGATGATTGTCCCATCCGGTTATATTCGGTGGCCAGAACATAATAAACCTGTGGCAGGTAATTAAGCACCTCCTGATGGCGTGGAGCGTAATTCAACAAATCTTCCCAGGTGGCGGCGGCGCGACCCCACTCGCCGGCTTGGTAATAGGATAAGCCCTGTTTATGACGGTATGTAACCGACAGGGGATTCAGCCGAATCACCTGTTGGCAGGCCAGGGCCGCGTACAGGTAGTTGCTCTCGGCCAAGTATAAATCGGCTTGGGCCTGGTAAACTTCCACATGATCGGGATTAATCGTCAGGGCTTCACGATAGGCCTGGTGGGCGGCGGGATTGTCACCCATTTCCTCATAAATTTTGCCCTTGATCATGGCAAAGCTGCCCTGCCCGGGGAATTTTTCCAGCCCTACTTTAGCCAGTGTTAGTGCCGATTTGAGATTCCCATCGTCCAATTCCTGCCTGATATTCTGTAATTGGATCACGGCCTGATCGGTCTCCGGCGTATCCAGCTTTACACCGGTCTGCGGTTCGGTAACATATCGCGAACTCAGTTCCGGATAAGCCATCACGGCGTCCAGCGTAGCCTGGTGATCCGGATTGCGCTGCAAAGCCTCGCGGAACGCAGCCCGTGCGTTATGATTCTGACCAATTGCGGAATAAAACGAGCCCAGATAATAATGCACATCAGCATTTTCACTGTGTTGATAGGCCAGCCGTAAATAGACATCTTTGGCGTCATCCACCCGTTGCAGCCGTTCGTACGCTTTGGCCAATTGGCGCTGCTTGCGGATATCATCAGGCTGGGTGGCGGCCTGTTGTTCAAGGTTCCCGATATCCGGTATTGTGCGGGAATCCAGCCGTACGATTGTGCGTTTCTGCAGCGGTTGCAGATACCCGGCGGCTTGCTGCATCTGCCGGTTGCTGCTGGTTAATTGATCAGTCAGAGAATAGATATCATCGGCCAGTTTGACCACATTTACCCGGGGAACGGTTGGTTTACGGCGGGGTGACTGGTCCGGTTGCCGGCGGGTTCCGGGGCGCGGCCTGGTGGAGGCCTTTCGGCGTGGTGGCCGGCGTGATTGTTCCTTTGCAGCCGGTTGCCGCCGGCGATCGGAATCGGCGGATTTGGCCCTGGCACTGGGAGGGCGCTGGCGTGGCGTGGCCGAGGTTGGCCGGCGACGTTTATCAGTTGATTTCTGTCGTGCGCCGGTGGGCCGTGGCTTGCGTGCTTTGGGCTGGGGGCGCGACTTAGTTTTATCCCTGGGTTGGGTGCTGGGCGGCCGTTTTTTATCGGAAGACTGGGCCAGGAGACCGGTCTGATTCTGTGGACCGCCACCAATCAGGAATAAAACTATAAGCAAATTAATCAATGTTTTTCTGGACATTCCCATATTACCTCGGAGCAGGAATTTACACAATCTGGTAAAAATGAAAAGGATTTTTACGCCTGTTTGGCGGTGTTTTTGTCGATGATGCTATTTTATTAGCTGGATTATTTTCTTGAAGCGTTCTCCATCCACTTCTTTTTGTAGTTCAAACAAGGCGGTTTCCACCGTAGTGATTTCTGCACCTTTCCCGCGGATTTTTTCCAATCCGATGGTGTAATTATGCTTAAAACGCGACGATACTGCATCAGCCACAATCTCCACGTGATAGTTATTTGCCAATAAATCCATTGCAGTCTGATAAACACATACATGGGTCTCAATACCACACAGCAGAATAGAATCTGCCGGATGCTTTTCCAATTCAGTACGGAATTCCGGGCTGCGCCAGCAACTGAAGACCGATTTCGCAACGGGTTTGCGGTCAACTAATTCGGCTGCTATTTGCTTTATCGTCGGACCCAGTTTTTCCGGTGTCTGTTCCATCCAGATTATGGGCAGTTCAAACAACCTGGCTCCACGAATCAGGGTAACCAGGCTGGCAAACAAACGCTCTTTTTCAAACATCGCCTGAGCCAGATTGCCCTGCACATCAATTACTACCAAAATAGTTGATCTTTTATCCAGCATATAAGTCTATCAGTTAATAAACTTGTATGTCTTCAAGATTTGCCAGTGCTCCGGATCACCGGTGGTTTGGCATACTTCCAGCGATTGCACCTTTAACTTTAACGGTACTTGAACAGTCGCTATAATAGCTTCACGCTCCTCCAAGGTCAGATCACCATAAATCAAACTTACATGGGGATCAAATCGGTATTGTTTCAACTCTCCGAAAATGGCCGTTAATTGCTGGTGCAAGACCATCAATTCTTCCTGCTCGGGCAATCTTACCATTACCGATTGCCAGTGATGAGTGCTGTGGTCCAGCGGTCCGGGCTGAACCGAAAAAACCGTCGGCCGGTGCAATTTCTGATCAAGCTGAGTCACGACCGATTCCGCCGTAGCCGGCAGCGAACCATAAATCGTGATATGCGGAATAAATACCGGTGTGGAATATTCCGCCGCCAGCCGTTGGATCTCCCGCTTGAGAAATTTGCCGGTGATATTAGAGAATGTCAGCCACAGAGATATCATTGCCGGAATTTAGGCCAAAAAGCCATTCCTTTCTAACTATATTGCTGATTAAATAGAGTGATTCATAATTATATTATTGCATTCGTTCAATCACTAAATCTGCTGGGAGGAATAATGGAACCTGTTATCAATATCTGGGCCACACTGGTCGCCGCAGTCATATCGATGGGACTGGGAGCGCTGTGGTATTCACCAATTTTATTCGGTGATCTCTGGATGAAAACACAGGGTATTACGGCCGAAGACATGGAAGAGATGTCCAAAGGGATGGTCGGCGCCTACCTGCTAATGTTCATCGGTGCGGTTGTCATGTCATTTGTTCTGGGGCATATGGTGGATTATACCGGTTCAAACAGCATAATCACCGGTGTCACTACCGGTTTCTGGCTCTGGCTGGGATTTGTTGCTCCGGTAACCCTGCAATCCAAAATTTTTGAGGATAAGCCCTGGACCTTGTGGTTGCTGAATAATGCCTGTAATCTAGCGGGTTTATGCCTGATGGGCGCCGTATTGGCCGTCTGGGTATAAAACTACTGACGTTTCCAGCGCTTTATAATTTCAAAGGCCCGTTCGGTAGTATCTAAAATAATCCGCAGATCAAATGGCTTAATGAAGTAATCATCAAAACCAGCTTCCCTGCACTCCACCAAGGCGTAAATTGAAGGATGGCCGGTCATGGCATAGATCAGATCCACCGGCCTCTTTTTCCTGACTTCCCGACACAACTCAATGCCATTAATTCCCGGTAAATGCAGATCGAAATAATGGACCTGAATATTCTCATTATTGATTATAGGCAATGCTTCTTCGGCGCTCTCGGCGGAGAACACATCGTAGCCTACTTTTTCAAACGCGTCCTGCATTAAGTCGCGGATGGAATCCAAGTCATCAACGATTAGTATTTTTCAGTATTTCCGTAGTTGAAGGCGGTCAAAAATACAATGAATAACTGTTTAGCGCATTAGGAATTTTTAACAGTTGAAGCCGTGATATGGCAATCATTTTCCTCAAATTTGTTCATTATTATTATTTTAATTATCGGAATCTTTCCCCGTCAAATTAAAATGAGACTGTGCTACAATTAAATACATGAACAGGAGTAGCCGATATCATAAGTAGAATCAAATCATTGGAATGACAACTATCGCCTGGTCGAATAAAAAAAATGGAAAGCACATCCACAATCAAATCCCTACTGCTGGAAGAAAGCCACTATTTCAATTCGATGATCAATAATATCCCTCTCAGCGAAACAAACCAGGATGGGTTTGAAAAGCTGCTGGGAGAGTTGTTCAATTCGCGCACCCAGCTACTTGAAGCCATTGATCATCAGGATTATATGGCTCATACAAAAGTGGAGATGCCTACAGAAGTTCAAGCGGGGCGTAAACCCAGCCTAGCCCATTTAAGTCACGCACTGGTTATTGTTGATGCAAAAATTGCCGATACTCTGGCTATTCGTCAACTGCAGGGATTCAAAGCCGATGAATGCTTCCATTATAAATCAGAGCCGGTTACCTGCAGATAATTACTTCGGTATTCGGTCGATAATGTGCTGACCTGTGGGGTTTCTCCGGTAAAATTTTATCGCTCACAATGATATTTGCTGTCCCCTGCCCTGCTGGCGGGCATTTTCAATAATCAACTGGGCCGCCGCTAAATCCTGGACGGCATTACCCACGGATTTGAAAAACGTAATGTCAGCATCGGATTTTCGACCGATGACGGTTCCGCTAAAAAGCTCACCCAATTCCCCGATGATGTGTCCCTCCCCGATAATACCCTGGTCCCGGGCTTGTATCAGATCACCGGCTTCATCCCAGCAATTCTGTTGCGAGTCGGTAAAAACACGCGCACCGGCGATGGTTTCGGCCGGGATTTCACTCATCCGGGGCGTATACGATCCCACCCCGTTGATATGGGTACCGGGGCGCACCCATTCAGGCAGGAAAACCGGTTTGGTGGCAGTGGTTGCCGTGCACACCACATCGGCGGTTGATAGCGCTGCCTGAGCATTTGCCGTGTGTACCGTAATTCCCAATTCACTGCTCAACATTTGCGCGAAATTCTCACTCCGCTTCCGATCTAGATCGACTACTGAAATTTCTTCGATGGAACGAACGGCACAGACTGCCTGGGCCTGGGTACGTCCCTGGGTACCGGCGCCGAAGATCACCAGGCGGGTCGCATCCCGCCGGGCCAGCAGATCGGTGGCCAGCCCGGAGGCCGCCCCGGTACGGATGGCCGTGAGCACCGCCCCATCCATCACGGCCTGAGGAATACCGGTCTCAGCATCGAAAACCGTCACCAGCGCGTGGATCAGGGGCAGGTCCCGGGCTGGATTATTGTTATTTATCGTAACGGTTTTTAATGCCAGTTTAGAGCTGTCCGGCAAATAAACGGGCATAAACAGGGCCATACCGTTATGCTTGTCAATCGGCAAGTGGATCCGCCGGGGAACTTTGGCATTGCCGTCCGACAGTTGGGCGAAAGCCGGCCCCATAACCCCAATGGCTTCCTCCATCGGTAATAAATCAATAACATCAGCAGCCGCGATAAATAATATCGTACTCGAGGAGTAATTCATATAATCAGCGCAACATAAAACCCAATTTCAAGGGGTCATCGGGATCAATCAATATTTCATTGCGACCGGTAATATGGGCCTGCCCCTCCACCGCCGGGATAATAACCTTTACATCATCCATCTCCATAACTTTAGTCACCGTACCGGTGAAACGCGTTCCTAAAATGCTTTCAACCACATAGGGTTGATCGATAGCCACTTCATCGCGGGCAAAATGAAGCGCCAACAGACCGGATACGCCGGTGCCGGTGGGACTGCGGTCCACTTCTCCATCGGCGAAGACACAGACGTTGCGACAATCGACGCCATCGTTAGTCGAAGGAGCCGTAAAAACAGTACCGTATAAAAATCCCAGGTCCGGCTCATCCGGATGGATGATGGACCGTTCGGCGGCCACGGCCTGCTTAATCCGCCGTCCGTAATCCACCAGGCGGGTGAAATCATCAGGATCGCAGGATAAATCGAAATCTTTGGCATTTACATAGGAATAATAAGCGCCGCCAAAGGCCAAATCATATTGCACCTGTCCCAAACCGGGGACCTGGACCGTTTGATTCAGGGTTTCAACGAATGAGGGCACATTCAGAAATTTCACTGACTTGACCCGGTTATCGGCTACCCGGGCAACGGCGGTAATCAATCCGGCAGGAGAATCGATCCTTAAAGTAGTAAACGGTTCCAGAGCCGGCATCATCCCCGTTTCCAGAACGGCGGTAGCCACCGCAATAATACCATGGCCGCACATGGTGCTGTAACCTTCATTATGCATGAAAATCACGCCGAAATCAGCCTCAGGTGTACAGGGTTCGGTTAACAGGCAACCGTACATATCCGCATGTCCCCGGGGCTCCCACATGGCAGCCATCCGGAAAAAATCCAGATTATCAGCCACAAATTGACGTTTTGCTAAAATGGTATTACCGGGGATTGGTGGATATCCTCCCAGGAATAATCGCAGAGGTTCGCCGGCGGTGTGGATTTCCAGGGTTGTGAGCCGACGCCATTCTGCGCCGGGTTTCCAGTTAACAGGTAGATTCAGTTTGCCAAGCATTTTATTTTCCCCTCGGGTTTTTACTTAATCCTACACTTCAATCTGCGTTTGCCATCTCCTATTATTCCGAATGTTCTGTGCGTCGTATAATTTCATTTTGCAGTTCTTCACTGAGATCGACAAAATAATCACTGTACCCCGCCACCCGCACGATTAAATCTTTAAATTCCTCAGGATTGGACTGTGCTTCACGCAATGTTTTGGCGGTGACCACGTTAAACTGAATATGATGGCCGTCCAGGCTGAAATAGGAGCGGACCAACTGGGAGACTTTTACCAATCCCGCCTCGTCAGCCATCAACTGGGGAGTGAATTTCTGATTCAGGAGGGTGCCGCCGGTGCGCAGGTGGTCGATTTTGGCGGCTGATTTGATCACCGCCGTCGGGCCTTTGCGGTCGTTGCCCTGCACCGGTGAAATGCCTTCCGACAATGGTTTCCCGGCCCGGCGACCGTCTGAAGTGGCTCCGATTACACTGCCGAAATACACATGCGAGGTTGTTGGCAGCAGATTGATCCGGAAATAACCGCCCTTGGTATTGGGCCGCCCATCCACGGCGGAATAGAAGCTCTCAAAAACTCTTTTCGTGATACTATCGGCATAATCATCATCATTGCCGTAGTGCGGCGCAGCCCGCAGAGTTTCACGCAGTACATCGTATTCAGTAAAATTGGCCTGCAATGCCGCAAGTAAATCTGACATGGCAATCGTCTGCTTATCATAAACCTGATATTTGATCGCCGCCAGCGAATCGGTGAGCGTACCCAAACCCACACCCTGAATGTAAGCCGAATTATAGCGGGCGCCACCGGCGTTATAATCACGTCCCGTAGCAATGCAATCGTCAATCAGGATGGACATAAACGGCGCCGGCAGATAGCGGGCCCACAATTGTTCAATGATCCGGTTACCGCGGATTTTAATATCAATAAAATGATTTAACTGCACTTCCCAGGCCCGATATAAATCATCGAAATCACTAAAGATCTGCGGGTCACCGGTTTCGGGGCCAAGCTGCTGTCCGCTGCGTGGATCGTAACCGTTATTCAGGGTAAGTTCCAGAATCTTGGTCAGATTGAAATACCCGGTGAGAATGTAAGCTTCCTTGCCGAAAGCGCCGGCCTCAACACAGCCGCTGGCTCCCCCGCAACGGGCGTCGGCAAGTGATTTTCCCTGCCGCACTAATTCGGCCACAATCGCATCGGTATTAAACAACGAGGGCTGGCCGTAACCGGTTTTAATAATTTTCAAAGCCCGTTTCAATAATCGGTCCGGTGACTTCTTACTGACCTGTACCATGGAACTGGGCTGCAGCAATCGCATTTCCTCAATTACGTCCAGGATCAGGTAGGATAATTCATTGGCGGCGTCCTGGCCATTTTCATCGACTCCCCCTACATTAATCAGGCAAAAATCGGTGTAAGTATTGCTTTCCTGCGCGGTTACGCCAACCTTGGGAGGCGCGGGCTGATTATTGAATTTTATCCAGAAGGCCTGCAATAATTCCCGGGCCTGTTCTTCGGTAAGCTCCCCTGATTCCAATCCCTGCCGGTAAAACGGCAGCAGGTGCTGATCCAGACGGCCGGGATTAAAGGAATCCCAGGTATTCAGTTCGGTGATTACTCCCAGGTGGACAAACCAGTAATACTGCAGGGCTTCATGAAAATTCGCCGGCGCATTGGCCGGGACCGAATCACAAATCCGGGCGATTTTCCGCAATTCCTGTTGACGGTGTTCATCGGTAGTTTCATCAGCCACACGCCGGGCTTCATCGGCATGCCGTTCAGCGAATGATATTAAAGCCCCGGCAGCGATGTCCATGGCAGTCAACTGATCACGTTTTGCCAGGAAATCCTGATCAATCATTTGATCCAGACCATTGATGGAAGCGGCAATCTGGCGGCGGAAATCCGCCATTCCAAAGCGGTAGATTTTATCATCATTCACGGTATGTCCGGGAGCACGCTGCTCCATGAACTCGGTAAAAATCCCGGCGGCATAGGCCTGGCGCCAATCCTGGTCCACTTCCTTAAACAGGCGGTCGCGCAGGGAGCGGTCCCGCCAGAACGGCGTAATCTCTTCCTGCTGTAGACGCTTGACCTCATCACCGGCGGCAAACGGTATTTTTTCACGGGTGGATAAAATCTCGAAATCATCAGTAGAATGGGTACAGATTTCCGGATAAGTAGGTGTGGCTTTCGGTGCAGGTCCACGCTCGCCTACAATTAATTCATCCTCACCGATAAAGACTTTCTTATGGTCCAGTAAATAGGCAAAGGCCCGGGCGCGGGCCACCGGTACGGCTACTTTTGCGGCCTGTCCTGATTGATAAAATTCAGTTAATATTTGGGCCCGTTCCAACGAAATAACGGGCCGGGCGTCCAGACTGGCTTGCCGCAGGCGTTTTATTCGATCATTCACGTATTCAGCCTCCTATGCTCACTGCAATCCCCCGCTCGGTAAAAATCTGGCTCATTTGTTCCAATTTGGTTGATGCTTGTGTTGCCATCGATTTCAACCTGTTGTTCAGGTTAAACCGCTGGAATTTATCCCGGGCCAGCAGGTTGAACGGTAGTAAATCTACGGGTATTTGTTTATCCAGCGATTTAATAAAATCGGCAACAGTCACGAGATTCTGCTCGGTATCCGTGATGGTTGGAATCAGCGGGACCCGGACACGCACTTTTTTATTGTTCTGCACCAGGTAGCGCAGATTGTCCAAAATCAATTGATTGGATGCGCCAACATTTTCACGATGTAGTTCATCATCGGCCAGTTTTAAATCATACAGAAACAGATCGACAATTTCAGCTACCCGCTTGAAATCCGAGCGGTCAGCCAGGCCACTGGTGTCTACAACCGTGTGCAGGCCCGCTTCATGGCAGGCATTCAACAAGGCCGACAGGAATTCCGGTTGTAGCAGCGGTTCGCCCCCGGAAAATGTTACGCCGCCTCCGGACTGATCATAGAAAATGCGATCTTTCTGTAATTCGGTCATGACTTCGTTCACGGAAACTTCACGGCCAATCAGCTCGTCTTTGCCAGGATACTGGCTGTGACTGGGGCGCTCGATACCGGACTTGCGGCTCTCGGGATTGTGACACCACCAGCAGTTCAAGGGGCAGCCCTTGAAAAAAACAGTAGTGCGAATGCCGGGGCCGTCATGAATGGCAAAATGTTTGATATCGAAGATGATTCCGTTAATAGGACGATCCAGGTATTTTTTATTTGCTGTTTTTAACGGGCGGAATTTAGCTCGGGCCGCGGCAGTTAATAAATCACAGTTTTGTGATAAGTCCGGGAGAATGGTAATTTTATCCTTAATTAAATATCCAACGGGAGCAGGATGATGGAAATAAGGGATAAAATTATGTTTATAACCGGAGCCTCGTCCGGGATCGGCCGGGCTTTGGCGATTGCCGCCAGTAAGCAGGGATCACGGGTCATTCTGGCATCAAGGCGACCGGATGAACTGGAGAAAGTCCGCCAGGCCTGCGCCAATCCCGATCAACATTTTTGCCTGGAATTGGACCTGACGGCTCCCGACACCCTGGCGGCGAAAATCAAGTCGATTGAAGACAAATTCGGCCGGATTGACATTTTGGTGAATAACGGCGGCATCACACAAAGATCGCTGGTAAAGGACACCAGCATGGAGGTAGTACGCCGGATAATGGAAACCAATTATTTCAGCGGTTATGCCCTCACAAAAGCGGTCCTGCCGGGGATGCTGGAGCGACAGAGCGGCCAGATCGTATTTATCGCCAGTCTCACCGGAAAATTCGGTACGGCCCTGAGATCGGTATACGCCTCATCAAAACACGCCATTATGGGCCTGGCCGATTCCCTGCGGGCGGAAGTCCATTCCGAAGGCATTAAGGTGCTGGCGGTTTTACCGGGCTTCGTGCGCACCAATGCTTCCATGAACGCCCTCACCGGGGACGGATCCCAACATGCCACCATGGATAAGACTACCGACAAAGGCATGTCGCCGGAAGAATGTGCCGCAGGTATTATCAAGGCCGTGATAGCGGAAAAAGAGGAAGTTCTGATCTCCGGGAAGGAGAAAATTATGGTCTATTTAAAACGCCTGTCCCCCAGCCTGTTCAGCAAAGTCATTCGTAAGGTGAAGGTTACATAAGGCTAAGGCTGAGGCTGAGGCTGAGGCTGAGGCTTTGGCGGGGGTTTTTGCAAGCTAGTCTGACAGTTCTCCCAATTGGCGGTATTTTTCACGGTATTTGCGATATAACTGCTCATGTCGATTATCTAAATCAACTCGTCGTCCCTGAATCCAGGCTTTGATGACCTGCGTTGAAATTTCCAGGATGTCGCCATCGGTAACGATCAGGGTCGCATCCTTGCCTACTTCCAGTGATCCGATCCGTTCCTCGGCGCCCAGAATCTCGGCTGCTGACAAGGTAATCGAGCGCAGGGCCATATCCCGTGGCAAACCAAACGGCAGCGCCTGAGCGGCTTCGAAAGGCAGATTGCGCTGGTGAGGCGCTTCAAAAGCCGATGCACTGCCGCTGATGGCAAACCTGATTCCCGCCTGATGCAGGGCAACGGGCAGGCTGAATACCTGATCATAATGATCATGGCGGTGCAGCGGCAAAATCTGGAGACTTTCGATAATGACCGGTATTTCGTATTTGCCTAATAAATCCATCACGGGATATAAATCATGGCCGCCTACCAGCACCATTTTGAGGCCCTCGCGGCGGGTCCAGTTAATGGCCTGTTCGATCTGGATGGCCGACCTGGCATGGATGAACAGCGGCTGACGGCCGGCGATTACCGGTTGCAGGCTGGCCAGGCGCAGATCCCGCGGTTGTTGTTTTATGCGCCGCCCGGATTTCTCTGCTTGCAGGGCACGCTGGTAAGCCCGGGCGTCGCTCAGCAGCTTCGAGATTTCGGCTATCCGCGCTTCGGCCTCCGCCACCGGGTCTTCTTTCTTTTTCGAATCAGAATTCTTTTTTTGATATTTTATCGAAGGCCAGAACACGTGCATTCCCACCGATTCTATCAGCGTGGCATCCTCCCAGCTCCAGCCGTCCAGCATCATCAATGATGATTGGCCGCCGATCAGTCCCGATTGGGGTGTAACATGGGCCAGCAAAATACCGTTTGAGCGGGTCACCGGGATGGATTCGGAGTCGGTATTATAAGCCCGGTTGGCAATAATATTGGGATTCAGGTCGCCGGTTTCGGCATAATCGCTGGTGGCGCGAACCGCCGCGATTTCCACCAGACCAAGGGTGGTGGAGGCGGCAATCAGGCCGGGATAAACATGGCGACCGCGAATGTCGTGTATTTCGTAATTGGGAAAGGCTTCCAGATTGCGGTCAATAGCAGTGATTTTCCCATCGATAAACAGGATGTCGAAATCCGCCAGATCGGGACCACTGACGGTATGCAGGTAGCCCCCTCGCAGGAGTATGGGCACGGACTGGGGCGGTCCGGGAATCTGATCATTGGCAAAAACCAAACCTGTCAATACCAGCCAGAATAAAATTCTATTCACCATGCCCCCCCTTCTGTTGTGCATCTTTCACGCGTGCGGCAATTATCTGCTGGATGAAACGATTCCGGGTTTGGCGATCACGCTGCCGCAAAATCGCATCCTTTTCCAGACTGAAATAGCGCCGGCCCTCGATCCAGGTTTGTTCGGCGCGGGCGGCGGTGGACAGGGGACTGGCATCCCAGATTACAAAGTCGGCATCCTTGCCCTCCTCCAGCGAACCTACCCAACGCTCAATACCAAGCTGACGTGCGGCGTTAATCGTAATCAGTTTCAGGGCCTCTTCTTCAGACATGCCGCCGTACTTCAGCGCTTTGGCCGCTTCCGTGTTCAGGCGCCGGGCCAGTTCATCACTGTCGGAGTTGACCGATACACTGGCGCCGATTTCGTGCATCAGACTCACGTTATGCGGAATGGCATCATATACCTCGAATTTATAGGCCCACCAATCGGAGAATGACGAGCCTCCCACTCCGTGTTCGCGCAACCTTTCGGCGATTTTGTAACCCTCCAGGGTGTGCTGAAAGGTGCCCAGGCGAAAACCGAATTGTTCGGCTATCCGCATGAAAGCCAGCATTTCATCGGACCGGTAGGCGTGGCAATGCACCAGGCGTTGACCGGCGAGTACCTCGGTCAAAGCTTCCAGTTCTAAATCACGGCGGGGCGGAATACTGGTTTTGCGCAGGCGGGAATTCCGCCGGTAGCGCCGCCATTCACCGGCATAATCCTCGGCGGCGGTAAAAGCATCGGTAAGATATTGTTCCACTCCCAATCGCGTCTGGGGATAACGGGTTGTAAATTGATCGCCCCAATTGGATTGTTTGACATTTTCTCCCAGGGCAAACTTGATTCCGGGTGGTGCGGCGCTGAATATCAGGTTTTGGTCGTTACTGCCCCAGCGCAACTTCAGGACGGCATTCTGGCCGCCGATGGTATTGGCTGATCCGTGGAGGACGTTTATTGTTGTAACCCCTCCTGCTAATTCCCGATAGATGGCAATATCATCGGCATCGATTACATCCTCCACCCGCACTTCGGCTGAATTGCTGTGGGTGCCTTCGTTCACACCGATACAGGTAGTATGGCTGTGGCAATCCACTATCCCGGGGGTTAAATGTTTGCCATTCCCATCGATAATTAACGCTCCCCCCCTGGGATAAGCAATAGCCGGCGCGATTTCCTTAAGCTTGCCATCAACAAAAAGGGCGTCCCAGCCCTCCACAATACCCAATGGGCCACAGGTCCAGATGGTGGCGTCGTTGACCAACACAACCGGTTCCACCGCTGGAATTTGTGCAAATCCGTAGGCACCCTCGGGATAAGTTACAAAATACGGACTTGCAGGTTGTTCGGCCGGGACCGATTCTGCTTGGGCGGGCGATGTCATCCTGACGGCGTTCCAGGTCATTATTTGTCCCGCTTCGGTTACGGCCCGTCCTTCCAGTTGACCGGCATAGCGGGTGGCATAATAGCGCGTCCAGCCCGGTAGCGCCAGTGGTTCGGTATCCATGACCCAGTTAAGCTGATTCTCGCTTACCGATATTTCTTTCCCCTTAAGCCGCAGGGTGTCATGGGTGACGGTGATCCGGTATCTGCCATCACGGAAATCAATCTGCAAACCCAGGCTGTCTGATCCAATCATCATTTGCCATCGACCGGTAAACTCGCGGCTTTGACTGCTTTCAATTGGGTGTCGCCGGCCTCCGATCCAGACTTCGCATACGCTGGCATTTTTACTGAAATAATCACCATCGACTACGGTGAGATTGGCATGGTAGCCAGGGGCAATTCGACCCAGACGCTCACCCTGATTCAGCATTGCTGCCGGTTCGGTGGTCAGGGCCGCCAGGGCGGCGGTTTTATCCAGACCATTATTCACCAGCTTCACCAGATTACGGTGAAAGTCTTCGGATTTTCCCAATCCATCGGTAGTCACTGCCACAGCATTACCTTTAGCCACCATTCGCTTGATATTGCCCGGCGCCAGCGCCCAGTGCTTTAACCGTTCCGTGGGAATCTGGCGTGCCAGCAGGGGATTTGTCACATCCGGCGCCTCAGGGAAATTCACCGGCAGAATCCAGCGGGCATCGATTTGGGAGATTTCATCAATCCGCCGATACTCATAACCGCTGCCGCGAATTATCAACGGCAGAGAAAATTCATCGGCCAGACGGTTGATACGCAGGACTTCCTGCTCTTCCGCCGCCGGAAAACAAAACGGCAGGCCGGCCTCCCGGCTGGAACTTAGGGCGGCCAGGCTCAAATCCTGTTGGGGCTGGGAATTACGGGCGGGATATTTCTGATAAATTTTCCAGGCCTCGTGGTACCAATCGCAATCCAACAGAGTCTGGCGAACGAATGCAATGGCACCCATCAGCGAAGCAGGATAGGTTTTGGATTTCCAACCACCTCGTTCCAGGGATATAATCTGGGCCGGCTCTTCATCGATGACCTGCCCTTTTTCCGTCAGATTCACCAGCCCGGAATAACCACGAAAGATGCCTTTGTCCCCCACCAGGTTGGCAGTGGTAAATCCCAGTTGGCGCAATTTTTCATATTGTTGATTACTTCCATCGTAGGCGGCTGCGGCCTGACGATGTGCCCAGGTTTTCTCCTGCCAGTGATCGAGGATCGATTGATTATCACCGGCATTAATCTCCACTGGCACCCAGGGGTCAATGAACCCGGCGTACACCGTTTTTCCACTTAAATCAATGATACCTGCATCGGCCGGGATACCGATATTGTCGCCCACGGCTTCGATAAGGCCGTCGCGGATAATGATGGTGGCCTTGTCAATTTGTACTCCCGGTTCGGAGTGGACCCGGGCGTTGGTCAGAGCCCAGACCGTTGGTGGGTTGGATCTGATGCCTTCGGCCGGACGTGTCTGCGCCCCTCCCGTCCGAATTACCATCAGCATTACGATTAATAATAATGGTTGCAACCGCCTGATCACCATTTTAACTCCCGTCCGGTCTGATTGGATGAAATTATGAAGGATTAATTTAAACACTGGTAATCGTTAGATGGCAAGCAAATGACCGCTGAAAATGCCCTGGACTTCAATAGTCGCGGCAAGTGTAATTTTTAACATGACCACTACCAGAATTATCGCGCGCCGCGCAGTTTTAATCGCCACCATAGTAATCCTGTCGGTGGGATTGGATCAAGTTACCAAGGCCATTGCCGTTGACCTGCTGAAAGGCCTGCCCAAAATATCTTACCTGGGGGATATCTTTCGCTGGCAGTACGCCGAGAACAGCGGCGGATTTCTCAGCCTGGGATCCGAACTGCCGCCGGTGATCAAATTTATCTTAATGCGAATTCTACCGCTCCTGGGTTTGAGTGTGATCCTGACATACACGCTGATCACACCCTTGCCAACCCTGACTACGGTTTTACTCAGTCTGCTGTGTGGCGGGGGTTTGAGCAATCTGGTTGACCGGCTGGCCAATTCCGGTCAGGTAGTGGATTTCATGAATATGGGCATCGGATCGCTGCGCACCGGCATCTTCAACGTAGCCGATGTTCTGATCATGATCGGCGGGATTGGAATGGTGGTGGTCTATCTCAAGCCATCCAGTAAATCAACCGTTTAATATACCAGTAAACCGGTGTGATAAAATGAGGTGGTCCCCATAGTCTGGTTCTGCTATTCCTTTTTGATTGTAGCTCATGCAGAATTTATACTAACCAACTGTCCAGTTTTCAGGGTCCACTTCTGCAGTGATAATTGAGGTTGCGGTTCTTGCAGTTCACTTGGTTCATCACAGCCGATGAAAGTGAATAATGTAACAAACGCCAACATAATTAATACATTATATTGTTTCGGACTCATTTTCTCACCTGTTTGGCACTTAAGTTCTTTCCATACTATTAAGCTTCTTATATCGATTCCACTATACTAGACTTCTAGCGCTTTCCGAGTATCAATACCGGATAGTACGGCCATCCCCCCTGCGCGTACGAGCCGGCTATGGCAATGATATCATTTTCAAACTTTACACTGTTGATATGGATCTGGAAAGGGATAAAGTTGATATGGATCTGGAAAGGGATAAAATCAGATGACCAGTCAAGACCGTTGAAATGCTGA
>LSCG01000025.1 GCA_001577055.1 Fidelibacterota bacterium TCS56
TGGCATTGGTTATAATTAAGGTAGCGCTTTCCATCGGTGTACAACTCCAAATTTGAATTAAAAACAGCCCGGTCAGGATGACCCTGCCCAAGCGAATAATTTTTGTGTAAATCAGATTAATGGTCATTGGTTCCCCTTCCGTGCCCAAACTAAAACGACCCGTCTCATTAAGTTCCAATTTAATACAGAAAGTGGCTTAGTTTCCCGGCTTATTGATCAGGAATTTCCTTCTTCGAATGCCAGTATTACAGTGGTAAGGAATATGGAGTATTTTTGCTTTTCTGACTATCATGGGTGATATTAATTTAATCTCAATGTTTAAAGTACTTGCTAAACAACTTATGGGGGGGGGTAGTTTTGAACGGGTATTTTGAATAATATAAGAGAGGTGTCAAATTAGGAAAGTTGTAATAGCAGTATTGGTAGTATTTTGTTTTTCAATTGAGGTTGTTCAGGCCTGTCGTCTGTATGGAATAATTGCCACCGATGGTACAAGCCTTTCCCCTCCAAATCGAGATAGAATGAGTGACGTAATTGGTCCTATGGGCGTGCAGGGTAGCGTTCATGATGATGGTTGGGGATTGTATTCTTATATTGGAGCGGGTGAATGCCCATCTGAGCAACAGTTATGGCGCAGTTCCGAATCAGCTGAACCGGATGTTATTCAAGCGCATATTCAAAGGATGGCATGGCTTGGATTTGCTCCCCCTGATGATAATGACAGGTCAGACGAGGTCAACTGCGTTATTGCACATATCAGGTCGGCGACTTCCGGTTGTGGAACCGGACCGGGGCAAACTATGCCTCCCGACCCTCACCCCTTTATTCGGCGCATTTCAACCGATGCTTTGGGTGAGAAGACCTTTTCCTTTGCCCATAATGGCACTTTGGATAAGGATGTGCTGCGCTCCCTGATTACCGACGAATGGATGATCGAAAACGATTTTATTCCTAACACCTATCCCGAAGCCGGCTGTGGCGGTGAATGGAATGGCGATGGCTGGGAGAATGTCATTGATTCGGAGTTATATTTTTTCTGGCTGCTGAAGAATATTCTGTCGGAACCAACCTGCGATGTATTGGGGAGTATTCAAAAGGCTTTGAGTCATCCGGGTTTTAAGGCAATACCTGATGTTGTTGGTTCAGATGGTAATCCAATTCCACCAGGGAAAAATTTTATCTTTTCGGATGGATCGGCCATTTGGGCTTATCGTAATTCAAATAGTGGAGAACCACAGTATCCGGATTGGTGGCACTCACTCTATTGGAAGTATGAGAATGGCCCGATTTATCATTACGCGGCGGTTATGTCTCAGCCTACAACCGATGGCTGGAATCAGATTTCTAATGGTACGTTGGTTTATCTCCCATCCGATGGAAAACCCGTAGTAATAGCAAATTTCGACAACCTGCCCGGCGTCGAAATGAAAAAACTTGAGAATGGCTATAACTGGGTAGGTTTTCCGGTGTTAAGAAATAATGGCAATACACCCGTACCGGAAGCCCTGACCCGGCTCACCAACCCTGGGTCGAATATTACGCCGGTAACGCGAATAGATCTGCATAGCCAAAATGCTATTTCGAGTTGGTTTGTAGGTGTTTGGGACCCATTAGATGTATCGTATTTAAACAGCACTGGCGGATATAAAATACTATATAATGATGAGAATTTTACTTCCATCAATTTGCCTGTCTCCGGGCAGCGCATTAATACAAGTACAGCGATGAATCTGGAAACCGGAATCAACTGGGTGGGTTATTTTGTGCCGGAAATGCAGGCCCCGTCCGATGCTTTGCCGGCGGAAGTGCTCAATAACCTGAATTCCATCCGGGCCGCGGATTGGTTTATGGTATGCGAAAACGGTGAATTCAAAATCCGGGAATTCTGCGAGGTCGGGCAGGATGAATATGGTGAATGTTATAATCTGGTTTATGGTTCCATGTATATCCTTGATATGGCCCAACCGGTGATTTCCTTCCGCTGGAATGATGGCTCACCCCGTCCCAGGGAACCATTTTCGCCACCAGTAGCAAAATCATTTACGGTTACCCAGGCCCCGGATTATCAGCCGGTGGTAATCGACACCATTATCAGCGCTGAAGAAATCGTGGAGATCGGTGCCTTTGAGGGTGGCGTCTGCGTGGGGGCGGAGGTAGTTGACGGCTACCCGGTGAATTTCAAATACTATGGTACGGACGTTTCCGCGGCCGAATTCCAGTTGGTGACCGCCGGCAACGGCCTGGCCCGCCAATCCGGTGATGCTGTCACCCGGCAGTGCTCAAAACCGGTGCGGCGTCAGTATGACCGCGGTATCGCCTATCTTTCCCTGGCTCCGGCGCCTGCGGACAATACCGTTCAGCCCGACAATATTTCCCTGCTAAAGGCATATCCCAATCCTTTTAATCCCACCATCAATCTGCGGTTCGATTTGGCGCAATTGTCCCGGGTCAAGATAAATGTTTATGATATCCGGGGCCGGCTGGTCCGCACCCTGACGGAGGGCGACCTGAACGCCGGGACCCATACCTTTACCTGGAACGGTTGGGACGATCAGGGACGTACTCTTTCCAGCGGCGTGTATTTCCTTACTCTGGAGGATGGCGCCACCAGTATCAAACAGAAAATCGTTTATCTGAAATAGGACACCACCGGTGGCCTGGAAATGCTCAATACCGGAAAACTGCTAATCGTGCTGCTCGTGGCCGGCTTCTGCCTGCCACGGGCGGCGATTCTGGAGGTGGGTTCCGGCACCTCCGGCGCTTATCAGGCCATACAAACCGCCATGGACTCCGCCGCCATTGGAGACACGGTGCTGGTCTGGCCCGGTACCTGGGTGGAAAACCTGAATTATTTTGGCAAGAACATTGTGGTGACCTCCCGCTATCTGCTGGACAATGATCCGGCTGCGATTCGGGCCACGATTATCGATGGCAACCAGTCCGGCTCCTGCGTGGTTTTCCGGTCCGGGGAAACCAGGGGAGCGATACTGGATGGGTTCACCATTACCAATGGATCAGGTTATGATCTTGGGTTAGAGACATATGTCGGTGGCGGGATATATATTTACCAAAGCGGACCGACTATCAAGAACTGTATCATTGAAAATAATCATGTGGTCGGATTTGTGAGCAGTGGTGGTGGCATTTGCTGTCGCCTGGGAACCAATCCGTTGTTTTCAAATCTTACTGTGCGCTACAACAGTGCCGGATCGTTTGGTGGGGGGATACGCATTTATAATACTGCCGTGGAATTCGACTCGGTTGATCGCTGCAATCTCTATCTCAATCAGGGGAAGACATATAATGATGTATTTCATAATGATTCGGACAGTCTAAAGATATCTGTATATCTGGATACCTTTACCGTGGCCGCACCGGTTGATGATTATTTTCACCGGGGGCAGTTCTCCCGGTTTGACATCCGCCACGGGAAAATAACTCCGGTGGCCGGCGATTATTTTGTTTCACCGGCTGGAGATAATACTAACAGCGGACTCTCTCCAGATGATCCCATAAGACATGTTTTTCAGGCCTTTGTCCGTTCCGCCGCTTCACCGGATAATCCCTGTATAATCAAATTATTACCGGGGACCTATTCTTTGGCAACCACAGGAGAACGGTTTCCCATTGCCCTGAGAAGCAATATTGCTTTAGAAGGCAGTGGCCGCGATAGCACAATCATTTCTCTGTCCGGGATAGTTAGTTCTGGTTTTGTCGCTGGAAATTTGTTGGATCGGCATTCAATTGCCGATATGACCATCCGTGATCTGGAGTTAGCATCTTTTAATATACAAAAAGCATTGTACATCAATCAAAGTTCAAATTTACTTATCGATAATATTGATTTTATTAACATAGCACAAGATGCCATTGGTGGTACTGCTGGCGGTTTAAATAGAGGGATAACAGATTCGTCCAGTATAACAATCAATGGATGTTTTTTTAGTTCAGATAATAGTAGCAGGGCTGTCAGACTGATCGGCTTCCGGGAGGCGGTTGTCAGCAATTGTAAGTTCGAATACAACCTGCCGTTTTACCCGCCGGAGTGGTTTGCCAATGGCGGTGGAATATATAATGATGGTCATGTGGTCGATTACCCGCACCCCATGTACCGCCGGATCGAGTATTGTGAGTTCACTCATAATTTTTGTGATAATTCGTACGCTCTCAGCGGCGCCGCTTCAATCGGGTTTGACGGGAGCCATACAACCGATATTGTCAATTGCACTTTTGCCGATAATATTTCCACGGATTACGCCAATATCGGCATTGCCGGTATTGATATCGAGGTACGTATCGTGAATTGTATAATGTTCGGCAATGAACCGCTGGAGATATTTATGGACGGACGGCTGGCCAACGCCAGTGATCCCTTGCGAGTAATTATGTCGCATAATATCATCCAGGGGGGTGAGTGGGGTATCGGCCGCACCGGCAACTGGGAACTCCATTACCTGGACAGCAATTGGAGCCTGAACCCCCAGTTTGTCGATCCCGAGAACGGTGACTATACTTTATCGGTCAATTCCGATGCCATCGATGCGGGGACGGCCCTCTACATCTGGGAAGACGATACGGTGATCAACCTGGCTCCGGACCAATACTATGGCAGCGCTCCCGATCTGGGAGCTTACGAATATACCGGTGTTACGGCCACACAGGATGATTACCACCAACCGGTCGAACTGTCCATCGCTTCTATTTATCCCAACCCGTTTAATTCCCGGGCCGTGCTGCAATATACCGTGCCGAAAGATGGTATCGTGGATATTTCGCTTTACGACCTGCGGGGGCGGCATGTCCGCCAGTGCCTCACAGCCTGGGTTTGCACCGGTACCCATTCCACCGATATAAACCTGAGTCAATTCGCCTCAGGCATTTACATTATCAAAATTCAACAGAATAACACCAGCGACCAGCGGACATTGACCCTGCTGAAATAGTCGGCAGTTTCATTCTTTCGAATTATCATTATCATTTAAATTTCTGCCAGTCAGCAGCTATATTCGGTCGTCAACCATCATAATATGCCCGAGCATTCGAAATGAAAATTGAACTTCTGTTAATCCTTCCGCTTTTGACAATATTCTTCAATTGCAGCAATACAACTACTAATAATTATGAAATCCAATCACCCAACAGTTCCAATCGGATTGTTATTAAACTCAATGACGCCGTCCCGGAATATTCAGTGTATCATAATGATGTTCCGGTGATTACGCCCTCGAAACTGGGTATCGCCCTGCGCTCCCAACCCGATTTCAGCCAGGGACTGGAAATCACCGACGCGGTGCAATCATCCTTTGATGAAACCTGGGAGCAGCCCTGGGGCGTACAGCGCCTGATCCGCAATCATTATAACGAGCTGCGGCTGACTCTGGTCACCACCGCCGAACCCCGGCGGAAGCTGGTTGTGGTTTTCCGCGCTTTCGATGACGGCGTGGCCTTCCGTTACGAATTCCCGGAGCAGGGTCATCTCAACGATTTTGTGATCATGGATGAACTCACCGAATTCAATCTGCCGGCCGATAATGAATCATGGTGGATTGGCGCTTACCAGTGGAACCGCTACGAATATTTGTACGAGCACACACCGGTCAGTTCCGTAGGGAAATCCCACACGCCATTCACCATGCAGACCGCCGACGGACTCTGCCTCAGCATCCACGAGGCGGCCCTCACCGATTACGCCAGCATGACGCTGGAAAACCGCGGCGGCAATTCCCTGAAATGTGATCTGGTCCCCTGGGCCGAAGGCGATAAAGTCCGGGCCGCCGCACCCCACGTCTCACCCTGGCGCACGATCCAGATCGCTGACAAGCCCGGCGATTTGATCACATCTTATCTGATTTTGAATCTGAACGAACCCAGTCGTATTACCGACACCAATTGGATTCAGCCGGGCAAATATGTGGGTATCTGGTGGGGGATGCACATCGGTACCTTCACCTGGGGTTCCGGCGATAAACACGGCGCGAACAATGCCAATGTGAAACGCTATATCGATTTCGCCGCCGAACACGGTTTCCCCGGCGTGCTGGTGGAAGGCTGGAATACAGGCTGGGACGGCGACTGGGTCGCCAATGGCAATATCTTCAGTTTTACCGAAGCCCACCCCGATTTCGATCTGCCGGAGCTGAGTCGCTACGCCGCCGAAAAGGGAGTCAGAATCATCGGCCACCACGAGACCAGCAAGGGTATCGGCAATTACGAAACCCAGGTGGAAGCGGCTTTTCAGTTGTATCAGGATTATGGTATTAATACGGTGAAGACCGGGTATGTGGGTCATGGACAGAATATTCAGCGCTACGAAAATGGCGAGCCCACCGATCATCTGGAATGGCATCACGGCCAGTACATGGTGAATCATTACCGTAAAGTGACCGAGTTGGCCGCCCGCTACGGCATCATGCTGGATGTGCATGAGCCGATCAAGGATACGGGTATCCGCCGTACCTGGCCCAACCTCATGACCCGCGAGGGCGCCCGGGGCCAGGAATTCAACGCCTGGAGCGAGGACGGCGGAAATTCCCCCGATCACACCACCACGATTCCCTTCACCCGCTGTCTGGCGGGTCCCTTCGATTTTACTCCAGGTATTTTCGACCTGCACTTCACCGAGGCCGGTCGACCCGCCAATCGCGTCAGCACCACGCTGGCCAAGCAACTGGCCCTGTATCTCACGATTTACAGTCCCCTGCACATGGCCGCCGATCTGCCGGAGAATTACACCGGTCAGCCCGCTTTCGAATTTATCAAGATGGTACCCACCGACTGGGAGCGCACGGAAGTCCTGAACGCCGCCATCAGCCAATATTTAATCATCGCCCGCCGGGACCGCCACAGCGCTGACTGGTTCCTGGGCAGCATCACCGATGAATCCCCCCGGAATTTCCAAGTGGCACTAACATTTTTAGAGCCGGGCCGCACTTACCGGGCCACTATTTATGCCGACGGCCCTCACGCGGATTGGGATACCAATCCCTATGCGGTTACCATTTTCGAACAGGAAGTGACCAGCGCTACAGTTTTGTCGCTTAAATTAGCCCCCGGGGGCGGGCAGGCGATCCGGTTCACACCAACGGATTAATCGGTAAATCAGCCCCGCTTATCTGAAATCGGAACTGTGATTGCATTCATACGTTTAGCGAGCAAAGGAAACTGAAATCATGCGCAGATATATTATAATCATTTTTGCTGTTATTATTTTCATTGGATTAAATGGTTGTACCGGGGGACGGTTAAACAGTAACTGGAATCATGCGGCAATCACCATTGACGGCGATGATACCGATTGGCGGGGAAAACAGATTGTGCCCAAAGGACAAAAGGTGGCCTTGGGAATCATGAATGATGACAGCCATCTTTACCTTTCATTTCGTACCGCCGACCAGCGCCTGATTATGCAGTTGCTCTTCCAGGGCTTATCAGTGTGGGTCGACCCCAAAGGTGGCAAGCGCAAAACTTTTGGTGTAAGATTCCCCGTGGGTGGTCCGATGCACGGCGCCGGTTCAATACTGCAGGACAGGACTTCCTCATATATCGACCGGGAAGAAATGATTCGGCTGGCATTGCGCCAGCAGACCGGCGCCGAGATTTACGCGCCGGAGGACTTTCTGCAGCAGCGTATCAGCCTGCTGAATAATAATGATTTAAAAGTCAGATCCGGGTATGATCGCGGGCAGTTTGTTTACGAATTGCGGTTGCCACTGGAGGAGATTGAAGAATTGACCGGACATGAATTCACAACTGGCGATCCGGTGGGGCTGGGTTGGGAAGCAGTACCGAGAAACCGGGAAAATTTGCGTGATGAAATGGATCAACGCCTGGAGCGCGGGAGCATGGATGGCGGTCCCATGGATCGGGCCATGGTTGGTGGCCGCGGCGGCAAGGGTGGAAAGCGTGGAGGCAGCGCAGAACGGCAGAGACCGGAATCACTGGAAGTCTGGTTGAAAGTGGACCTGGCCGAATCCCCACAATGAGGCGCCGGAGTGCCGGCGTCTATGAGGATGCTCGGTTGCTCACAAGAATTTCTGTATTGAAAAATGGGTGCGCCGGGCATAATAATTCAATGGGAATTGTAAAACCACCGGGGTATGTGGAATACTCCCCTGGGCCTGGATGTGCGGAATTTCACATTTCACATCGCTCGATTCTGTTATGTAAGAATTATAATCGGTACCATCGCTATCGCTGGCTAGAGAAGTCCTGACGGCCGTATGTTTGGCCGGTGAAATGAGTTATGATTATCCCAGACCAAACCTGATACTCAGTCGTTGTCTGGAATTGAAGGCCTGCCGCTATAACGGTCATGTAATCCGTGATCAGGTGGTAGCCGCCCTCCTGCCGTATATAAACATAATCGCCGTTTGCCCGGAGGAGGAAATCGGGCTGGGCACCCCCCGCGATCCGATCCGTATCGTACGTGATGGCCAAGGATACAAGCTGATACAACCGGCAACAGGTAGCGACATTACGGAAAGGATGGAGCAATTTGCCAATTGCTATGTTTCTGATCTGAAAGACCTTGATGGTGCAATTCTCAAATCGCGCTCGCCTTCGTGCGGAATCAGGGATACAAAAATTTTTCCTAAAGCGGAAGAATCCACTGCCAGCGGTCGGGGTGCCGGATTGTTTGCCCGCCAGGTTCGGCAGCAATTCCCGAATTTTCCGATAGCAGATGAAGGTCGCCTCGCCAGTGCTGCGTGGCGGGAACATTTTCTGACCGCTATCTTTACCCTGGCCCGTTTCCACGCTGAGACGGTGGCGGATGATATAAGTTCTTTGATTGAATTTCAGTCCCGTCATAAGCTGTTGTTTATGACTTATAATCAGACCCGTACTCGTCGCTTGGGGCGCATTGTGGCCAACCAGGGTCGTCTGCCAGCTCAGGAAGTTCACGACGCTTATGCTGTGGAATTACCACTGATTTTCGCGCGGCGTCCTCGACCAGCGGCACATATTAACACCCAGATGCACGCTTTCGGTTTTTTCTCTGGTAAACTTACTCAAGCAGAAAAAAACCATTTCATGAAATTAATGAATAAATATCGTTCCGGGCTGATCACAGCCGGGGTTGTTAACAATCTGCTGGGCTCCTGGATTGTACGGCTCAGCGAGGAATACCTGGCACAACAAATATACCTCCAACCATTTCCGGATAAATTGTCCCGCTTACCTGATTCAGGGCGCCGCCGAAGTTAGATTTCCTGGTGTGATTTTTGCCCAAATTTCCCGGTGATCAGGGGTGAGCCCTGATCGCGGGATTTACATATGGGTGGAAAAATGGAAATAACTGCCGACTTGAACCTGACTCCCCAGGAAGAGTCATTACTGGATATGCATTCATTTTTGAATGTGATGAACGTGTTTAATGCCTGTCTGTATTTATTGGCCGATGATATTGATGATGAGGATATCCTGCGACCGGGACTGAGGCATTGTCAATCGATAGCCGATTCACTGGCCAATACCGATACGGCATTAGCCAGCGCCCGCGCATTGGATAAGACCGTTGGGATCATTAATGATAATCTGGCCGAGGTGCGAGCCCAATATCCCAATTTTCGGTCAAATATTGAGGATGCCCAGGCCAATATCGATTCGGTATTTCATATCCTGGAAATTCGGGCTCGCTATGAGCAGGATGAACTGTGGGTGGATTTCCGGTTATCGGATTTGAATGATAATATGGTTAATGTTTTGTCGGCCATCGAATTGAATGCCAAAGGCCGTTACCGGATCGTTTATAATGTGGCTTCCAAGACTGACAACGATTACCTGGTGCACCTGGATTTCTCCAGTCCTGATAATAAAGGCATCAGGATGCCGGCGGTATTTCAGGATGTGATGCGGGATCTGATTGCCAATGCCCGCAAATACACTCCGGCCGGTGGTGAGATCAATGCCGGTTTGGCGGAGGATGGTGAAACCCTGAGATTTGTGGTCACCGATAGCGGGATGGGTATCCCGGATGATCAGATTAATCAGGTGGTTTTATACGGGCAACGCGCCAGGAATGTGCTCGGTCGCAGGACGATGGGCGGCGGCTTCGGTCTTACCAAGGCTTATTTCGTTACCCGTCAATTAGGTGGTCGGATGTGGATAGATTCGGATTTGAATGTGGGTACGACGATTACGATTGAGCTTCCAGTTAAATAATTGAAATAATGTTGGATTTATGCAGGTCAAGAAAGAGGCAGTACGCCGGGAAATGATTGCCAGCGCCCGGAAAGAATTTCTGAAATACGGTTTCACCGGTGCCTCGATGCACCGGATCGCCGCCGACTCGGGAATCGCCGTGGGTAATATTTACCGTTATTATAATAATAAGCTTGATCTGTTCTCCGCCGTGGTCAAACCGGCCTATGATGATTTGCTGGGCGCGGTACTGTTGAAGAAATCGGCTGACAACAGCGATAAAATAATTCCGACAGCCGGGAATATTACCAAGCTGTTCGTGGAACAAATGGCGGAATTAATCAGGATAATGATTGAACAGCGGACAGAGCTGCTGATTTTGATCGATCACAGTGCCGATACCAAATTTGTCAATTCCAAGGGCGCCCTGGCTGGTGCAATCACCCATCAACTGAAAGATGCGCTGCGAATTGTGTCCGGCATAAACAAGAAAAACATCGATGGTAAAATCCTGCGGGCTTTTTCCGTTGGCTTGATTGAGGGGTTGCTGGATATTGTACGCCACTATAAATCACCGCGGGCGATTCAACAGACCGCTGAACAATATATCGGGGTTTTCGCCGGAGGCTTGAATAGTATTTTCAAGTAACGAAACATTCACGGGTAGAGTTTTTATCAGCTGAAATTTGCCGTCCTGCCGGTATATATTTATTGTAGTATATTGATCAATCTCACTAAAAACGGTTAATGAAATCATGGAAGAGTGATCCAATGAGAATTCATCAAATTATCTGTCATCTCGTTCTTTTAATCTCCTTGTTGCTTAGCGGTTGCGCCACTACCGGTCCCCAGGGGACGGCCATCTGGCTTACCGGTAAACCGCAAACGGTAGTTACCGGGATCGAAGTATTGCGACAACAGGAATTTGCACCATTAACCGGCCTGCGGGTGGGATTGGTAACCAATGCCACCGGAGTGGACCGTTACCTGCGCTCCACAGTTGATATTCTCAACGAAGCCTCCAACGTGAACCTGGTTGCGTTGTACGGACCGGAACATGGTGTCCGCGGCGCCCACACTGCCGGCGAATACGTGGATTTTTATATCGATGAACACACCGGGTTGCCGGTCTATTCCCTTTATGGCAAAACCCGCAAGCCGACACCGGAAATGCTGGAGGAGGTGGATATCCTGGTTTTTGACATTCAGGAAATCGGCTGCCGTTCATACACCTATATCAGCACGCTGGGTTTGTGTATGGAAGCCTGCGCCGAAAACGATGTGCGCTTGCTGGTACTGGACCGGCCCAATCCCCTGGGCGGCAACCGCGTGGAGGGCAATCTGGTGGAAGAGGGTTATTTTTCCTTCGTCAGCCAGTTTCCCGTCCCTTATGTTCACGGACTCACCATTGGTGAATTCGCCCGAATGTTGAATGGAGAGAAATTACTGGAAAATGGTGCCCAGTGTGAATTAATGGTGATCCCGATGAAGAACTGGAAGCGATCAATGACTTTCGAAGATACCGGTCTGCAGTGGGTGCCAACCTCGCCCCATGTACCTCATCAATATTCGCCGTTGTATTATGTCAGTTCCGGTGTAATGGGTGAGCTGGGAGTGATCTCAGAAGGCGTGGGCTATACGGCGCCCTTCCAGTTGATTGGCGCCGAATGGGTGGACGCCGACAAACTGGCGGCTGAACTGAACAGCCAGAATGCACCCGGTGTAATTTTCCGGCCGGTGATTTTTAAACCATATTACGGTCGTGACCAGGGAAAATTCATAGGCGGAGTACAGGTGCATATCACCGATCCTTCCCGGGTAAACCTGCTGGGACTGCAGTTCCGCTATCTGGAAGCGTTGATCAAGATGTATCCGGATAAAAATCCCTTTGAGCTGGCTAAAGATAACCGTCTGCGCATGTTTGACAAGGTCAATGGCAGCGACAAAGTGCGGGAATTATTTACTGAAAACTATCGCTACGCCGATGTACAGGATTTTTTGAATAAGGACGCCGCGGAATTTAAGCTGCGATCAGCCCGATACTATTTGTACAAGTAGTAACCAGCGATCAGGGGATTACCAGTGCCGCCCGGCCTGACCAAAACAGATGAAATCCTGATAATTACAAATTTTTCTGGATCATCGGTGCCTTGGCGGTATAATCTATTTGATTCTTAATAACTCCCGTTTGAGCTGCCACTGGGGGGTGAAAAAGCGCCGGTAAACCATGGCCAGGGTGAGAATATTCATCATGGCGGCGGTAGTAACCCACATATACATAATCATGATCTGGTAGCGCACGGCGATCAGGGGATCGATCCCGGACAGGATTTGCCCGGTCATTACTCCCGGCAGTTGTACCAGTCCCACCGTCATCATGGCGTTGACGTTCGGCAGCAGGGCCGCTTTTACCGAATCGCGCAGGGCGTCATGGATGGCGGCCCGCGGCGGCGCCCCCAGGCTCAGGAGCATCTCGATCTCCTTCTCCCGGTGATTGATCTCGCCGAAAAAACGGTTCACCGTCAGGGTGGCGGAATTCAGGCCGTTGCCGATGATCATCCCGGCGATGGGAATCATGGCATAGGGATAGTACCACGGTTCGGTTTTCAGGATGAATTGCAGGATCAGTCCCAGTACGAAAAAGACGGTGATGAACATGGCGCCGGCCAGGATCAGGTAATAATGCGGAATCGGCTGGGAGCGTTGGCGGCTCCAGCCTTCGTAAGCGGCCACCAGGATCATCAGGGAGACCAGCCCGGCCATGAACAGCCAGTTATCCTGGTTGAAAAACCAGGTGAGCACATAACCCATGATGGAAAGCTGGATGAAAGTCCGCAGGGTACCCACCAGCAGGGTCTTTTGCAGATCAATTTTCCACCAGCGGATCAGGGCGATGGCCATCACCATCAGGAATAGAGAAACCAGCACATCGGTCCAGGTGATGGCGTAAAATGAATTTTCCATCAATGCTCCTCTGCCAGATAGTGATGCAGGGCTTCAGTCTGTGGCTGTTCCATAATTGATACGTCACCATCCTCACCGATGCGTCCTTCGTGCATGAAAACCACCCGCTTGGCGAAGCGCCGAACAAGTTGGGGATCGTGCGAGACCATGATCACGGTCAAGTTCATTCCGCTGTGGAGATCGGCGATCCGCTGAACGATCCGCCGGGCAAGGGATGGATCCAGGCTGGCGGTGGGCTCATCCAACAGCAGCACCTGTGGACGATTCAGCAGCACCCGCGCCAGCGCCAGGCGCTGTTTTTCACCACTCGAAAGCGAGCGGGCGTCGGTGACCAGCTCCACGTTCTGCAGGCCCACTTTTTCCAGGGTATTGAATAAATCCGCCGGGTGATACTCGTCAGTGGACTTATTCCAGCGGGAGGGCAGCAACAGATTTTCCTGCACCGTGCCCGCCAATACCACCGGTTCCTGGAAGACCATGCCCACCTGCTGGCGCAGCAGGCTGATGTCCCATTTGTCGGCATTCTTGCCGTGGTATTCCATCGTGCCACGGGTAGGGGCATCCAGGGCGTTGAACAGACGCAGCAATGAGGTTTTGCCCGATCCCGAAGCTCCCAGCAAGGCCACGAACTCTCCAGATTGGATCGTCAGATTGATATCACTGAGAATCCGCAAACCTTCGGCGGCACGGTACACATTACTAATCTTGAATAATGTTTGGCTGGACATAGCCGAAACTAAGTTTGTTATTTCTTTTCCCATATAAAATATGCAAACTTCGTGGGTTAAAGGATGAATAGCTTGATCGCAAAGCGAAGCGGTCCTTCTGTCAACAATGGTACTAAGGAGGCGGATCTGTGTCAAAAACAGTTGATCGGGAGATGAAAATGTGAAGCAGATTCTGGTTTGCGGTGCCGGTGGTTTTATTGGCAGTCACCTGGTGAAAAAGCTGAAAACCAGTGATTGCCGGGTCCAGGGTGTGGATTTGAAATACCCTGAATTTTCTCTAACAGTCGCCGATGATTTCGCGCAGGGTATCAGGTCTTTGAAATGGGGAAATCGGGATTGCAGTCTTTTGGGAAAGCTGCCCGGGATAAAGTAGTGCGGAATTACACCCCGGAAATTGTCGCGCGCCATTACATTAATCTCTATCAGGATGTACTCAACCGTTGCAAATCAGCGTAATTACCATTAATTATAATAATGCTGCAGGTCTTGAGCGCACGATGCAAAGTGTACTTTCTCAGGAAACGACAGATTATGAGTATATAATCATCGATTGTTTCCACACCGACGGTCCAGGCATCATCCCAATTGATTATTTTAGGTAATTTTTGATTCATGCTTGTCTCTTCAGCGGATTAACAGGCCTTTAATTAATTTTCGTTCCGTCCCCGTATCCAGGGCGATCAGGTACATCCCGGATCCGGCCGGTGTTCCGCTTTCCGTTCGACCGTCCCAGATTAGCTGCTGCAATCCGGCAGTGGCCGGGCCATTGTACAATCGTCTTACGGTCGTGCCACGCATAGTAAAAATCTCCACGGTGACTTGACGCGCTTCTTCCAACTCGAATTGAATAGTGGTTACCGGGTTGAATGGATTGGGGAAGCTGGTCAGATGAAGTGGGTTGTCTTTGGTTGATTTCTCAGGTATGGCAACGGGAGTCACCGGGCGGGAGAAGTTAAGGTTACCGGCAAAATCCACATCGGCCAGGCGATATTGGTATTTAACACCCGAACGGACCCGTTTATCCAGAAAGGCATACGATTTACCCTGAGTTGAATTCCCCAGTCCGGTCAGGGCTCGATTGGTACGATAGCTGGCTAATTTCTCCCACCGTGAATTACGGCTGGTACGATAAACGATGAATCCCAGATTATCGGTTTCAGCGCCGGTTTTCCAAGCCAGCTTATTCCCCACGTCAGTCTTATAGGCTTTGAGCCAAAGCAGTTCTACCGGTAATGATCCGTCATGACTGCCTTCCACGAAACGATGCAGTACCAGTTTGGCTGCCTTGATGGTGAAATCGTTGCTGTTAGTGAGATTACGGATTTTTACCGTCACCGTGGAATCAACACTGGCGATATTTAACAGACCGGTGCCACCGGCGGCACCCACGTCGCTACTGCCTGATAACCGGCGCTTGATTGTCAGATCGCTGCTTTCATCGGCGCCGATAAAAACACCCACTTCAAAATCTTCCGCATCACTGGCGGAGGGGGAATTTACGGACAGGGAGTAGTCAATGGAGTAAAATCCCGCGGAGGTTGTTCCGCTGGTGGGATTCAGCACATTGGCATTGAAGCTCCAGTCGTTAAGGGTGCCGGCGGTGAAAGTGCCTATGGTAGTCCAGCTATCAATGCCGGAAATGTTCACGGTTTGATCGCTGGTAATACTCATGGCGCCGTAGGGCGCCGAACCGCTACCCCCAATTTTGTGCAGCGTAACAGAGCAATAGTGAAAAACCGGATCGTCGTTTTTATCCGATTTGATCTCCAGGCTGATTTTATCACCGGCGGCAATCGTCAGAATACCACAGCCGACAATGTTCCCAATATCGGCTGAACTGGTTTTGCGATCGGTGATAATTTTAACGGGATCGTTGCTGGTGCCGTTCAACGCTATGCCAATCGTCAAATCGGCAGGATTACCATCAGGGTTATCGCCGGTGACGCTGATACTGAAGCTGGCCAAATAGGTGCCGGCAGAACTTTCCCCCGCCACCAGTTCATTGGAGTTTAAAGACCAGCCGTTGCTTCTACCCGACAAACTGAACCCGGTTATAGTTTCAAAGCTGCCGGAACTGAGCGACTGAGCGGTGGAATTATTATAAATAGTCATTCCGCCGTAATAGCTGCTGCTGTTGTCGGTCAATTCCACGGCCACTACCTGGGCCTGGACGGGGGTAAAATCTCCACTGGCCGAAGGTTTTACCACCAGTTCTACATAATCATTACCTGACAGGGTTATCTGTGCCAGGCCTGACACGTTACCTAAATCTTTATTGGTATTGGAAATTGTTCGTTGAACACTGTCCGCTGGGATTTCCCCATTGATAGACAGACCAATTTTCCAGGTGGTTACATCGCCGGAAAAGCTGAGGGAAAACTTGAGCAGGTAAGTACCGCCGCCACTGGCACCGGCCGTGAGTCGATTGGAGGCAAAACTCCAGTTGGTTGAGGTAGTTCCTTCCACAAAATTGGCATCGCTGCCACTGCCGACGACATGCCAGGCGCTGTTTGACAGGGAACTGGCCGTTGTGGAACCATCGGCAATAGAATAAACAGGGCCCGCAGTACACCGGTGCCGCCGGAAAACCGGAAGGCGATTATTGCTGCGACCGTTAAGCAGATTGCTATTGTGACTGTCAGAATCTTTCCTTTTCCAGTGCCAGGGATTATCTGAATCGACGCAATATTAACCCGGCGCGCTAAGAAATCAAGCTGTGAATATGGCGATGTGTGGAATTAATTCAGGGCCAGTTCGGCAATCGATTCCCCGATTGACAGGGAGGCGGTGGCCGCCGGCGAGGGCGCGTTGAGAATATTAATCATCTTTTCATGGCGGACGATGGCAAAATCGTCGCTGAGACGTCCGTCGCTGAAAAGGGCCTGAGCCCGTACGCCGGCGCCGCCGGCGGTCAGATCAGCGGCGGTGATTTCCGGCACCAGCTTTTGCAGGGCCCGGACAAAAGCCGGTTTCCAGAATGAACGGTACATTTCACCCATGCCCATGGACATGAAAGGGAAAGCCATTTTCCAGAAAGCGGGATAGGTTACGGTTTCCAGCAGCTCCGGCATCTTAATATTTGTTTTTCGGTAGCCTTCACGGGCGAAGGCCAGTACCGCATTGGGACCAGCTTCCACTTCCTGGTCGATACCGCGGGTGAAATGTACGCCCAGAAACGGGAAACGAGGATCGGGCACCGGGTAAATCAATGATTTAACCAACTGGCGGCGGGTTTTTTTAATCGTATAATACTCCCCGCGGAAGGGTACGATCTTCAGTCCCGGTTCGGCGCCCCCCAGCCGGGCGATTTTATCGCTGTAGAGTCCGGCACAGTTGATCACCATGTTGGCGGAAAAATCACCGGCGGTGGTTTCCAGGGTAATCTCGTCTGCGCGGTGCACAATACCTTCTACTTTGGTGGCTAATTTGATTTCGCCACCAGATTTTTCAATCACCCGGCTATAGGCCTGGCAGACCGCGGCAAAATCCACAACTCCGGTGGAGGGCGAGATAATTGCCTGTACGCCGGCGGCATGGGGTTCTATTTCCGCCAGTTGTTCCGTGCCCACCATCTTCAGATCGGGGACGCCGTTGGCCTGGCCGCGCTCGAACAGGCTTTCCAACCGGGGGATTTCCTCTTCGTCGGTGGCTACGATTACTTTGCCGCATAAATCATATTCCACTTCGTTCCGCCGGCAGAAATCCAATAGTTGCCCAACACCGGACCGGCAGTTTCTGGCCTTTAATGATCCCGGTTTATAATAAATACCGGCATGAATTACCCCACTGTTGTGGCCGGTCTGGTGGGTGGCCAGTTCAGTCTCCTTTTCGATAATCAGCATGCGCAGGTCCGGCTGGTGATCCAGTAATTTTACTCCGGTGGCCAGACCGACAATTCCACCGCCGACAATGATAATGTCGTACATCAGCCAACGCCCAGTTTGATAATATTGTCACCTGATTTGGCAATGGCGTTACGGGCATCAACCACCAGTTTGGCCTTGGCCGCAATTAGCTTATAATCGACTGCGGTATGGGCCGTTAGAATGAGTACGGCATCATATTTGGCAATGGTTTGAGCGTCAAGCGATTCTAAGCTGGCCCGGGTATCGCCGTTCCAGTGGATATCCGCTACGTAGGGATCGTAGTAATCCACCGCAGCCCCCCGGTTTTCCAGCAGGCGCAGCACATCCAGGGCCGGTGATTCACGCACGTCGTCGATATCTTTCTTGTAGGCTAATCCCAGAATCAAAAGGCGGCTGCCGTTGATTGCCTGTTGAAATCGATTCAGGCCCGTGCCCACCAGCTCGACTACGTGGTAAGGCATGGCGGTATTAATCTCACCGGCCAGCTCGATAAAGCGTGCTTTGTAATCCAGGGATTTCAGCTTCCAGGACAGGTAGTGAGGGTCAATGGGAATACAATGGCCACCCAGTCCCGGACCGGGAACGAATTTCATGAAACCAAAGGGTTTGGAATCGGCGGCCTCGATCACTTCCCAGACATCCACGCCCAGTTTTTCGCAGATGATGGCCATCTCGTTTACCAGCCCGATATTGATCGAGCGAAAAGTATTTTCCAGTAATTTGACCAGTTCGGCCGCTTCCGGTGAAGAAACGGGGATGACTTTATCAATCACCTGGGAGTAGAGGGCGGCGCCGATTCCGGTACAATCCTCGGTTATTCCCCCAACTACTTTGGGGGTATTCTTTATCTGGAATTGTTGGTTGCCCGGATCGACGCGCTCCGGGGAGAAACACAGGTAGAAATCCCGGCCGGCCATCAAATTACTGTCAGCTTCCAGGCGCTCCAGTATTAAATCACGGGTAGTGCCGGGATAGGTGGTGCTTTCCAGTACAATCAACAGATCCTGATGGATATATTTTATTACTTCATCCAGTACGGCTACGATATAGGATACATCAGGGTCTTTCAGTTTATTCAGCGGGGTTGGAACACAAATGGAGATGACATCCAGCGCGCTGATTACGGAAAAATCAGTGGTGGCGGAAAATGATTTCTGTTTGACCTGCCCGGCAAAAAACTGGTCATCCACATCCTGGATATAATTTTCGCCCCGGTTCAATTTGGACACAGGAAAATCATGGTGCGCAAAATATGATCCTATAAACCGAGCGGCCAGAAGATCGGCAGGATAAATACGGCAATTAACAGCAGCAGTAATACCATGGGCAGCCCCACTTTGGTATAATCGGCAAATCGATAACCACCCAGACCCATTACCAGCAAATTGACCGGGTGTCCCACCGGACTTAAAAAGGCGCTGGAACTGCCCAGGGCCACCACCATCGCCAGGGCCTGGGGCGACAGGCCGAAATCGGCGGCGGTGTTTAATGCCAGGGGGGCCATGATTACCGCCACCGCCGCTGTTGGCATGATCTGGGCGGAGATACAGGTAATAATAAATAAACCCGCCGAAATGCCTACCGGTCCCATGAAATCCAGCGCTCCCAGAATATTATGGGCCAGCAAAGCGGTGGCTCCGGTTTTCTGCATAGCTACCCCCAGCCCCAGCATACCGGCTATCAGAATGATTGCTTTCCACTCGATTGCCCGGTAGGCCTCATCAATGGAAATGCAGCGAGTCAGAATCATCAAGGTGGCGCCCAGGGGGGCTCCGATATAAATCGGCAACCAGCCCAGGGCCACTGAAATCAAAACGCCCAGCTCGATAACGCCGGCCACCGGTGCCTTTTCCTTGTGGTAGATTTCCTGGTCAATGCCAGTGAGTACCAGAAAATCCGAATCCTTCTGCAGGCGGGCTAATTGTTCCCGGCGACCGTAAACCAGCAGGGCATCACCCGCTTCCAGTTCACGATCACGCAGGTTGGTGCGAAATGCCCGATCTTTGCGCCAGATGGCCAACACCGATAAACCGTACCTTTCACGGAATTGTAATGAGCCCAAAGTTTTTCCCAGGACATTTGTGCGTGGCGCCAGGGTAATTTCGCCGACCCCCACCTGGTCCGATTCCAATTCTTCCAGGTTGATCTGCGGTTGTTCCTCCGACTCCAGCGATTGCAGCCCATGCAGCACTTCCAGTATATCGGCATGACCCAGCACTATCAATGTATCGCCGCCCGAAATCATGAAATCCGCGTCGGGCATGAAATAATTTTCCTGGTTCCGCTGGATCGCCAGTACGTTGATACCCAGCGCTTCCTTCAGGCGGCTTTCGGTGATTGATTTTCCGCCCAGTGAAGACTCCATTGGCAACTGGATAGCAATCACTTGACGATGTAATTGGTATTTGAGAGCCAGGTCCCGCGGGGTCAATGGATGAAAATCAGTGAATTGGTGTTCATTTTTAAGGGCTTCAATCTGTGGGGCGCTGCCCATCACAATCAGAGTATCCTCATTGTTCAGGCGGTATTGGCTGAGGCGGGTGGCCTTGATCCGGTCATCGATCATGACTCCCAGGATATTCACGGCAAATTCATGGCGAAAGCCCGCTTCTTTCAGCGTTTTACCCAGTTTGGCCGAATGGCTGGTCACCCGCATGGTAGTGAAGCTCATTGCAGCCGATAGCTGATGTTCGCCAATCAGCCAGCCCCGTTTCATCACCAGGTTACGCCATTCCTGCAGCATCTCCAGGTTTCGGGTGCGACCTTCAACCAGCAGCCGGTCGTCGGCATGGATTTCCGCTTCCGGCCCGGGCGCTAACTGGGTGGATTTATGATTGAATATTGCCAGTACGTTAAAGCCCAGGGCGGCCCCCAGTCGACTGCTGGCCAGATTGTGGCCCACCAGCGGTGAGCCTTCGGGCAGCCGCAGGGTGATTAAGCGCTTGGGCAAATCATACTGTGTGGTGAGTAAATCACCCAGACTGGTGGCACGCCCCAGATCACGATCCGGTAATAAATGGCGGCCGAAGAACACCATGTAAGTAATCCCCGCCAGTAATACTACCAGCCCCAGCGGCGTGAAATCGAATAGCCGGAACGGCTGTTGTCCCTGATCCTGCAAGGTGCTGTTTATCAGAATATTGGGGGCTGTTCCTATCAGCGTAGTGAGCCCGCCCAGTAATGAAGCAAAGGCCAGCGGAATCAGCAGTTTGGAGGGTGATTGATGCGTCCGGTTGGCGATGTCCAATACCACCGGCAATAACAACACCGCCACGCCGATATTATTCATGAACCCGGACAGCAGTCCCACCGTGACCATCATAATTATCAGTAATCGCAATTGATTGGTCCCGGCCAGGCGCATAATATTATTGCCTATGATGTGGGCGATCCCCGTACGCTGTAAACCTGCGCTTAATACCAGGATCGAGGCAATCGTAACCACCGCGTGATTGCTGAATCCGGCCAGCGCTTCATCGTAAGTGATAATACCGGTAACGGCCAGGATCATCAGCAGCGAAAAAGCCACCAGATCGACACGCAGCCACTCGGTTATAAACAGCACCACCGCCGCCAGCAATACCGTCAGGGTAAGCAGAATTTCAGGATTCATCGGTTAATATCTTGTGATGATGGAAAGGTGAACACCGATCGAAAATACGTGTCAATTATTTGCCGGTCAATATCCACCGCACCGCGGGGACAGATGAATCGGATAAATCGTTGTTTATGTCTATTTTTTACATTAACAATGTGGCTGGACAGTATGGATAAATCTGGTTTAATCGCGTTTAGAGAAGATATTACCGGTTTAGAGCCGGGTCAAAATCCGATGAATTGCTGTAACCGCCGGTTGTGGACAAGCGCTCTGGTGAAATTATAATGAATGGTAATTCATTATATGGGGTAACCAGTGACTAAAACCACCGGCCGGGTCACTACCTATGGTGAAGGAGCGATTGCGGCGGCGCTGATTCACGGCGGCCCAGGAGCAGCAGGAGAAATGGCGGCCGTTGGCAACGCACTGAGAGACTGTTTTGCAGTAATAGAACCTCACCAGACCGCTAATACCATTGCCGGCTTAATTCAGGAGCTTGCCACCCAGATCAGGGAAAACAGTCGCCCGCCGATAACGCTGGTGGGATTTTCCTGGGGCGCCCTGCTGGCTGTGCTGACCTGCCATGATTATCCTTCACTGGTGAATAGAATGGTGTTAATCGGTTGTCCGCCGCTGGATGACCACCGGGCGGATGAAATCGAACCGAAACGCCTGGAGCGGCTCACGGCAGGCGAACAACTTGAATATAGAAATGTAATCACCGATTTGGCCGGCGCTGAAACAAAACCGGCCCGGGCGGCTCTGGCCCGGTTGGCTGCGCTGGCACTGAAGACCGATCAGGTTGATCCGGTGGTGGAAGCTGACAGGCCGGGAATCTCCGTAGCCCAGATGGAAGCGTTCAGGGCGATTTGGCCCCAGGCGGCAAAAATGCGTTCGGAGGGAGTATTCAAAAAAATTATACGACGCATACACTGCCCGGTAACAGCCATCCATGGCCGGGAAGATCCACATCCGCTGGCAAGTGTAAGTGAAGTATTTTCGGCGAATGTAAAGGATTTCCGTTTGGTTGTGCTGGAAAACTGTGGGCATAAACCGTGGATTGAGCGGAACGCCCGCCGGGACTTCTATCGAGTTTTAGTCGCCGAATTATCGGCGTAGGATCAGGAAATCGATGCGCCGCTGCCGACTTCCGGATTGTCGAGTACTACCAGACTCAGTTTTTTCTTCCGCTTGGCGGCCAGCAACATTCCCTGTGATTCGATTCCCCGGATTTTCACCGGCTGCAGATTGTAAACCACCACAATAAACTTGCCGATTAACTCTTCCGGCTGGTAGAACTGGGCGATACCGGCCACAATCTGACGCCGTTCTTCAGCAATGGCGATCTGCAGTTTCAGCAGACGATCGGCTCCTTCCACTTTTTCCGCTGCCAGCACTTCGGCGGTCTTCAATTCCACTTTGGCAAAATCATCAATCGTGATCACATTCACCGGTTTGGAAGCCGCCGGCTTTTTACGGGCCTGTTTCTTCAAATCGATCCGCGGAAACAGGGCTTCGTGAGCCTGTAGTTTATTGCCGGCCGGCAGTCCGCCCCAGGTCAGGTCAAAACTTGAGGCACCCAGGGTCTTCATCACTACGGCGGTTCGGTTTGGCATGACCGGATTCAGCAGCACGGCCCCGATCCGCAATGCTTCGGCGGCGGTGTAGAGAACCCGGCCGGCAGCCGCCCGGTCTTCCTTCACCAGCTTCCAGGGTGCGGTTTGCTCAAGATAGCGGTTAACGCCGCGGATTAATTGCAGGGTTTCCTCAATGGCTTCATTCAAGCGCAGTTGCTCGATCAGATTTTGCAGTTTTCCATCAATCTCACCGGCAGCGGTCAGCACTTCATTTTCGGCTTCAGTGTATTCACCGGGACTGGGAATTATGCCATCGAAATTTTTACCGATCAACTTCGATACCCGGCTCAGCAGGTTGCCAAAATCATTGGCCAGGTCGCTGTTGTAACGCTTCACGAATGATTCCACGGAAAAATTGGCATCCTGGCCCAGGACCATCTCCCGCATCAGGTAGTAGCGGACCGGGTCCACGCCGAACTGGTCGATTAAATCCAACGGATTGACAATATTTCCCAGAGATTTGCTCATTTTTGTATCGGCGGTAAGCCACCAGCCATGGGCGAAAATGGTTTTGGGCTGGGGTATCCCGGCGGCAAACAGCATGGTGGGCCAGTACACGGCATGGGTGGTCAGGATATCCTTGCCGATCAGGTGGTAATCGGCCGGCCACCATTTTTCGAATTGCTGGCTGTCGGCGTGGTAACCGGGGCCGGTGACGTAATTAAGCAGGGCGTCGAACCAGACGTAGGTTACGTAATCATCATCGAAAGGCAGGTCGATTCCCCAGCTCATCCGTGATTTGGGGCGTGAGATGCACAAATCGCCCAGCTCCTGCCGCAAAAAGCCCAGAATCTCATTTTGCCGGTGCTCCGGCTGGATGAAATCGGGGTTGTCCCGGATATAGTCGATCAGTTGCTGCTGATATTTCCCCATGCGGAAGTAATAATTTTTTTCGGTAATATATTCAAGTGGTTTCTGATGCTGGGGACAATTGCCGTCCTCCAGTTCTTTCTCGGTATAAAACCGCTCGCAACCCACGCAGTAAAATCCGCCATACTCGCCGTGGTAGATGTCGCCGGCATCGTAAACTTTCTGCAACACTTCCTGTACTACGGTCTTGTGCCGCGGTTCGGTGGTGCGGATAAAATCATCATATTTGATGTGCAGTTTTTCCCACAGGTCGAGAAAATGTGGGGCCATGGAATCGCAATGTTCCTGGGGCGTGACTTTCCGCTGGTCGGCGGCCTGCTGGACTTTCTGCCCGTGCTCATCCAGGCCGGTGAGAAAAAAGGTATCCATACCCGCCGTACGGTGATAACGAGCCAGCACATCTGCCAGAATCGTAGTGTAAGCGTGACCGATATGAGGGTGGTCGTTCACATAATAAATCGGGGTTGTCAGATAGAATTTGCGCTTGTCATTCATTTTAATTCACGGATTTAACAGCCGGGCCGGCCGGGATCATTCACCTTGCAGGCGCCGCTGCACATTAGTTAAAAAATTAGTCAAAGTTAACGGCAGATAATAATTGCGTGCCAGTGCCTGGGGTATCTGCATGATTTCCCGCTGAATGGCGGCGTAATCGGCCTGCGGGTAGGCGGCCACGAATTTCTCCATTTTCTCCTGACTCGCACCAGCCATCAAAGCGTCCGGTTGGCGCATTTTCAGGCGGTAAGCGGACTTAAACCAGGCTTCCAGCAGCATAAAATCGCGATGAAAGTCTTCCGGTTGCGACTGGGCCAATCGGCCGTAAGTGTTGACGAACTCACGCCATTTATCTCCGTTAAGCCCGGCTACCTGGCGGGCCAGTTCCACCATCCGGCCGGTGATTTCCTGCTGATCGGATTGTACTAACCGGCGGGCCAGCCGCAGGTTTCCGCGGGCCAGGCGTACACCGATATTATCTGATCCGGTGTCCAGATAAGCGGCAATCAAATCATCATCGAGCGGGGGGAAATCAATCTGCTGGCAACGTGAAAGGATGGTGGGCAGCAAGTCGTTTTTAAAATCGGTCACCAGGACAAATGTAGTGGCCGTCGGCGGTTCCTCCAGGATTTTCAGCAGGGCATTGGCGGCGGCTCCTTCGCCGGTGCCCAGCAGGTGGGCGTCAAAGATCAGTATCAGGCGCTGGCCGCGCAGCGCGGTTTTTACATAAGCGGATTTACGGATTTCCCTGATGGAACTGATCGGGATCGTATTGGCCCGGCGCAAGGCGATTTTGTAAAATGGATCGGCGGCTTTGGCGGCGATGGCATCGTTGATGGCCGCCAGGGTGGCTTTGCTCAATCCCTGCAGGGGGTCGTCGCCGCTGGTGGCTTTCTCCCTGGGGAGCGGAAAAACCAGGGATAAATTTTCGTGTTGCAGGTTGGCCATACGCTGGCAGGAGGGACATTTTCCGCAGGGTGTGTTTTCCGGACCGTTTTCGCAATTCAGGGCGGCGGCCAGACTGACAGCCAGGGCTTCTTTACCACACCCGACAGGACCGGCAAACAGATAGGCGCTGCCGATTTTCCCGCTGGCTTGAATTTTCTGCAGGCGCTGCCAGATGCGGGGCTGGATTGTCGGTGCGTCGGAAATCATCAGCGCATCAGCCAGTCTTCAGGATCCAGTTTCTGCCCCTGTCCCCAGATTTCAAAATGCAGCTTGGCGCCACTCACCGAACCGGAATCACCCATGTAAGCGATAATATCACCGGCGCCGACCCGGTCATCCACGTTGATCTGAATATTATTAACATGGCTGTACACCGTGTAATACCCGCCGCCGTGAGCAATAATAATCGTGGTGCCAAAGCCGCGAATATAGGTAATCGTGGTAACTTCTCCGTCTTTCACCGTATGAATCGGCGAACCGGGCTGACCCTTGATATCAATACCGGGGTTTTCGGTGCGGGTCTTCAGTTTGGCGTTCCATTGATTGCCGAATCTGGTAATTACCCGTCCGGCGGCCGGCCAGGGCAACTGGCCTTTGAGGGCCGCGAAATTGGCTAATTTCAATTGCTCCTGCTGCCGCCGGATACGCTCGGCCCGCTCGATTGATTCCACCGCCTCCAGCAATTGCTTCTGGATTTTCTCGATTTGGCGGATTCCCGCTTCCTGTTCGGCCAATTGCTTCTCCAGCTCGGCTTTGCTGTTGCGGATGGTGGTCAGCTCGATTTCCTTTTTACGCTGAACCGTCCGCAGATCTGCCACATGTTTCTGGCGATCGGCTTGCAACTGGCGGCTGCGGGACAGTTCTTTTTCCAGCAGTTTCTGCTGTTCCGCGATTTTAACGTTTACCGCCACAATATTTTCGAATAACTGACGGTCATAATCAGAAATGATTTTCAGGTACTTGGCCCGATACACGGCCTGACGCCACGAGGTAGAGCTGAGAATGCTCTCCAACGATGAGAGGGTACCGCGTTTGTAAATATTCACAACCCGGCGGGCATAGCGTTGACGCAAGTCGGCCAGTTGATTCTCGCTGGCCTCCAGTTCGGTTTTAACCTGGTTGATGGCCGTGCTGGTTTTAGCTTCTTCCCGTCTCAGTTCCGATACCAGCCGGTCGGCGATGGAAATTTCCTCTTCCAGGCTGGCCACCCGTTTCACCGCCGATTGTTCCCTGGCGATTTCAGATCGGATGCGCTTCTGTGTGGCTTCCAGCTCTTTTTTCAAATCTTCAATTGCGCGGGACTGGTAGTCAATCTCTTCCTGATATTCCTGAATAGTAGTCTGATCGGTCTGGCCCGGCAGAATACCGGACAAAAGCAGCGGGATAATTGCGATTATCTTTTTATTCACCACTTCCGAAAATAGGCTGTATTATCAGGTGGTCGCAACGGCTTTCAATTCACTTACCCGAATTTGCATTGACAACTGATCGGCCCCTGACTATTTTCCACCGATTTATTGCAGGAGAGAACCTTGAAAAGCGCATATTGGGAAAATATTTTCAAAGACTGGCGAAAAGAAGAAAGCGCCACCGTCTTAACCCTGAAACAGGTTCCTATCTTTCGTGATTTTTCCAATCGCGAATTCCGTGAGATTGAGAAACTGATTCACCAGCGGATATACAAACCGGAAGAATACGTTTTTAAACTTAAAGCCCCCGGTGAAGGTCTGTATATAATTCTATCGGGAAAGGTGGAAATCTTCGCCGAAGATGCCAGGGGTGATCGCAATGTTTTTGCCGTTTTGGGCGAGGGCGATTTCTTCGGTGAGATGTCATTGCTGGATGCCGAACCCCGCTCCGCCGCCGCCATGGCAATCGAGCATACCACCCTGCTGGGCTTTTTCCGCCCGGACCTCATGTCCCTGCTGGCGCGCAATCCTGACCTGGGTAACAAAATCCTGCTGAATCTTGCCAAAGTTATCGTGGAACGTCTGCGCCATACCAATATCCTGCTTACCCAGTCTCAGGAGAAAGCTGATGGATAAACAGGTTGATTCCTGGACCCAGTTTTACCGTTTGGTGGTGGGGCTGCTCATGTTGGGGGCGGTGTATGTAATCTGGCCCTATGTTTCATCGGTGGTGATTATGCTGGTCTTTGCCTTCCTGTTTACCACCGTGTTATTGCCCAGCGTGGATTTGCTGGAGCGCAAAATGGGGAAACGCGTACTGGGCGTGCTGATTATCACCATTGCCGTCACCGGCGGTATCGGTATTTTCATCGGCAGTTTTATTTCCCAGTTCGCCGGGCAGGCAAAGAATTTTATTGATCAGGTCTCTAACTACAATTTCGAGGAGATGATCAAAAACCTGGTTGCCAGGCTCACCGATAAATTGCCGGAATTTATCACCGCCAATCTGATTCAGGGCGAGGGCCTGACCTCCAAGCTGACCGATTTTATCAGCAATATCACTTCCTATTTTCAGAATCTGCTATCGGTGGCCACTTCCCTGGCCGGCTCCATTGGCGGATTTCTCTTCAATGCCATCATGGTACTGATTTTTACCATCATCATTCTGCAGAATTATCACAATTTCAAGCGGTCGATGGTTAAGTTTATCCCCAATAAATATTTTGAGGTGGGCCTGCGCCTGACTTTTAATATCGAACGGCAGGTGTCCAATTATTTACGGGGACAATTCATGGCCGCTGCCAGTGTGGGCCTAATGTCCATCATCGGCCTGCTGATTTTGAACGCTTTCGGTGCCAATCTGACCCTGGTGGTATTCATCGGAATCATCGCCGGACTGGCCAACCTGATTCCGCTGGTGGGACCGTTTGTGGGCATGGTGCCGGCTATTCTGATCGCCATAATGAATAACCTGGGCAACCAGGCCGCCATCACCCATACCCTGATCGTGATACCGTCGCCGTTTTACATCCTCGATATTATCCTGATGTTTATAATAGTCCAGCAGCTCGACAACAACCTGGTAACTCCCAAGCTGGTGGGCGAAAGTGTGGGGCTGCACCCGTTGATGGTGATGATCGCCCTGCTGGTAGGGGGAACCCTGCTGGGACCGATGGGAATGCTGCTGGCCGTGCCCGCCGCCGGGATTATCAAGGTGATTGCCCAGGAAATCAGTTTCGTTTCCCGCAACGCTCACCTGCTCTAACTTCAGCGCGCGCGATCGATTTTAAACAGGATAAAGTCCTCGAACGACAACTCCAGTTGACCGTCTTCCAGATAGTACAGCCATAACTGGTAATCGGTTTTGTCTGCGTCATATTTATATTGGATTCGATGGGGTTCGCCCAGCAGATTTTGCACATCCGGGATCGTCATGCCCACCGCCACGTTTTGCATCTGCCGGTGCAGACGCACGCGGGCCTCATCCATGCGTTCTTCGATCCGCCGCTGAATCTGTCCCTGGTCGTAGAGCTCGAGTTTGGCCTGCAATTGTTCCAGCACGGCCTGGTTGGTCATGCTTAATCCGCCCATCAACTCGCGGGCCATTTCCAGGGACTGGACCGCCAACTGGATCGATTGCAGGTCAGACACATCGTTGGCCTGGCGGATCAGGGCGGCCGCCACGGCCGTATTCAACTGATTGATCTCCGGGGCCAGCTCAGGAGCCAGGTCCAATGCCCGGTTGTATTCTTCCAGCGCCTTGGAATAGAAGCCGTATTTCAGCGCCGCCTGTCCCCGGAAGATCGCCGCCCGGGCCTGATAGACCGGCAGTTGCCGCCGGGCGGTCGATGAATAGCCGGCCGTTTCCCTGACCAGCGCCAGGGCCTGCATTGCCTGTTGTGAATCAGCCATCCGACCGGCTTCCTCCAGCGGAGTTTCCGCCAGGCGTTCGTAGGCGGCCCGGATCACCAGTTTCAGCTCGGCGCCGGCGGTGGTTTCCGCCAGCCGGTATTTTTCCAGGGCCTTGAGCAGGCGGCCCTCCCGCTCAAATTGCCGGCCGGCCAGGTAGAGTTGATGCGGAATATTCCGCTGGCACAGGCGCAGAAACTGTTCGGCCCGGCGCCGGCTGGCATGTTTGGGATAGGCGCTTAAAAAGGTCTGGAAATGATCTTGGGCCTCAAGGTAGTCCCGGCGGTAATAAAATTGTTTCGCCAGGTCACCGCTGGTTAACTGGCCGCCGTAAAAAGCCGCCAGCGTCAAAAATATTCCACTGCCCGGCAGGCGCAGGCCGCGGATCGGGGTGGCGTCATCAGGGTCGTCGATCCGGTCTAAACGGGTGTAACTGTGGTGCAGATCCAGACCGATGGAATAGCGGATCTTTTGTCCGGGATCGAGAATAAAACGTACGCCAAAATCATAACTGACGGCCGGACCCCAGGCGCCGGGCTTGGGATCGAAAGTATTGTCGGCGGTGGCGTAAAAACGGCCGCCGGCGAGACCGTAAGTGTAACGCAGATTTAAGAACCACCATTCACTGAATTGCACGATAACCGAATTACTGATCCCGGCCCCGAACAGGCGCGGGTTGAAGGTTTTATCATCGGTGGCCCAGTTGGCATTGATTGCGCTCCATTGACCGGAAGGGAGGGTGGTGGGGGCGAAAACCGAGCTGTAAGTCAGATTCAGGCCGGTGTTGATATCCAGCCAACTGACGCCCAGAATAAGATGACTGAGATTGGTCTTGAATAAATCAAGGTCGAATTGCTGGCTGATGCGATCGATCTGGGAACTCTGTAATAAGGGAGCATTTTCTTCGGTAAGCATCCATCCGCCGGGCATCCGGTTCAGGTTTTTTCCGGCCCCGCCGTACAGATTAATTCCATAATGCAACTCCAGCGGAATCAAGGTCACCGGCTGGTGAAATTCCCTGCGCCGGAAGATGCGGTCCATCCGGTAACCGCGGGCGTAACGTCGGTCGGGGGATGACTCATATTTTTGAATCAATGATTCCATATACAGCAGGGAATCGACTTCCGCCTGTCCGGATTGGGCGCTAATATTTCCCGCCAGAAATAAAAATATGATTATAATCAGCCTGCGCATGACCGGGCAAAATAATTCCTTCGGTGGACTGAATCAAGAACTTATAAATGGAGAATTGGGTGGCGGAGTGATGGAGTGATGGAGGAATGGAGGGCTGGAGTAGTGGGGTTATAAATCGATTTTTAATTCAACAGATTGATTAAGATTTGCCGGTCCATCAGTTGCATGTCCGCTGGGGTAGGCAGGAAGGGTTCCACGTCGGCTGCCACATCTTTCCAATTAATGCCGGCGATTTTATCTGCGATTACGGCGCGCCAGTTTTGCGCTGTGATAACCGGTCCGTCATAACCGGTTTGCCGTAAAGCATTTTGCAGGTAGGAAATATTTGGTTCCAATGCCTGCCGGCGGGACAGCAGGAAAATCAGGTCATAATAATCACGGCCCTTGGGATATGACCGTTGAAGAATCGCATGCAGTTTGCCCGCCAAAAACGAAGGCAGTTCATGTATTACCAGGCTGAATGGGAAATATACATTGATCAATTTTGTCTGTGTCGTGAAATCAGCCGGCGGATTGGTATCAATTTCAATTTTAATGCTCAGTTTTTGGCTGGATTGCCCGGTCAGTCCAAGTTCGGAGAGCAGATTCTCAAAGCGGATAAAAACCGATTGAACCGTCCGGTTCGCAATTGCTGGTTCGGAAATCCGGTAACCCTGCAACGCCAGATTTTTAACCAGTTTTGTGATTGTAGTTTCCATTGAAAAGTTCCGGTCTGGGGCCGGCAGATGAAAATCCAGATCCTCGGAATAGCGATTGACACCATAAATTATCCTTAAGGCGGTTCCACTATGGAATACCCATTTGCTGAGTACCTTTTGCTCAAACAACTGGCGCAGGATGACATGTTGCAAGTATTCCCGTAATAATTGACGGGCTTCCGCGGGAGTGGCGGCTTCCCTGATAAGCGCTTCGGCCTGGCTTTTCATGTTACTGACTCCGGTCGGTAAAATTGATTAATTGTTTAATACCAATATCGATTTTGCGGCTGTTCATTCGCGTGGCATATTCAAGCAATTTATCCCGGTTGATCAGGTGGCAATTCTGCAGGCGCAACTCCGACCAGCGCCGGGAGGTCCAATCGCCATTGGTAAAATAGCAGACATCAATCAAGGCTTTCTCCGGATCGGCCATCAGGGCGGTTTGTTGACGGGTATTCCCCAGCCGGGTTGGGGTGTACCCGAAAAACCGCTCCGGGCCGGTGCTGAAATATTGGAAGCGACCTGCAGGCGTATCCCAGAAGGCAGTCTGCCGGGTGGTAATCGACTGGTACAGATTCACAGTTTCGGGAATCAGGTTGTAATACTGAAGTGCAGAATACATGCTCACATACGAGGGACGATAAAGGTAATTGGCGATGTACTCAGGCGCCGCCGGGCGGCGCTGGTATTGCGGGGGCAGTAAATACCTGCCGCGCCGCAGCTTAATCAGCTTTCCCTGCTGTACCCAACGGGATAACCTGGGCAGGACCGCCGCCTCCGGCTGATCGAATAAGGCGGCTAATTCCGGGCTTTCGAAGAAGGGCCGGTCTGCCAGTTTCTGCCGCAGTCTGTTGATATTCATATCTGTAACTTACCATTAATGGTAAGTTATTCATATATATTTAAGGTACAGTAATAACTGTGCTGCGGTCTGGTGAAACGAGGAGCCGTTTTCAGCGCTATTTGTCGGGGCCGGTCGAACAACCGCCGGGCGGCCGAATAATTTCTGGTTATGTATTAA
>LSCG01000027.1 GCA_001577055.1 Fidelibacterota bacterium TCS56
CATGATCTGGATGTAGAAATTTTGCCGTGCTTCGGCTATCCAATCACGATACCAATCCATTTGCTTATTGTTAAGGGCTATCTGTTCCAGGTCGGGCCAGTGGGTTTTAAGGCTGGGGCGACCGCCGGTTTTAATGTCCTTGATCCAAAATAAATGATAGCCAAAACTGGTTTTAACCGGCGGGCTGCATTGCCCAAGTTCCAGGTAGTTAATTACCTCTGCCACCTCGGGAATGGGGAAATCTTGTGGATTAACCCAGCCCAGGTCACCGCCCAGCGCACGGGTTTCGTCATCGCGGGAATATTTTTTAGCCATAACGACAAAGTCTTCATAGGTTTTAATTGAATCCCGTAAATCGGAAGCGGAATAATAGGCGCGTGAATCATCATCTTCCGTAACCTCGGGCGTAATGAGAATATGGCGTACGCGAATTTTTTCACCCTGGTGTTCCATGGGTTGAATCAGGTGGTAACCGAATTGGGTCTTTACCGGTTCGCTGATTTCCATTTCCGGAAGAGTGAAGGCCACCGATTCGAATTCCGGCACCAGGCTGCCCCGGCGCACCAGACCCAGGTCACCGCCTTTGCCGGCCGAACCGGGATCCATGGAATAATCCTGCGCCAGACTGGCGAAATCACCGCCGGCCACGATTTCTTCCCGCAGGGCGTTGATTTGCTGTACCGCGGCTGCCTGGCTTGCGGGACCGGCTTCCACCAGCAGTAAAATATGCGACAGTTGGACCTGAGTGGGAAAGGGCGGCAGGCTGTCGCGGTATTCGGTGAAAAAGGATTCGACTTCGTGGCGGCTCACCATCACGGCGGAAATTAATTGCTGCTGGTAACGTTCGGTTATCAGACGGTCGCGCATGTCTTCACGGTATTCCCGGCGCAGGGATTTTATCGACTGTCCCATGGCCTCTTCCACGCGCGCTTCGCTGCCGGCTTGGGCGATCATGTTTTCGATCTGCTGATCGAGGGCCATTGCGACTTCTTTGTCTTTAACCTCGATCGAATCCAGCTTGGCCATTTCGAGGATGATTTTCTGATCGACCATCGATTGGAGAATTTCATCCTGCAATTTGATGACTTGTTCAGGATTGGTTTGAGGATCGATGCGCTGCTGAATCAAGGTCATTTGCAGCATCTGGGCCACATCGCTTTTGAGAATAATATG
>LSCG01000028.1 GCA_001577055.1 Fidelibacterota bacterium TCS56
AAATTTCCCTGTTTACTGGTTCCGAAACGGTAGGGCCGGTTGAATTGTTTCAGGGTTTTTTCCAGGGAGGCCATCAGCGCCAACGGATCACTAAACTGGTTGTGATTGCCAATCTTTCCTTTAACGGCCGCTTCTTCCACGCGCAGCTCCATCAGGCCACTACCCAAGGAGCCGATCCGTAAGCCGGCAATATAGAATAAACTTTCCACCGACGGCGGTATTCTTCCGTAACGATCGCGGATTTCTTCCCTGATTTCTTTCAATTCAGCCGAATCGTTCACTTCCCCCAGTCGCTGATAGAAAAGAAGGCGGTCCTGGACCACATCCATATATTCAGCGGGAATTAAGGCATCACCGTCAAAAATAATGCGCGCCGGTTTTATTTGTGGAGTGGCTGGTCGTTCAAGGGCCTCATCCACCGCTTCTTTCAATATCTGGCAATACAGATCAAATCCGATGGCGGCAATCTGACCGCTTTGCTCAAAACCGAAGAGGTTGCCGGCTCCCCGTATCTCCAGATCTTTAAGGGCAATATCATAACCCGACCCCAGGTTGGAATAGTATTCGATGGCCTTCAGTCGCTGGTAGGCATTCTTGGTGATTTTAAGTTTTTTCGGGATAACCAGCAGACAATAAGCCTGACGGTTGCTGCGGCCCACCCGCCCGCGAATCTGGTAAGTCTGCGCCAGCCCGAAACGATGGGCATCGTTAATGATTACCGTATTAACGTTGGCAATATCCAGACCGGACTCTATGATGGTGGTGCATACCAGAATATCAATTTTAGCGTCATAGAAATCCAGCATGGTGCGTTCCAGGACCTTGCTGGTCATCTGGCCGTGGGCCATCGCCACGGAGTGATTGGGAAAACTTTGCTGAAGTTTATCCCGGTAAAACGGCAGATTTTCAATATTATTATGCAGGAAGAAGGCCTGGCCGTCGCGATTCAATTCACGCTGCAGGGCGGCGGTGATTTTATCCCAGTTAAAATAACTGACTGAAGTGCGAATGGGTAATCGTTCTTTGGGCGGAGTTTCGATTTTACTAATGTCCCTGACGCCAATCAGCGATTGCTGCAGTGTCCGCGGAATTGGGGTAGCCGTGAGCGTCAAAACGTCCACGTACCGTTTCAGTTGTTTGATTTTCTCCTTATGGCGTACGCCAAAACGATGTTCTTCATCAACGATCAACAGACCTAACCGGGGAACCTCCACATCCGGCGATAACAGGCGATGAGTGCCGACGATAATATCAATGGCACCATCAAGCGTTGATGCCAGAATTTGTTTTTGCCGGGTGGGTGTACGAAAACGGGACAGCAGGGCGACGCGCACCCCCAGTGGTTCCAGCCGATTTTTTACGGTTAGATAATGCTGGTCAGCCAACACGGTGGTGGGCGCCAGGAAGGCCACCTTAAATCCGCTGCTGATCACGTACATGGCGGCCCGCAGGGCGACCTCGGTTTTTCCAAAACCCACATCGCCGCAAATCAAACGATCCATTGGTTTATCGCGGGTAAAATCGGATTGTGTATTGGTTATGGCCACGGCTTGGTCGGGGGTTTCATCGTAGGGAAACGAGGCCTCCAGTTCACCGAGTAATTCATTATCAGCCTGATAGGTGAATCCGCGCGGCTGATTGCGGGCGGCGTATAACCGCACTAATTCTTCAATTACTTTAGCGGCCGATTTGCGGGTCTGGAGTTTTTGTTTCTCCCAGGCCGCCGTTCCCAGACGCGAAATGGCCGGTAATGTGTCCCCGGCCGGGATATATTTATGCACCCGCTCGAATTTATCCACCGGCACATACACGACGCCGTTATCGGCGTATTCGATCTTGATACACTCCTGAGCAAAAGTCCGGTTGTCCACCAGCGATAATCCGCGATAATGGCCTATTCCGAAATCCCGATGGACCAACAAGTCACCCCAATTGATTGATTCTAAAGAGCTTATCTTTTGATGGCCCGCTTTTTCAAGTTTAGGCGCCCAGCGCCGCTTAATTTTGGCGGATGCTCGAAATATTTCCGCGTATGTGAAAACTGCCAGTTTACTCTCCGGCAGGCTGAAGCCAAGCTGCAAAGGGCAATTTATATATTGCACCCGGGCATTCAGTTTATTTTTACAGGCAGTTATTTGTCCGTCGTTTTCTGTGAATAGAAAGACATTTCCACCGGTCGTCTCCACTGCGGAAGCAAGCAGTTCCTGTTTAACTTCATTTGGCTGCCGGCCGACGACATTGGCCGGACAATTAATGAAAGCGGAACGGGCCGGTTCTGCTGACGTATTGATGGAAAATCCACGCTCATCCTTGGAAAGATAGACGGTGAGTACTTTTTCGGGCAGTGAGGCGCGCAGTGATATTTTCGGTCCGCTGCCCCCACCGGAAGGAGGTGGAAGTTCGATACCGCTTAAGGTGGTGGTCGTACGCTGCGAAACAGGATTGAAATAGCGAATCGATTCTACTTCGGAACCAAATAATTCCAACCTGACCGGCAGACTGGAGGCCAGGGGAAAAACATCCGCAATACCGCCGCGGACAGCATATGTTTTGGGTGTATGAACATGATCAACCCGGTCAAAACCCCAACTGTCCAGAGCAGCCAGGAGATCACCAAGATTCAATTCTGTTCCGACGGATAACTGAACTGCTTTCTGTGGATTTTCATCGATCAGCGGCTGGTGGGCGGTATGAAGGTCACTAAATACAATCCCGTTAAAATCCGGCTTAAGGGCCTGGACAGTTTCCTGGTGATAGCGTTCCCATTCCTGATAGAATCCCGGCAGAACACCCTCGGCTGAATCTGGTTTAGGGAAATACAGAGCGCCATCACCGGCCAGATTTAATACAGTGAGAAATAAATCTTCATTATCAAAGCTGTCGTCAGACAGGCACAGAAGGGGATTGCCAGCCAACCGTTTTAACGCCAGAATCACCAGCGACAAAAAGGAGGCGGTTAAACCGGAATATCGTATATCACTTTGATTTAGTAATCCACGGACTAAACCCAGACCGGATATCCGGTCAAGTAACACCGAAAGACTGACGGATGTTTCACGTGAAACACTCATGCCGGCCTCGCCAGCACCACCGCGAGAACGGCTACGTCGGCGGGGGTTACACCGGAGATGCGCATGGCCTGACCCAGGGTTTCCGGCCTGACCAGAATCAACTTCTCCCGTCCTTCATTGGAGATGGACTTAATCGCGGAGAAATCGAAGTCCGGCGCGATAGGCACTTGCTCCTGGGCGGCCAGTTTCTCAACCTGCCGTTTCTGTCGTTGGATATATCCGGCATATTTTATTGCAGTTTCGGCTTCGGCATAAATCTCATCTTTGATACCGGCGGTGTAGCGCCCCAGATCGACATCGTCAAATATTCGGGCAGGCAGCATGGAGACGGTGATCGCCGGTCTTTTCAGCAGACGGGAGCCGCTGGTTGCTTCGGTAACGGTTGATTCGCCGGCCTCGTCGAGTCGCTGATTGATTTCCGCCGGTTTAATTTTATGACCCAGCGCCCGTGATAATTGATCGGTGGAAGCCAGTTTTTGCTGAAGGTAGTCGTAGGTAGGATCATCGATCAAATTGAATTTTCTGGAGATATTGATTAAACGGCGATCGGCATTGGAATAGCGCAACAGCAAGCGATATTCTGCCCGTGAAGTAAACATACGGTAGGGCTCTAAAGTATCTTTGGTAATCAGATCGTCGATCAGTACACCGGTATAAGCCTGGTCCCGGCCCAATACCAACGGTTGGCATTCCTCGATATAACAGGCAGCGTTAACTCCACAGATTAAACCCTGGGCGGAGGCTTCTTCGTATCCGGAGGTACCGTTAATCTGACCGCCTAAAAACAGACCGGGTACTAGCTTGGTTTCCAGGGAGGATTTAAGCTGGGAGGGCGGGAAAAAGTCATATTCAATCGCGTAACCCGGACGTAAAAAAACGGCATTTTTCAATGCAGGCACCGTGCGGAGCGCCTTCATCTGAACGTCTTCCGGTAAGCTGGTGGAGAAGCCGTTCACATAGATTTGCTCTGAATTTTCCCACTCCGGTTCCAGGAAAAGGGTGTGCGACGCGTGGTGGGCAAAGCGATAAATTTTATCTTCGATGGAGGGACAGTAGCGCGGTCCGGCGCCATTGATGTCGCCGGAAAACAACGGCGCCCGTTCCTTGTTTACATGAATAATATCATGACAGGTTTGATTGGTCTGGACCGTATGGCAGGCGTGGTTAGGCGGATCGAAATGCTGTGTACGGTATGAAAAAGGAGTGGGGCGATCGTCGCCATAAAAGGCCGAAGACTGGCTCCAGTCGATGGAATCGCGCAATATCCGCGGGGGCGTACCGGTTTTCAGGCGACCAGAGACGAACCCCAGGGCGGTCAAGGCTTCTGTAAGTCCCGCGGCGGCATACTCACCCATGCGGCCGGCCGGGATTTTACGACCACCAATATGGATAAGTCCGTTCAGAAAAGTACCGCAGGTTAAAATCACGGCCTGGGATGACAGCGTGGATCCATCCGCCAGAATAACGCCACGGCAGCGCCCGCATTTCATTGTTAAATCAACGGCCTCACCTTCGATTATCCGGATGTTGTCTTCCGCTGCCAGAGCTCGATTTACATAATGCTCATAGCGTCGTTTGTCAATCTGAGCACGGGGCGACCAGACCGAGCGGCCCTTGGAGCGGTTTAAGATTTTAAATTGAATGCCGGCATCATCGGCAGCCAGCCCCATAACGCCGCCCAGAACATCGATCTCGCGGACCATCTGACCTTTAGCCAGTCCGCCGATGGCCGGATTACAGGAGGCGCGCCCGACAGCACGAGTATCCATTGTAATTAAAGCCGTTTTCTTGCCCAGCCGGGCGGCGGCTAAAGCCGCCTCAATTCCGGCGTGGCCTCCGCCAACCACAATTATCTGAAATATCTCAGCCATGTTTCACGTGGAACAATATTATTTACCGACACAGAACTTATTGAAAACATGTTGAAGAATATCGTCGGCAGTGGTTTGTCCCAACAAGCGGTCAATAGCCGAAAGACCGTCGCGCAAATCGACAGCAACCAGCTCGAAGGGAACCTGGGCCGCCTGTAAATGTTGGACGGCGGAAGAAAGCGCCCGCTTGCAGTCGGTCAAGGCGCGGTGCTGACGGTTGGTAGTTAACAGAATCTCGGCCGAATCAGGGACACTTAATTTCAGGGTTGATTTAATAGTGGCGCGAACCTGGTCAATCCCGGCCTTGTTGATTGCCGAAATCATCAGCACATCGTCACCGGCAGCCAAACCGGAACGCCGGGAGGGTGGAACCGTATCAAATTTGTTAATTATTGGAATTATTTTAGTTGGACCGGGTAAATTGAGGCTGTCGGTCGATAATTTGTCGGTGGGTTCAAACAAAACCAGGACTAAATCAGCGGTTGCTATTTGGTCGCGGGTGCGCCGAACACCTTCCAGTTCAATTTCTTCGCCGGTATCGCGCAGTCCGGCGGTGTCCACCAGCGTCAGCGGCACCCCGTCAATAATTATGGTGGCGTCAATAGTATCGCGGGTGGTTCCAGGCGTAGTGGATACGATTGCCCTTTCCGACTGGACCAGGGCATTCATCAGGGTGGATTTTCCCACGTTGGGTTTCCCGGCAATCACGATCCGGGCGCCGCTATTCAATAATTTACCCTGATAATAAGTTGATAATAAATAAGATACTTCAGATATAAGGGTTTCAATTATTCCAACCGATCGCGGTACCAGCTCAGGATCCAGGTCATCTTCAGAGATGTCCAGCTCAAACTCAATCCCTGCCAGCAATTGAATTATCCGCTGGCGCAGGTCAATAAGCTTCTGGGATAATTCACCTTTCAACAGGTGCAAATTGGCCCGGCTGCTGTGGGTGGATTGAGCATGAATCAATCCGGCGACAGCCTCAGCTTGCACAAGATCAAGCTTGCCATTAATAAACGCCCGGCGGGTAAATTCTCCCGGTTCGGCGATCCGTGCCCCCAAATCACAGGCGCTGCGGATAATTTTATCAACGATTACCGGATTGCCGTGGCAGGATATTTCAACCAGGTCTTCACCGGTGTAAGAATTGGGGTTTTTATAACAGGTTACAACCGTTTCCCGCCAGGCCACTGCGTCCGAAGGGAGTTGCCGTGGCAACTATTGTGCTGGTTGCCACCACCATCATTCCGTGCCGGTTAGCGCCCCCGGGCGGCCTTCGGCTTGGATTTTGTGCTGACGACGGGCTGTTTTTGCGCCGGTGTCAAATACTTCTGCTGGACAATCGTCAGAATATTGAACAGGGTGTAATACAAATTCAGGCCCGACGGGAAATTATTGAACAGCAGCATGAAGAAGCCGGTCATGAAATAGGACATGTATTTCTGCTGGCCGGAGGCCTGGGTCGGCATCATCTTCTGTTGCAGAAACATGGATACTCCCATTATGATCGGCAACACACTGACCTGATCGCCATAGATGGGAATTGTAAAAGGCAAATAGAAAATGGTGTCCGGGCTGGACAAGTCTTTGATCCACCAGATAAAATGCGCCCCGCGCAGCTCAATCGTTGAACGGAACACCTGGAAGAGGGCGAACAGCAAAGGCATTTGCAATAATAAAGGCAAACAGCCGCCCAGGGGATTGACGCCATGCTCCTTGTAAAGATTCATGGTTTCCTGGTTCAGTTTCTGGGGATTGCTTTTGTGTTTTTCCTTCAATTCGGCCACCAGCGGCTGAACGGCCTGCATTTCCTTGGTAGACTGGAAACTCTTTTTGGTAAGGGGGTAAACAATTATTTTTACGAGAATTGCGAAAATTATAAGCACCACGCCATAATTGGGGATGGTCTTGTGCATTTTGGTGAGCAAAAACAGAACACCCTTGGCTATCGGACGAATAAACGACCAGCCGAAATTCATCACCCGCTCCAGACTGACGCCCAGGCCCTTGACCCGTTTATATTCCAGCGGCCCCAGGTACAGGGTGGTGGAGTTGGGGTGTTGGCTGTCCAGGAACAGGCCGAAAGAATAGATATTACGTTTGGTTTTTTCGCCGTTTTCCACATAACCGCCGATTTCGGCAGCGGAAGCCGGTGTTTCCGGTATCAGACTGGTAATAAAATATTTAGTGCGGAAAGCCGCCCAGCGGGTTTGACCGATAAAGCGCTCCAGTTTCAGCTCTGATTTGGCCCGCGGAGTGTGTAGGTCATCGCCCTGGTAGACATATCCTTTGAAATAATTATAGTCATCTTTGGTGTTCTTTTCGGTGCCGGGGAGACCGCCGTTCCAGCCGAGGGTATAACTTCCCTGAGATATATGATTTGAGACGCCGGCCAGATTAGTAAGCACGTCAATTTGATACGTTCCGGGGTGGAAAACCAGCGTTTTAGTCAGGGGTTGGTTGTTGTAACTGGTAGTAAACGTGATTTTAACCGGTTCGGCGCCCACGGAATATTCCCGTCGGCTGCCTTGATAAGACCAGCGGTTATCGAGTACAATTTTCTGACCGCTGATAGCGGAAGTGAAAGCCAGCAGCAGGTTGGCCTGGTTGCCCGGGTAAATTAATTCAACCAGCGAAGAGTCATACTTCTGGTAATTTTTTAATTGAAATGACAATAATGATCCCCCGCCGCGATTGGAAATCCGGGCCTGGTACAGATCATGATTGATGTTGATGTTAATGTTCCGGGCTTCATCTGCCAGCAACTCACCGCCCGAGGCGGGGCTGACAGGGGTAGAGTGCTGCTCGGTGATTGCAACCGGTTTGCTGGCTGGCTGCTCACTTGTAGTGGCCGGTGGCGGTCCAGGCTCGGTAGTGACGGGAGCCGGTGTCTGGTCGGAGGGCTGGGGCGGAGAGACGTACTCCATGTAGAGCGGCCATAAAAAGATCACCAGGGCGATCAGGAAAAAAGCGATAACAGTATTTCGATCCATAATTCTATAAAGGGTCATGCCCACCGGGGTGGTAGGGATGACATTTTGAAAGGCGTTTGATGGTCAGGGTAGTGGCCGCCCAAAAATGTTTTTTCTGGTAGGCTTCCAGGGCATAGCTGCTGCAGGTTGGGTAAAAACGACAACTGCTGCCCACTACCGGTGATAGAAACAGTTTATAGATACGAATAAGCACCGCGATTAGCGATCGCAGTGCCCAGTCTAAAAAAATAAAAGATTTACGCAGAATATTAATTTTTACGCCGATAAAACTTTGCGGCCTTTAGCCCGGCGCCGGCGCAGCACATTACGACCGCCAACACTGGCCATACGGGCGCGAAAACCATGACGGTTCTTGCGTTTTCTTCTGCTTGGTTGATATGTCCGTTTCATTTTTACTCCGTTTTAAGCCCGCAAAACTAATAATAATAGCGCTTCCGAACAACAAATGAAGAGCAACCGCAATAAGCGCTGGCCAGAGAAGGTGATTTTTCCACAAAACGGCTTTGATTGCAATGACTTTTCAGAGCTAAATTTATAGTGGGAGTTTTGTGGATAACTTGTGGACAATATTCTAATAACACACGATAAACTTTGGGATGGCGCCAAAGAAATCCTGCGCGGCAGTCTGCCGGGTCACGCGTTTAACACCTGGTTCGAACCGATCAACCCGATTGCGGTGACCGATGAGGAGTTAATCCTGGAAGTGCCCAGCCAGTTTTTCTTTGAGTGGATAGAGACCCATTATACCGGTTTGATCGAAAAAACGCTCTGTGAAAAACTCCAGGCCAATCTGCGGGTTAAATATACGGTTTCCCCCGATGGGGGATCGGCTTCCACCGACATTACCGGCGCCCCGGTGATTGCCCGCCCGCGCCCCACCCATGAGCCACCACAACTGAACAAACGGTATACTTTTACCAGTTTTATTGAAGGTAACAACAACCAGTTTGCCCGGGCGGCAGGCACATCGGTGGCCGAAGAACCGGGCCAGCCGAACTATAATCCACTGGTGATATATGGTGGTGTGGGATTGGGAAAGACCCATTTAATGCATGCCATCGGCAACCACCTGCACCAAACCAAGCCTGATCTCAGGGTAATCTGCTGCACCAGCGAAAAATTCACAATGGATTTCATCTCCGCCATCCAAAAAAGCAAAACGGTGGAATTTTCCCGTAAATATCGCAGCGCCCATGTATTGTTGATTGATGATATCCAGTTTTTTCAGAACAAGGAACAGACCCAGGAACAGTTTTTCCACACCTTCAATGAACTGTACCAGGCCGGACGGCAAATTGTTCTGACCGCCGATCGTTATCCCGGAGAAATGAGCGGTTTGCAGGACCGCCTGCTGTCGCGCTTTAAATCCGGGCTGGCCGTTGATATTCAACCGCCGGATTTTGAGGTGCGGGTGGCGATTCTGCTGGAAAAGGCCGAGCAGAACGGCTTGAGTCTGCCTTACGAAATCGTGGAGTTCATGGCCACCCATATCAAGAATAATATCCGTGAGCTGGAAAGCACCATCATCCGCATTTTGGCCCACTCGTCGCTTACCAACCGTGAGATTGACATGGCCATGGTCAAACAGGCCGTGAAGGACCGCCTGGGCAAGCAATTCATGTCGGAATTGACCATCGAGGATATTATCGGGCGGGTGGCGGAGGCCACCAATAACCGCGAAGAGGACCTGGTCAGCGCCAGCCGCAAAAAACCGCTGGTGGAGGCCCGCCAGGTTGCCATTTTCCTCTGCCGTGAAATCCTGGGGACGCCCCTGGTGGAAATCGGCCTGCATTTCGGCGGCCGGGATCACACCACCATCCTGCATGCCTGCCGTAACATCAAGGCCCGCAGCAAAAAAGAACCGCGCATCCGGCAACTGGTTAAAAAACTGCGCCAGGAACTAACCTTTCCCTTGACATAAGATTATAAACAGGCGTACTATCTTTGTACGCCATGTTCCTGACCAAAAAACAATCCGAAGTATTTTCCTTTCTCAAGGATTATTTTAACGACCACGGGTACACGCCCACTTTCGATGAAATTGCCCGGCAATTCGGTTTCAATTCCAAAGGTACGGTTTATAAACATATTAAAGCCTTAAAGGCTAAAGGCGTGATCGCCCAGTCATGGAACCGGGCCCGCGGGATCGAGATAATCGAGGGGGATGATGATAATACTTTACCGGTTTTGGGGGTGGTGGCCGCCGGCCAGCCGATAGCCGCTATCGAGAATCCGGAGGCGGTTACCGTTCCGGGGGAATTTATCGGCCGGGGCGAGCACTATGTATTGCGGGTGCAGGGCGATTCCATGGAGGATGAACACATCGCCGATGGCGACCTGGTGGTGGTGAACCGCCATCGCCGGCCCCGTGAGGGGGACACGGTGGTGGCATTGATCGATAACAGCGACGCTACCATCAAATCGTTTTACCGTCGGGACGAGGTGGTGGAGCTAAGGCCTGCCAACCGGCGGTTTCCCCCACAAATCTATCCGCCGGACCGAATTTCGCTCAACGGTGTAGTCGTTGGCGTTTTGCGCAAATACTGAAATTTGTGCGCTTGATCACAGCGATTTCTCTGAAATATTCTGGTGCGAATTAATTAAATCAAACTCTTGACTTGAGGAAGAACTACTTTATATATTGAGTTCATGCAATCACATTTGGGAGGGGTTTATTATGCCCCATTCTGGCACGCTGCCAATAAATTTGTCTCAAAATCAAACAGATAACCTAAGGAGGCCACATGTGGCGTAAACCGTTAACGTTTGCCTTAGTATTTGCATTCTCAGCATTCACAATAGCTAGTGATTTAGGGGATGACCAATACAAACAAGCAGAAATTGCCTTTCAGAAATTCCTGAATGGGCAACAACTTACTCTGGACGAGAAACAACTGATAGAGCCAGAAGTTGAGTTGTATCAGGCGCAAGCTTCTAGACCTATACATACTGGCTATAGTGCGCGCGCAGCCTTGGTAGAGGATTTCGAAGGTACATTTCCACCCGATGGTTGGACCGTTGTTGATAATGATGCAGATGGTACAACCTTCAACCAAACATTTAGTTATATACCGGCGCATAGCGGATATTATGGTGCGCAAGCAATGGGTTGTGCAGACGACTATTTGATTACACCGAAACTGACTGTATCTGCCGGTGATGATACATTAACGTTTTGGTATGGACAAGAGTCAACGAGCTATGAGAACAGTTTTGAGGTAATGGTATCCACCGCCACAGATGCGATTGCGGATTTTGTTCAGGTTGACGATTATCCTAACATTGTACCTTCAGCTTCCGATGAATGGAATCAAGGTGGAATTGATTTAAGTAGTTATGTTGGGCAAGACATATATGTTGCTTTTCACGTTTATTACAGCGAGAGTAGTTGGTATGACTTTGGGTTCGATGATATTGCTGGCCCAGAAATTTACGTCGCACCAACACCTCCCGATGTATCCTCAAACCCTTCTCCTGACAGCTCAGCAACTGATGTTGTTCTCGACATTGATATGACGTGGAACGCTGTCTTTGGTGCAACGGGATACGATATAAGTTTCGGTACGGATAATCCACCAACAAACATTGAGAGTGGAACAGACTTGGGTGATGTTACCAGCTACACTCCCACAGCTCTGGAGTACTCTACTACTTATTACTGGTCAATAACTCCATATAATGCATATGGTGGCGCGACCGGGGTACCAGTGTGGGAATATACTACAATGGCTGACCCAACATTGATTCCTCCATTTACTGAGAACTTTAATGATTTTCTTGGTTCGTCTCCATATACACCCCCAGAAAATTGGACCAAATTTACCGGTATGATGGCCGATACAGTTGAGTTAACCCCAACAAATTATGGGTGGTTGGGCGATGATTTTGGTAATAACACCGATAATACAATCAGCGCTCGCCTCAATATTTATGGTACGACACGTAAACATTGGCTCATAACACCACCTATTGATTTAGGTGATGGTACAATTAGCTATCAAGCCGAGTTCGATTTGGCGTACACTACTTATTCTGGAACTGGCAGCGCAACCCTTGGTGTAGATGATACTTTTTCTGTTGTTATTTCTACAGATAATGGTGCAAACTGGTTAGAAGCTAATACACTTCAGTTGTGGGACTCAACGACACCGATTTCAAACACCGGGGAAAGAGTTATTATAGATTTAAGTGCTTATACCGGTATTGTTAAGATTGGGTTTTACGGTCAAACAACAGTGTATAATGAAGATAATAATGTTTATGTTGATAACTTCACTGTTCAGGAACCACCGGTTGAACCTATTCTCACAACCAACACCGACGATATTGACTTTGCTGGTGTTCACATCGGTCGTCCGTCGGATTATGTGCTGTCGATTAGCAATACCGGCGGAGCAGACCTTAACATAACCGATATAGCAGTGTCGGAGCCGGTTTTCACAACAGATGTAACCACAGGTGTTGTAGTTCCCACTGGAGCGCTTGAAGTAACCGTCACTTACGATCCGACTGCCGAAGTTGCCGATACTGCGGAACTGGTTATTACTTCAGACGCTGCATCTTCACCGGACACGGTAATGCTTTATGGTCTGGGACTGCCGGCTATTCCTGCGGATTATGTTCAGTTTGGGTTTGAACCTGACGGTGAACTCCCGGAAGGCTGGACAGCCGAAAACGAGTACATTGCTACCTATCGTCAACATTCCGGGGAATGGTCGCTCTACTTCAGTGCCTGGGGCTCGCCGCCACAGTATCTGATGTCACAGCGCCTCGACCTGAGTACCGGTACACACGATGTTTATTTCTGGTGGAACGAAACAGATCTTGGCAATGATGACAGTTGTCTGGTCGAGATGTCCTCCGACGGTGGTGCTACCTGGACCGAAGTCGGTGTCGTAGGCGGTGGAAGCGATGAAGCCTGGGTCTTTGAGTCCCTGTCTCTGGGCACGCCGGCTTCTGATAATGTCTTCATTCGCTGGACCTATCTCCAGGGAACGGGAGACAATGACAGTTTCTACCTGGACGATATTTATACCCCACCGGTTTATGTGCCGCCGATGAGCCTGTTCTTCTCAGAATTCATCGAAGGTGGCAGCTATAACAAAGCGTTCGAGATTTATAATCCCACCTCCGCATCCGTGGATTTGTCTGACTATCTTGTTTTGGGTAACTACAATGGTAATCCCTATAGCGACACATTGAGATTCCCGGTTGGAACCATGCTTGGTCCCGAGGACGTATATGTCGTTGCTCACGACGAGGCAGATCAACCAATCCTGGATGCAGCCGATACGCTGATTCAAAATCCCTATGCTGGTGGATCATCATATAGTGTCTCTTTCAACGGTGATGACGTACGCGGCCTGTTCCATATGGACGGCACGGATACGGTTTTAATTGATCTTTTCGGTCGCTACGACCTAACTGATCCGGGATCCGGCTGGGATGTTGCCGGTGTATCCGCTGCAACTAAAGATCATACCTTGATTCGTAAATCAGCTGTTCTTATTGGCAACACGGATTGGGATGCGTCTGCCGGAACTGATGCCGATGATTCTGAATGGCATGTAATGCCAAAAGATCATCTCAGTCTGCTTGGCGCCCATCCACATGATGATCTTTATGAACCCAACGACAATCTGGCCACTGCATTTCCAATCGCCGACGGTGATTTTCTTGAGGTTGCCAGTATTGATCCCGACGGTGACCTGGACTTTTACACCTTCGACGCCTCGATCCATGAGCTGGTAACCGTAGCCATGTTCGCCGAAGGACTGTCCGATCTGGATGGCGAAATTGCCATCTTTGACGCCGACAGCGTCAAGCTGGAGTCGGCTGATTCCGGTCTCAGCGGCGACGGTGAAGCCATTGTGGGCTTTGAGATTCCGGCCACAGGTACGTATTATATCCTGGTTGGCTATTGGTTAGACGTACGGGCCTCTACCGGTTCTTATGCCATCGGTCTCGAAATCGAACCGGCCCCGCCCATGGGCGCCGTTGAAGGTACGGTAACCGATCTGGCCACCGGTAACGCGCTGGCCGATGTTGCCGTAGCGAGTGTAACAGGGGATGTGGATACCACCGACGCCGCCGGTTATTATCTCCTGGAGTATGTACCCGAGGGACCACAGGAGATCGGCTTTTCTGCTGCGGGATTTCATGATGTTGGCTTCAACGTTGACGTCGTGGCTGACGATACCGTAGAGCAGAACCTGGTAATGGTACCCGATACCATGACCCAGACCCTGCTATACTACACCGGCTTCGAGACCACCGATGATTCCGGTAGTGTAGGAATCTTCGCCGGAGGAAATACGTTTACAATTGCCGATACCTTTGATACCGGCGTTGATACCGTTACTCCCGCGGCGGGAACGCAAATGCTTACCTTCCCCGAACCGGACAGCCTGGAATATGGTAACGATAACTACGCCTACTGGCTGGCCGGTGGAGCGATCAGTCTGGCGAATCGCGATGATGGCAGCCTGATTTTCCGGGTCGATGCCAATATCGAAACCGAATCCGGTTGGGACTTCTTCAATCTGGCGGTTCTGCTGGATGATGGGTATTTCTATACTTTCGGCGCCGAATACAGCGGCGACTCCGAAGGTTGGATTACTTTTGAAGGAGATATTTCCTGGGTCTTTGAGACCGGAAGCGCCTACTTCGTGCCGATGATCGTCTTCGAATCCGACGGTTCTGTCGTCGGTGGCTGGGGCGGTGCCTTCGATAATGTGGAAATCATCTACGACGATTTCTATCTGGCCCCCGTTGCCGGCCTTGAGGTTACACGCTACGAGGCTGACGCAACCCTGTCATGGGCGGTTCCCGCAACACGCGGCTCAGTAGACTATGAACTACAGCGTGTTAATATGGACGACCCTTTACCGGTTAACGAAAATGAAGGTGTTGCCGGCCTGCGTAAAGGTCCTTCGACTAAAGAAAAGATCACGGTTACTTACGAGTATAACAATAATACATCGCGGTCTTTGATTGGTTACAAGGTCTTTCGTCAGGATCATCCTTTCCCGATTGACGGGACGATCCTGCTAAATGAGACTACCGATCTGACCTACACCGACGCCACCGTGGTGGACGGTAACTACTATGATTATGCCGTCACCGCCCTCTATGATGAAGGTGAAAGTGAAGTAATGGTGGTCAGCACCAAGATTGGTGCCGTCACCCAGGAGCTGCCAGGCTTGTACGATTTTGAAAGCCTGACAGATCTGCCAGCCGGCTGGGAAGCCTTTACCACCAATCCCGATGGAATCACCTGGGTGGTTGGCGATTCTGCCGCCGCCGATTCCGCTTTTGGTGTAATTGGTACATGCCCGGCTCATACCGACTTTGTCTTTGTTGAAGACGGACGCGGTAACGACTACACTTTCGAAACCTTGCTGTTGTCTCCCTTCATCGACGCCAGCGATATGTATTCTGCAATTGGCAGCTTCGCCGGCTATGAACAAGGTTGGGGTGATTCTCCGGGTAATACTACCATTGCCGAACTGTGGGTTCGCGTCGATATGGGTAAATGGATACCGCTGGTAGACTTCGCCTATGACCACAATGACGGATGGGTTGACTATATGGGCAACCTGACAGACATTGTTGGTGGTATGGAATACGTCCAGTTTGGTGTTTATTACTTCCACTTAGGAGGATACAACTCCGGTGGTGGTAATGGTATTGCCATTGATGATCTTGACCTCTTCAGTCTGGCTGGACCCACCAACCTGGTGGCCGCCGCCGGACAGGGACAGATCGAATTGAACTGGGATGAACCTGCGGTTCGCTCCAACGATTTGATCTACGGTAATGTGGTATCCCGCGAAGTTACCATGAACCGTACAGCCCTGGGCGAAGTACCCGGCCCGGTTTATGACAACCGCGACGTTTGCTACTCCAACTGGCTGCCGTCCGGCTGGTTCACAGGATTTTACGGACCAGACTCCGGCTACACGGCTCCCACCATCGCCACCCTGTTCGAATTCCCGGTTGGCCCGATGACCCTGGAGAAAGCAGTCCATCATGGTATCTGGTATTTCAGCGGTACGGCTGATCCATGGCCCGATACGGTGCGCGCCTTTATCACTGTGGCTTCCACCGATCTGGCCGGAGTAACCCAAACGGTTATCGCTTCTGATACCGTCGATTACTTCTTAGAGTCAGATGATTACTATGCTGCTGAGCTTGATCTGATCGGATTGGATTACGAACAGACTGACTCCAGCTATCTTAAAGTAGCAGTCGAATTACTGGATGATTCTTACTATTCGACATTCGATGCTAACATCTGGATGCCGCCGCTGCGGATCGATGATCCTAATGATGACATCAACAGCGGTCTGAGCGGATATGACAGCGCCGGTGTCTTCCTCCAAGACGACACCTATGACTGGTTCCTGGAAATCTGTGGTACACCCACACCGCCAGCGCTACGCTTTAACATCTGGCGTGACGGTGTTGTGCTGAACGATGAACCCATAGAAGAAACCACGTTCATTGATGATATGGTTACAGCCGCCGAAACCTATGAATACTTCGTCACAGGTTTCGTGCCGATTGTACCGGCTTCTGATGAACCGGGTGTACTGGAGTTCGTCAATACCGACAGTTCCAACCATGAGATGGTTACCGCCGTCAACACCCCGCCGACGCTGCCCTCATTGGCATCGCCGCCCCCAGGTGCGCTGGTCAGCTTGACCGATATGGGCCAGGCTTCAGTGCGCTGGTCAACTTGACCGATATGGACCAGGCTTCAGTATTCGCCTGGCAGCCTTCCAGCGATCCTGACGCGGGACAATCAGTGTCCTACATCTTTGAACTGGTATTAGGCTCCGTTACCTGGGAAATCGGAACAACCGCAGGCAACGCCTCTGTTCCCAACCAGGAGCTCTATGATGCCATCTTTAATGATCAGGCACAGGTTGAAATCACCGGTGAATGGCTGGTGAGAGCCACCGACGGCATTGACACCGTGGCTTCCGCCACGCGGGCAATAACCGTCAATGTGGAGGCTCTGGGTACTGATCAGGGCGCCGATGTTCCGGATGTATATGCCTTGCATCAGAACTATCCCAATC
>LSCG01000026.1 GCA_001577055.1 Fidelibacterota bacterium TCS56
CTAATAATTTTTGAATCAACTTAGTCTTAATCTTCAAATACACCTAAGTTGACAGTGGTATTAACACAATTTTCAAGTTGAAAGAAGGTCTATGTTAGCGGATTATTGTGATTTTTCTCCTGATGTTCGACAGGCATTAGATACAAATTCGCCCGTGCTGGCGCTGGAGTCCACCATCATCAGCCATGGGATGCCTTATCCGCAAAACTTTGAATTTGCCCGGCAGGCGGAAGCGCTGACCCATAACAGCGGGGCCACTCCAGCCACAATTGCAATCATCAGCGGTCGGATTAAAATTGGTGTTAACGAAGAGGAGTTACTGCATTTAGCCAAGAATAAAGCAGTAGAAAAGACCGCCACCCGCGATCTCGCCGCCACCGTGTCAGCGGGAGCTGATGGCGCAACTACCGTATCGGCCACCATGCATCTGGCTCACCTGGCCGGTATTAAGGTCTTCGCCACCGGCGGCATCGGGGGAGTTCACCGTGGTGCGCACCGAACTTTCGATATCTCGCAGGATTTAATTGAGCTGTCCCGAACGCCAGTGGTAGTGGTTTCCGCCGGAGCCAAAGCCATTCTTGATTTACCGCTTACACTTGAATATCTGGAGACTCAGGCTGTGCCGGTGCTGGGTTACCGCACCGGGTGGTTTCCGGCTTTTTACTCGTCTGCCTCAGCCACTCCGGTTCCGCGTCGCGTGGAAACCACCGCAGAAATTGCGGCAATTTACCTTCGCAGCCGGGAGCTGCAAACTGCCAGCGGCTTATTGATAGCCAACCCGGTCCCGCAGGAAAAGGAAATCCCCTATCCAGAGATAGCGGAAATAATTAACAGCGCGATTGATGAATGTGATCAACTGGAAATTACCGGGCCGGCCGTTACTCCATATTTACTGGCAAAAATCTCCGAGTTAACCGGAGGGCGCAGCCTGGAAACAAATCGCGCTCTGGCGTTTAATAATATTCGGCTCGCGGCCGAAATTGCAATTATGATCAGTAAAGGTTAGCTATGTCCCTCACCAATATCAATGTCCGCGGATACCATATTGATTTATATGGTCATGTCAACAATGCCCGCTACCTGGAATTTCTGGAGGAGGCCCGCTGGGAACTATTGGACAAAACCGTTGATCGCGATAAATGGCATCGCCAAGGAATTGGTTTATCGGTCGTAAATATTAATATTAATTACCGGCGGCCGGCGGTAATGGGAGACCGACTGGAGATAAAGACCACCCTGGAGCGTATCGGCCGGAAGAGTGTGGTACTGAAACAAGTAATTGCTAAAACCGGGGACCGGCGACTGGTAGCTGAGGCCCTGGTGACCTTCGTAATTGTTAATATGAAAACCCTGCAAGCCATTCCGGTCAGCGATGAAATCCGGGCAGAACTAACGGCTATCAACGGGTGATGGACAACGCCACCAGCAAAGATTATCCCGTACCAGCCAAGGACCTGTCATTTCGATTCATCCGCGGAAGTGGTCCTGGCGGGCAAAAAATCAATCGCACGGCATCGACGGTTCAACTATTCTTTGATATCCACAATAATTCCACACTCACCGAAGAAGTAAAACGTCGTTTAATTAAAATTGCAGGAAAAAAAGTAACCGAAACCGGCCTATTAATTATCACAGCCAGCGAGCATCGCACCCAGCAAGCCAACCGGCGGGCGGCCGTCGAGCGATTAGAAGGTTTGATTACCGCCGCCCAAAAAACGCCGAAGATCAGAAGACCAACTGCGATTCCGAGAGCAGAAAAAACCAAGCGCCTGGCAGATAAAAAACATCGCAGCCGCATTAAGGCGCTGCGGAAAACCCCAAACCCAGATGATTAAAGCAGGTTCTGTTTCCTGGCGACACGGTAGTTTTCAGAGGAATACAGCAATAAACCGGACCAAATAAAGCCAAACGTTACCATTTCTATAGTTGTAAAACTTTCGTTGTACACCACAACACCTAGAAAAAACATACAGGTTGGGGCCAAGTATTGAATAAACCCCACGGTTGAAAGCGGCAGACTGCGCACGGCACGGGTAAATAACAGTAACGGCAGGGCGGTCACCAAACCCGATCCGATCAATAAGATTGAAATATAGCCGGAACTATGGAACAGGCTGCCGTTGCCACCTGATTCCAAATAGAACAGATAGCCCACAGCCGGAATTGACAGCAACATTGTTTCTCTGGTCAGGCCGGTAAATGCTCCGGCATTTATTTTTTTCTTAATCAAACCGTAAGACCCGAAAGAGAGTGCCAGTAGAAGGGCTACCCAGGGTGTGCTGCCAACTACAATGATTTGATTCACAACTCCCACCGTCGCTAACAGAACCGCAAGTTTCCGCCGTCCACTTAAGTTTTCCTTCAGCACAACGGCACCCAGAAGAACATTAAACAGGGGTGTAATAAAATACCCAAGGCTGGCTTCCAGTACACGATTGTGAGTAACCGCCCACACGTAAACCAGCCAGTTGGTGGCGATAACCAAGCTGGCTGATAACAAGGCCGTTAAGCTTCGTCTATTCAGTACAGGTGATATTAGTTTTTCGCCACTGGTTTTCAGCCTGGTATAGATTAACAGCATAACCAATGACCAGAAAATGCGGTGCGCCAGTAATTCCAGGGCCGGAACCGAACCTAGTGCCTTCCAGTAAACTGGCAGAAAACCCCAGGAGGCAAAAGCCAATATCCCGGCAATAATCCCGATGCGAGAATTGGGTGGCGTCATAAACGGCAGGGGGACCTGACTATATCGGTTTTAGTCAGAACAGTGGTTTCAGCTTGCGGATTTCCGGTGGTATCAGAGCTTTATCGCCCACTGAAACCTCATTTTCACGATACCAATTATAGGCCATCTGCAGGGCAAAGCGGCATTTATCCACTGACAGGTCGTTGCGGCTGCCGCGCATACGGTAAGTCAGGTGTTTATCGGACCCATAAATAAACAACATTCCCTCGAATGGGTTTATAGCATCATCGTCATACAGACCTTTTCTTTTTTCCGCTGCCGTTACGGCCAGCCGTGGATAAACTTCGATGCTGCGGCCGTCGGCGGTACTAATCACTAAATCGATGCTGGGCGGGTGTTGTTTACCGCAAGCGGCCAGCAACAGGAGGATAGAAAACTGGAGAATCAGTCTCCACGACGTGAGCGGGTTTGAAAACAAACCATTCTTATTCAAATTCATACGCTGCGTTCTTTTTAGGCAGTGAAATTACTTAACAATTACACAGACAGTTATCGACTTTTAGCCAAAGTCAAATTCGGGCTGTAATCACCCGTACCGGTCTATTGCCAAACCTAGAACACAAACAACAATTTATCCACAATTCCGACGAAAAAGTCTATGTTCAACTCCCGCTATTCTTTCCGGCTGCCAGTCCGTTATTGTCATCCGGTGCGGCATAGCTGGCAGGAATTTTAACGCCGGGATCAATTTGCTGGGCTACTTTGAGGTAGTCGCCGGCATCTTCTTTACCGGCTGCCTGGTAAACCTTGTATGCTAATAAATTACCCGACACCAGTTTTTCTTTGTCGCTGTCGGCCAAGTTACCCGCTTCTCCGTCCAGTTGTGGTATTGTGATTTCCAGCCCAATCTGCATAACATCCGGATTATCAATGATATCACTATTGGCTTGATATAGCAGGGGCCACAGATAGGGATCACCTAAATGTTCAGCCGCAAGATTCCAAAGATTGTCGCCTTTGGCAAGTTGATAGGTTTTCGGTTCCGGCGCCGGCGGTGGGGGCGGCGGCACCTCGGGCTCCGGTTTTTGTGGTTGCGGTTCCGGGACAGGGGCAGTTGCCTCTTCTACGGAAGCGACGACTTCGTCGTCGTCGATATCAGAGGCGATGACCGGAGCCGTGCCTCCCGGCGGATTTTCTGCTGCCACCGGCGCGGCTGGTTCATCACCAAAATTAATTATGGCTATTGCTACCACCAACAGCGCAGCCAGCGCCAGCGCGGCATAGCCAAACATGCGTTTGTTTTTCAATCGCTCAATCATTGTTTCGTTTTTTCCTTGCTGGTTATTTTGGGTCTGGGTGTGCCCAGTCGGGTTTAAATACTGTTTAATTGTTTGATCTGCCCGGAAAACAACCTTGTTGTGGGCCGGGATTTCGATTGGTTCCCCGGTACGAGGATTGATTCCCTGGCGGGCGGCTACACTGCGGACCTGAAAAGCGCCCAGTCCCTTGATGCGTACATATCCATCGTTCATTAATCCTAATTCAATGACGTCACCAAGGTTCTCCAGTATATCATGGCTGGACTGCTTGCTTAACCCGGTTTCGGCTACCACCCGATCGACAATTTCCTGATATGTGATCTTATTCATCGGCGGCCTCCTGCCGATTAACCAGGTTTTTAAGTCCGGTAGAGGCATGATAAAAAACAGCTCTGGCCGGGGGTATGCGTACGATTTGTTTTAATGACGGATTAAAGCCGTTTCGTGCAGGTCTTAGCTTTACACCGAACGTACCGACCCCGGGATAAGTAAATCCTTCTTCATTTTTGATTGCTTGCGCCAATACATTGACGGCAGCGTCCAGGATTTGCCGTGTTTCTACCTGTGTTCTCCCCAACTTTTCAGATAGAGATTTCGTCACTTCTGCTGTGTTCATACCAATTCCTCCGCTGGTATGGATGCATCAAATTGTAAGATTATATTTCAATTCGTAAGAAAACAGTATCAATAAAATATTTGAAAGTCAAGGTTTTTGCCGCCTTCTTTCGGCTTCCCGAGGGAAAAAACAACAAAAGTAGTATCTAAAAACCAGTCTGGAGAAATTTAATGATGGAGTTTCCATCGAATTTTACGCTGCCATAAGCCCAAACGGGCACCCCAAGATAGGCAAATACCGGTACCACCAATCCCAACGCCTCACTGACTGGGTTGTTGGTGGAATCAGTGGGCCGGCCAAGCTGGGAAAACCGCTCCGGCCCCACAGTTTGCACCGTTACGCTGTCTTCGTCCGAGTGCATCTGGTAAAGATTACTTTGATCGGGAAAGCGCGGATAATCTTGATATGGCGTCACGGCGGTTAGGAAATTATACCCGCTCTTATTGATATGACCGCTAATGGGAACAACTCCCTGGCCACATCCGGAGAGACGGTCAATTATTATGATACGATGGGCGCCTGTCTTTTTAACCAGGGCGTCAAAATTCCGGGGATTAATACAGGCAGCTGAAATCGTTTCCGGCCACAAAACCTGGCTTGAGCCTACAGTGCCCATTAGGTGTCCGGCCATCGAGCTACCCTCCGATACGGACAAACCCCAATCTTCCAGGCCGGCGATGAAATAAACGGTCGGTTGCATGCTATTGCAACGGTCTCCGCGGCCCAAACAGTACCGTACCAAGACGCACCATTGTACTGCCCTCGGCTACTGCCAGTGGAAAATCACCGCTCATTCCCATGGATAAGGTTTCCAGGGCAGGGTGATCGGCTTCGAGCTGCCGGTTAATATTATCATTCAAATTGCGTAACAGGGCAAAGGCCCGGCGCATTTTATTCTCGTCGCGCGTCAGGGGCCCGATAGTCATTAATCCGGCGACCGCCAACCCCTCCAGATGACAACAGTCAACCATGGCTGAAATATCATCGGGATGAAAACCATACTTGGCCGCTTCGCCACTGGTGTTTACTTCCAGTAAAACCGGCAGCTTAATCTGGCGGGTTTGCGCTTTTCGGTCAAGTTTCCCGGCCAGACGCTGGCTGTCCACGCTGTCAATAGTGTCAAAATTATTCAACGCGTGGTTGATTTTATTAGATTGTAAATGGCCGATCATGCGGCGCTGTAGTTTTTCCAGTGGTGGTAGCTGGGCAAACTTGGCGACCGCCTCCTGTATTCGATTCTCGCCGATAACCTGCATCCCCGCCTGGTAGGCTTCCACAATCAGTTCCGGGGGGTGGGTCTTGGTAACGGCAACAATCTCTACCGCTTGGGATAATCCGGCCTGATTGCGGGCTTCGGCTATACGCTCCTTAACCTTCTGCAATCGCTCCGACAGTATTTCCCGATCAGTCAGCTTCAGGCTCCTCGGCTGCGGTGGCGGATTTTTCCTCCACCTTATCTTCGTCGAGTTCTTTATCCTCGTGAATCACGCGGGTGAGTGAAGCTATTTTAGTTCCCTCGTCCAGGCGCAACAGCCGCACACCCTGCGTAACCCGTCCGATAGTACGGATCGTTGAAACCGGCTGACGAATGAGCACGCCCCGGTTGGTGATCACCATCAGATCATCGGCATCCACTACTTCCATAATGGAAACCATTTTTCCAACTTTATCGTTGGTCCGCATAGTCATTACACCCTTGCCGCCACGACTTTGAACACGGTATTGAATAATATCGGTACGTTTACCGTAACCGTGTTCGGTGGCCACGAGGATCGTACCTTCACGTTTGATGATAACCATACCTACCACGCGGTCGCTATCCGAACCCAGCATAATACCGCGTACGCCCATGGTCTTGCGGCCGCTGGGGCGAATATTCTGTTCCGAGAAGCGAATCGATTTACCTTCATGCGTACCAAGCAGAATATCATTGTCCCCGTCGGTGATACGAGCGTCAATCAGTTGATCGCCTTCGCGAATATCGATAGCATAGATTCCTCCGCGGCGCGGGTTGCCATACGCGGAAAGTACTGTTTTCTTTACCAGGCCATTCTGGGTGGCCATTACAATATAATGTTCGTCATCAAAGTCTTTTACGCTGACGAAGGCTTCCACCCGCTCACCAGGCTGGCAGCCGATGAGATTTACCACGGCCCGGCCCCGGGTGGCCCTTCCGCCCTGGGGAATTTCGTGCACTTTAAGCCAGTAGCATTTACCCAAATCGGTGAAAAACAGGATGTGGTTATGGGTGTTGGCAATAAACAAATGTTCCACAAAATCGTCGTCTTTTGCGCTGGCGCCCTGTAACCCGCGGCCTCCGCGGCGCTGACTGCGATAGGTCCCCACCGGCGTGCGTTTGATATAACCGTTATGTGTTATGGTAATCACCATATCTTCTTCGGCGATCATGTCCTCTATGGAGAAATCCTTGCCGAACGGCAGGATTTCAGTGCGCCGGTCATCGCCATACAGGGAGCGGATATTTTCCAGTTCGCTCTTAATAATCGCCATCCGCTGGACACGACTGTCCAGGATGCCTATCAGTTTTGCGATCAGCTTGATCGTTTCTTTGTACTCGGCAACGACCTTATCCACTTCCAGGCTGGTAAGTTTCTGCAGGCGCATATCCAAAATCGCCTGGGCCTGGCGCTCGGAAAGATCAAAAGAATTCATCAACCCTTCGCGGGCATGTTTAGCATCTTTACTGCCGCGGATAATCTTGATTACCTCATCAATATTATCCAGGGCGATTTTCAAACCTTCCAGGATGTGAGCCCGATCTTCGGCCACATTAAGATCAAATTGGGTGCGGCGAACGACAATTTCATGGCGGAAATCGATGAAGTGCTGGATCATCTGCTTCAAATTCAGCACTTTTGGCACGCCATTTACCAGGGCCAGCAAGATCATGCCGTAGGTGTCCTGGAGCTGGGTAAAAGCATAGAGCTGATTGAGAATCACTTCGGGAACAGCATCGCGTTTGGTATCCACGACGATTCTGATCCCGTCTTTATCGGATTCATCGCGCACATCGGCAATGCCTTCCACCCGTTTATTGCGCACCAGGCCGGCGATGGCTTCAATCAGGTTGGCTTTATTCACCTGATACGGTATTTCATTGATAATAATACTGCTGCGACCCTGCTTGCTGGTTTCCACCACTGCCCGCGCCCTCATCAATACTTTGCCGCGCCCGGTTTCATAGGCCTGTTTTATGCCATCCACGCCCTGAATCATGGCGGCGGTGGGGAAGTCAGGACCCTTCACATATTCCATTAAATCTTCGATAGAACTGTCCGGATTATCGATCAGGGCGATGGTGGCCGTCACAACTTCGGTCAGATTGTGGGGCGGTATCTTGGTGGCCATGCCAACGGCAATCCCCTCAGATCCGTTGACCAACAAAGTGGGAACCATAGATGGCAGGACCGACGGCTCTTTCAGGGTTTCATCGAAATTGGCAATGAAATCCACCGTGTCTTTTTCCATATCGCGCAGCATCTCGGAACCCATGCGCGTCATGCGGGCTTCGGTATAACGCATGGCGGCGGCGCTGTCACCATCGATGGAACCGAAGTTACCCTGACCATCGACCAGTCGGTACCGCAGTGAGAAATCCTGGGCCATACGCACCAGCGCATCGTACACCGATGAATCGCCGTGGGGGTGATATTTACCCATCACATCACCAACAATACGGGCCGATTTTTTGGATGATCGGTTCCAAAGTACACCCAGCTCATTCATGCCATACAAAATGCGGCGATGGACCGGTTTCAGCCCGTCACGCACATCAGGCAGGGCGCGGGATACAATAACCGACATGGAATAATTGAGGTAGCTTTCACGCATTTCCTCAACAATATCACGATTTAAAATATTTTCTCGAGCAATATCCACTTTTTTCCTCTAATTAATAAACCTGAGACGGATTATACATCCAGATTAACGACAAATTCGGCGTTGTTCTCAATAAACTTGCGGCGGGCTTCAACATCACTGCCCATCAAATCGGTGAAGATCATGGAAGCTTCCACGGCATCACTGATAGTAACCTGCAGAAGGGAGCGCCGTTCCGGATCCATGGTGGTGGACCATAATTGTTCCGGATTCATTTCTCCCAGTCCTTTATAGCGCTGAATATCAACTTTCTGGCTCTTGGTATCTTTGATTAACCGTTCAATTAGAATATCTCTTTCATTATCATCGTAGGCATATAATTCTTTTTTGCCACGACGCAATCGATACAGCGGCGGTTGCGCCATATACACATGGCCACCGGTGATTAACTCGGGCATTTTTCGGTAGAAAAATGTCAGCAGCAAGGTACGGATATGGCTGCCGTCCACGTCGGCATCGGTCATAATAATGATCTTGTGGTAGCGCAGTTTTTCCGGATCGAACTCGGTTCCGGTTTTTTCTTTTTCGCTGTCCGGCTCTGTGCCAAAACCAGCCCCTAAGGCGGTTATGATCATCTGGATTTCATTGTTCGACAGCAGCTTATCTACGCGGGCTTTTTCAGCGTTGATCACCTTACCACGCAGCGGCAAAATGGCCTGAAAGCGCCGGTCGCGACCTTGTTTGGCCGAACCGCCGGCTGAGTCGCCCTCCACCAGGTAGAGTTCGCTGATGATGGGGTCACGACTGGAACAATCGGCCAGTTTACCCGGCAGAGAACCGCCATCCAGGGCGCTTTTTCGCCGGATCAATTCCCGCGCCTTACGGGCCGCCTGCCGGCTGCGGGCGGCCAGCACCGCTTTTTCAATGATTTTCTTGCCCACCGACGGGTTTTGTTCGAGAAAGTCCAGAATGCCTTCAAACACCGTCGAATCAACAACTCCTTTTACATCATTATTACCCAGCTTGGTTTTGGTCTGACCTTCGAATTGCGGTTCCGGGACTTTAATCGAAACCACGGCTGTCAATCCCTCGCGAAAATCGTCGCCTCCCAGAGAGGATACGCCTTCGCCTTTTTTTCCTTTCAGCAGATTGTTGCGCGAAGCGTAGGAGTTTAAGCTGCGGGTCAGGGCCGAGCGGAAACCGGACAGGTGGGTACCGCCTTCGATAGTATTGATATTGTTAACAAAAGTCAGAATGCTTTCGGTATATCCGTCATTGTAGCGCAGGGCCATGTCGATCGGGATATCTCCTTCGGGACGGGCAACCGTAATTACTTTACCGTGCAGCGGGTGACTGCTGGAATCAAGAAATTTTATGAAATCACTGAGCCCGCCACGGAATCGAAAGGTTTCCGATACTTTATCTTCTCCGCGCCGGTCTTCCAGGATAATTTCCAGATTGCGGTTCAGATAGGCCAGTTCGCGCAGACGATCGGCGACGATATGGTATTCGATATCCAGTGTTTTGAAAATATCGGCGTCGGGCCGGAAGGTGATAGTGGTACCGCTGCGCCGCGTTTTACCGACCACTTCCAGTTTGCTGGTGGTGCGCCCGCGGACATATTCCTGCCGGTGGATTTTCCCGTCCCGGTGCACTTCGGCCACCAGATTGTCGGCCAGGGCGTTAACCACCGAAACGCCTACGCCATGTAAACCACCGGAAACCTTGTAGGAACCTTTGTCGAATTTTCCCCCGGCGTGCAGGACAGTCATCACAACTTCCAGGGCCGGTTTTTTTTCGCCTTTGTGCACATCCACCGGAATTCCACGGCCATTATCTTCCACGCTGATCAGAAGCTCTTTGTGGAGCGTAACCTTGATGCGGTCACAATAACCACCCATGGCTTCATCAATGCTGTTATCCACCACCTCAAAAACCAGGTGGTGCAGTCCCCGTTTGCCCACATCACCGATATACATGGCCGGGCGGCGGCGGACGGCTTCCAGTCCCTTCAGGACGGTAATTTTTTCGGCACTATATTTCTGGCCGCTGCTTTTTTCCTTAGTCATATAAACCGAATATCCTTTATCGTTTGCTTACCTAATATTTTATTCAGCCGGACAATAATTTCCTTTTTCTTGAATATCAGTTCCTGGCGCCAAGCCGGGGTTGCGGTTTTCACATAGATGATTCCGTGTTCAACCCGATCAGGCTCGGTGTTCTTGGCAATGGTCGTACCAACCGCCGCCTCCCATTCTAATAAAGCCTTCTGTTGATTAACGCCGGCTGTTAGGCCGTTCTTCTCCAGCAACTGGTTAATTACTGATCGCAGACTTTGAGCCATTGCGTTTTTCCAAATGGTAGGTTCGGCTTCCAGGAGTGGTGAGGTCCACGCCGTGTTTTTCCAGGTCGATTAAATCGGTGGAGGTAATAATCGTTTGGATGTCCTCACCCAGGGCAGACAATACCAGGTCACTGCGATGAAAGTCAAGTTTGGCAAACAGATCGTCCAGCAGGACCGTGGGAGTTTTCCCGCTGTATTGTCTAATAAACAATGCTTCCGCCATTTTAATTAACACCAGCGAGATTTTATGTTCTCCCTGCGAGCCGAATTTACGAAGATCGGCATTATTAAACTCGATTTCATATTGGTCGCGGTGCGGTCCGATAGTGGTATATCCCCGGCGGCAATCATTGGTTATGGCAGTTTGAATATTGTCTAGATATTCCTGTTTATCCGGTGGTGGTTGCGGTGTGTGAATTATCGCCAGTTGCAGGTCGCGGTCGGCCAGCTCTTTCACTGCCGTGGCGAGGCATACGCGGAAATCACTTAACAGGCTCTGCCGCTCCCGCCAAATAGTGGCGCCCTGTTCAACCAGCGCCTCATCCCAGGCCTGGACTGCCGTAACCGGAGCTCGGTTGTGTTGCACTTGATCCAGGGCGGCATTGCGTTGGCGTAAAGCCCGGGTAAAGCCCGCCAGTGCCGACATGTAAGCAGGGGCAACCACCGAAAACACCCGGTCGAAATAGGCTCGCCGCCGGGCTGGAGGTCCTTTGGTAATGCTCTGTTCCTCGGGGCTAAGTACCACCACCGGGTTCAGACCAATCAACTGGCGGGCGCCCACTACCGCCTGCTCATTGATAAAATATTTTTTGCGCCCGTCTTCTACCTGGCTGGCTTTGATTTTGTACTGGCGGTCCGCAATCCGGAAATTCCCTTCCACCAGCATCGATTCGGCGCCGGTCCGTAATAATTCCTGCAAACGTGCCGTACGAAAACTGCGACCGTAAGCCAGCAGGTATAGCGCTTCCAGTACGGATGTTTTTCCGGAACCATTATCTCCCCAGATCACATTAATACCGTCACCAAATTGAAATTCCGCTGTGTGGTGATTACGGAAATTCCTAATTGCAATTGTGCGCACTGCCATCAGTGAATTAAAAGAAAAAATACAGTAAAGCGGGACCGGTGGTTAATCATTCAGCCGAATTGGCATCAGCAACATGGTCAGGTCGCTGTTTTCTTCCTGATTCTCCGGGAAGAATAATCCGGCGCTAATCGGGGTTTTGAGATCAATGACAATTTTATCGGAATGAATATGCGACAGAATATCCTTAAGATAGCTGGCGTTGTAACCGATCGTCAGATCTTCGCCGGTAAACGAGGCCGTTAAATCTTCCTGGGCTTTGGAGGCTTTTTCCGGATCTTCAGTAGTCAGAATCTGCTTCTCTGCATTCAGGCGCATGGCCACCTGATTGGTAGATTTGTTGGCGAAAATGGAAACGCGGCGCACAGCTCCCAGAATTGATTCCCGGTCCACCGTCAGACGTTTCTCGTTGTCCTTGGGAATCACGCTTTCATAATCGGGGAAACGTTCATCAATCAGGCGGGTGATAATCATGTTTCCGTCAATCCGGGCGATGAGGTGTTTATCGCTGATGCCAATCTTAATATCCTCTGTTTCACTGAGAAAGGTACTCAATAGCCCCAGGAATTTACGCGGTACGATTATGTTGCCGGCATAGTCATCCGAACTGTAATCGGTGCGGATATAACGCACTAAGCGATGGCCGTCGGTAGCAACAGCCGTCAGGCTGGCAGCATCAAATTGGAATAATACTCCGGTAAGCGCCGGTTTCAGTTCATCTTTACTGACCGCGAAAACCGTATTGTCGATCAAGGCGCCGATCACCGTGCTGGTAATGGTCAATTCCCGGCTGTCATCCACGTCGGGAGCGGCGGGGAATTCATCGGCCGATTTCCCCATCAGATCATAAACACCTAATTCGGTACGCAACTCGACTTTATTCTGGGCTGTAACCGCAATGGTAATCCGGGTGGAAGGTAGTTCGTTGGTAATGTCCAGCAGGGTTGACAAAGGGATGGCCGCAGCACCCACTTCTTCGATACTGGCTTCCAGCGGCAGAGTAATGGTTATTTCCAGATCAGTTGCCCGCAGATTAACCCCATCATTGGTAACTTGAAATAATACACTGTTTAAAATCGGCAGTGTTGAGCGGGCCGGCGTGGCTTTGGACAGTTTCTGAAGTGCGGCCTGCAACTCGGTTTTTGACGTAGAAAGCTTCATATAATCCCTGAAAAAATGATTTTCGGTTGCTGATTGATTTCCAAATATAACCAGTAAACGACGTTAGCTGAAATGCCACGATTTAGCAACCGTTTTTTAAAAATAAAATATTTAGAAGAACTATCAAAAACAGATTATTTATATGTCCTGTGGATTAGATTGTAAAACGAGGTAACCCGACACAATAAATTCAGGCGGAAATCCCGTTGCTGAAGATATCATTTAAGGTGATACTTGATGTGGAAAAGGGGTGGATTGATGTGGGCAGACAGGTGAATACTGGTGATGGTTTGGCGTTAAACAGGGG
>LSCG01000029.1 GCA_001577055.1 Fidelibacterota bacterium TCS56
AATTGAAGAGCGACCAAAATCAGTAGTGCTAATTTGAATTTCTTTTCCATTGCAAACCTAAAATAATAGCGAAAACGATGAAAGAAAGATATACAAAATAATCACCATGTCGGGAATAAAAGCTGGCCTTCTCCGGGACCAGACTGGTGGAGCCGATTACCGCCGCTTCGTCCAGGTCAACCTGGCGCTCCACTCGTCCACTGGCGCCAATGTAAGCGGAAATACCGGTATTGGCACAGCGGATTACAGGGACGCGATTTTCCACCGCCCGCAGGATCGCCAGCGCAAAATGCTGGTACGGACCGGAAGTTTTACCCACCCAGGCATCATTGGTCTGGATAGTTATCAACCGCGCTCCCCGCCGGATGAAGCGGCTTACCAGCCGCGGCATACTGGATTCATAACAGATAATGGTTGAGAATTTGATGGAATCCACTTCAAATACGGTATAATCATTTCCCTGCACAAAGTTTCCCTGGCCGAAGTTTAATTTCTTTAATATGGGAAATTTCCATGACAGAGGGATGTATTCCGCAAAGGGAACCAGGTGGATTTTATGATACAATTCCAGGTCATCACCGGGACGTATCAAAATCGAGCCGTTGTGGGTGTCCCATTCATCAGACTCATTGCGTTGCTTATCAACCGAACCGGTCAGCAGCGGGATGTCGGCCTCCGTTATCCGGTTACTGATTTTTTTGCGGCGATAGCCGTTTATCCTCAAATAGGCCGGAACGGCCGACTCGGGCCAGATAACCATCTGTGGCTCCAGCGCCAAGCCTGCCACCAGTAGTGAATCCATGCGTTCAAAGACGAATTCGCGTTTGTCTGGTTCCCATTTTTCGTTGGGGTTCAGATTCGGTTGAACCAGCGCCACTTTAAAGGGCTGTCCCTCTTCCTGCATCTTCTGTTCGACTACCCTTATTCGCCAACTGCCCTGAACAAATAAAATTACCAGCCCCAGAAAGATTATCGTACCGATTGACCTGCGCCGGGACCCATCGGTAAGCAGTCGATAGAACCCGACATTTAACAGAACAATCCAGAAGGCAATTCCATCGGAGCCAAAATACTCCGCCGATTGTATCAAGGGCAGGAAATGAATCTGGGTGGCGGCCAGGTTGATCCAGGGAAAAGCCATGGCGCCGAAACTGCGCAGATACTCCATTGCCACCCACAGAAACGGCCAACTGATTAAACCAATCTGCCAGCGCTTGTGAAGCCAGGCCAGGGTAAGTCCCAGCAGGCCCCAGAAAATTCCCAGGTACAGCACCGCCCCCAGCATGGAGGCCAGGACAATTACCAGGCCGGCGCCGGAGTTGAACCCGATCCAGAACAGGGTAACCAGGTTAGCTACCGATCCGGACAGGTAAGCCAGCCAGAAAGCAGTACGTGGTGAGGTATTGCGCAAGGCGTGGATCAGCGGTACCAGCCCTAACCAGGCCAGGGAGCCTAACGGCAAGGGCGGGTAGGCGGCTCCGATCAGGATTCCGCTAATGATCGCCAATTGCCAATCCGCAAATTGTCGGAGAAAATTCATTGGCCGGTGCGATCCAGGTATTGTTGCAGAATTATGGCTGCGGCGGTACGGTCGATCAAATCCTTGTTATGTCCGGATTTGATATTCTGCTGAATCAACGAGCGGGTGGCACTAACCGAGCTGAGGCGCTCATCCTCCAATTCCACCGCCCAACCTTCCTCGGCCAGCCGTTCGGCAAACTCACGGACATTTTCGGTCTGGGCCGTTTCCTGATTCTTCATTCCCAGCGGCAAACCAACCACCACCAGTTCCACCTCCTGCTCAGTACAAATCTGCTGCAGTTCAGCAAATAATTCACCCTCCCGCAATCCTGTGAGGGTGCGGAAGGGTGAGGCTATCACGCGCAGCGGATCAGATAAAGCCAGACCCACCCGCCTTGCTCCATAATCGATCCCCAGAACACGTCCCATCGGGAATCGTTATCGACAATTAATCAATTGGTTTACTGAGATGGGTCTTGATGATTTTGCCCGGCTTAAAATGGGTTTTCTTATGGGCCGGAACAAATACTTCTTCGTTAGTACGGGGATTACGCGCCCGGGGCTTGGCTTTGGTGGGCTTCACTTCAAATACTCCGAAATTCCTGATTTCGATACGAATACGCGGTTCATCTTCGCAGAGCATGTCTTTCATCACCTTAAAGGTTTCGTCCACGTATCTGGAAGTTCCGTCCACGGTCTCACTCAGCCGCTCGGCAACCCGTTTTGCGATCTCTTTTTTTGTGTAGGTTATTGCTTTCAATCTCGAACCGTCCTTTCTGTGTAATCTATACCTTTTATTTTTGAAATTCTACGTTTCACACGTTCAAGCTGTTTGATATCACGCACTTGAACTACAAAATAGGCTGTTACGATATTATCTCTGGTCTGCAGGTCCACGCTGGAGATATTCACTTCCTCAGAAGAAATTGCCTCGGAAATTTCTTTCAATATCCCGGAGCGATCCTGGCTGACGACCTTGATTTTAACATTAAATGTCTCATTCTTACCCACATCCCAATCCACGGGAATAATCCGATCCGAATCCTCATCCAGCAGCGGCAGGCTGGCGCAATCGGCCCGGTGCAGGGTGATTCCACGCCCCCGGGTGACGAAGCCCACCAGCTCATCGCCGGGGATCGGGCTGCAGCATTTGCCAAAAGTCACCATCAGATTGGAGATGCCCTGCAATTTGACCCCTTTGGCCGCCCCACGCGCCAGGTTAATGAAGCTGTCATCCGCATGGATTTTCTCCACCTTGTCACTGATCTGTTCCACTTCGGCCGGGAATAATTTCTTCAGGATATCACGGATCATGATCGTACCATCACCGATAGCTACATGCAGGTCATTTTTACTTTTGTAACCCAGTTTGCGATAGCTTTCGTTGATCTGCTTGACCAATTCGTACTGTTTGAGGCGACGCAGGGTTTTCTCCAGAATTTCGCCACCCAGTTTTAATGATTCGGAATAACGTATTTTACGCAGATGGCGATTTATATTATTGCGCGCTTTTGAAGTGACGGCAAACCGGAGCCAGCCATAATGGGGCGTCTGGTTCTGGCTGGTGATAATTTCCACCGCATCACCGTTTTTAAGTTTGGTGTTCAGCGGCGCAATAGCCTTGTTGACCTTGGCGCCCATGCAATGCAATCCCACTTCGGTATGGACTTGAAAAGCGAAATCAATAGGTGTGGAACCGGCCGGTAATTGTATCAGATCGCCGGCGGGTGTCAGAACGAAAATCACATCGTTGAACATGTCGATTTTCAACAGATGCATGAATTCGCTGGGGTCGGAAGATTCACCCTGTAAAATATCCACCAGCTCCCGCAGCCAACGCATGTGGGAATCAATTTCGGCTTTGTACTGACCACCCTCTTTATAGCGCCAGTGGGCCGCAACGCCGATTTCGGCGGTCTGCTCCATCTGATGGGTGCGAATCTGGATTTCCACTTTCCGGCCCCGGGGCCCCACCACCGTGGTATGGATCGACTGGTAAGCGTTCATTTTGGGACTGGCCACAAAATCCTTAAACCGTTCGGGTATCGGAACAAACATCTGGTGGACGATGCCCATAGCCAGATAGCACTGGTCGGCGGTGTCAACCACGATCCTGATTGCCACGATATCAAATATCTCTTCGAATTCCTTGCCCCGCTTGATCATCTTCTGGTAAATCGATGAATGTGATTTAGGGCGGCCGTAAATCTTGGCGGTTATCCCATGGATGGCCAGCTCATCCTTGATGGGCTTGGAAAATTCTTTAATATAGCGGTTGCGCTGCTTAAACGTGGATTTCAGATTGGCGTCAATTTCCTTGAACATGGCCGGATTGAGGGTGCTGAATACCAGATCATCCAACTCCCATTTGACGGTGGCCATACCCAGACGATGAGCCAGCGGTGAGTAAACATCACGGGTTTCGATGGCGATACGGCGTTGCTTCACCGGCGATAAATGCCGGATAGTCTTCATGTTGTGCAACCGGTCGGCGAATTTGATGATGATCACCCGCAGATCTTTGGCCACCGACAACAGCATTTTCATGATATTACCGGTCTGCTTGGCCTTGCGGCTGGAAAATTTTATGTCGCCCAGTTTAGTAACACCATCCACCAGGCGGGCGATATCATCGCCGAATTTTTCCTCCAGCATGGGAAGCGTTACTTCCGTATCCTCCACCGTGTCGTGGAGCAAGCCGCCAATCACGGTAACATGATCCATATTCCAGCCGGCTAAAATTTTGCCCACGGCCAGACAGTGCTCAAAATACGGTCGTCCTGATTGCCGCTGTTGATGCTCGTGATAATGGCTGCCAAACGAGTAAGCACCCCACAGCATCTTTTTAATGCGCTCCGGATCCTCTTTTTCATGGATATTCAAATTATTAAACAAGTCCATGAATTGATTGGGATATTCCCCGGTAAGCTGGGGGGCGAATCTGGCAATGGGGTTTTGCATTAGAACGGGACTTCGGCTTCCATATCGGCAAATTCGGTCAGATTCTCGAAGCGGGCATAACGATCGATAAAGGATACATTTACCGTTCCGGTCGGACCATTGCGTTGTTTGGCAACGATAATCTGGGCCTGACCCCGGTCTTCCTCATCCTGAGAATAAATGTATGGCCGGTACAAAAAGATCACCAGGTCAGCGTCCTGTTCTATGGCGCCACTTTCGCGCAAATCCGACAACTGGGGTTTGTGGTCGCTGCGGTTCTCCACGGCGCGCGACAACTGGGAGATGGCCAGCACCGGTACATTTAATTCTTTGGCTAAACCTTTCAGGGATCGGGAGATCACCGAAATCTCCTGCTGCCGGCTTTCTACCCCCCGGGGACCCTGCATCAACTGCAGATAGTCAATCATCAGCAGGCCGATTTTTTTCTCAGCCAGCAGGCGGCGGGCCTTGGCCCGCAATTCCAGTACGCCGATTCCCGGGGTATCATCCAGATAAACCGAAGCTTCGGCCAGTTTGCCGACGGCAATACCCAAATTTTGCCATTGGGTTTTCGGCAATTTACCGGTCCGGACCAGATGACTGTCAACCCGGGCTTCCGCCGTCAGCAGCCGCAGGGCCAATTGGTGATTGGCCATCTCCAGACTGAAAATCCCCACCGGCGTATTATTATCCACGGCGGCGTTACGGGCCATGGTCAGAGCCAGTGATGTCTTGCCCATACCGGGGCGTCCGGCGATAATCACCAACTCACCCGGTTGAAAACCGGAAGTAATTTCATCCAAATCCATCAATCCGCTGGCCACACCGGTGACCGACCCAGGGGTAGCATGGATTTTATCCAGGCGCTCAAAAGTTTGCTGCAGAATCGGCTCGAGTTGTTCAAAACCGCCCTTCATCCGTTTTTGCGAAATGTTAAAAATCGCCTGTTCGGCCTGGTCCAGAATTTCATCCACCTCACGGCTGTCATCGTAGGCGTCTTTGGTCACATCATGGGAAATCAGGATCAAACGCCGCAGAAGGGCTTTTTCCAGCACGATTTTGGCGTAACGTTCCACATTGGCTACGGTGGGAACACTTTCCATCAATCCGGTGATATAATAGGCGCCCCCGACCGCTTTCAACTGCTTCTTTTTCTTCAGGTGGTCCACCAGCGAAACGGTATCGATTGGTTCGCCTTCGTCAAACAATTCCATCATTGATGAGAAAATGCGACTGTGGCTTTCCCTGTAAAAATGCTGGTCATTCAACCATTGCAGAACCTTACTGACGGCATCACGGCTGGTGAGCATTGAGCCCAGCACCGCCTCTTCCGCTTCCTGGGAATGGGGTGGAACGTTAAGATGTAAATCCTGTTCTTTTTTGGTAGCCATATCTATTCCGCTTTAAGCAGGCTGCGAATCCATTTAAAATCTTCCCAGGTGGGCCGCTTGAACCGGTCGCCGCGCAGCAGAGCCGCCGGATGATAAGTCGCTACCAGCGGCGTGCCGTGATAATCGTGGAGCTTGTTACGCATGTCTTTCAATGGAATATTTGATTCCAGGCGCAACAGGGTTTTGGCGGCGACCTTTCCCAGGGCCACAATCAGCTTGGGTTTGATCAACTCCAATTGCCTGAGCAGGTACGGTTCGCAAAATTCAACCTCATCTGGCAAAGGATCGCGGTTATTGGGCGGGCGGCATTTGAGCACATTACAAATATAAACATTGTGCTCACGATTCAGATCGATAGCCGCCAGGATTTTATCCAGTAGTTTACCGGCCCGGCCCACAAAGGGTACGCCCTGAGCATCTTCATCGGCGCCGGGGGCTTCGCCCACACAGACCAAATCGGCCTGCGGGTCTCCCACACCGAATACGAAGTTAGTGCGGGTATCGCCCAGGGCACATTTCTGGCAGGCCTTGATCTGCTGTTCAAATTCCGCCAGCGAACCGGTTGATACTTCGGTCATGATTTCTGATTCCCCGTGGGGTGCGGAATAAAATTCATCACCGAATAATTCCGCTGACTGCCGCAGGAAAGCCGCTGTCTGATCGGTGGCATTTTCCGCCATTGGTCAGGGTAGCAGGTCTTCTTCCAAATCGGCATTACGCCATTTCAGATCGCCTTCTATAAACTCGGTGATTGCCACGGTGGTGGCCTTATCCTTCTCTTCGTATTCCGAGGATTCTTCTTCCATCATCTGGTCATACGATTCAGTGGTAAAGTCATCCAGTTCATACAGAGCCTTCTCGGCGGCACGATTCTGGGCAACCTGCCGGGCCCGTTGTGACATTACCACTACCGCTTCATAAACATCGGCGGTCTGTGTTTCCATTTGTCTGATTGAAATAGGTTCAACAGCCATTTCAACTCCTTCTATTTAAAATGCGATTTAATTGTTTGCTGCAGTTCGGACACCGCCCGGTCGATATCATCATTGATAACCTCGAAATCAAATTGATCGCGATAACCGATTTCCATGGCCAGCCGTTCCAGGCGCTTGGCGATCCGCTGCTCGTTGTCAGTCCCTCGATTGCGCAGGCGCTGGCGCAGCATGCTGATATCAGGCGGCAAAATAAAAATAGTGATGGTACGATGGGGGTGGAGGCGCTTGATTGAGAGGGCGCCCTTGACATCCACCTCAAAAAGCATCTGCTCGCCGTTGGCGATTACCCTGTCCAGCAGCGCCTTGGGTGTACCGTACATATAGCCGTGTACTTCTTGGTATTCGGCCAGTTCATTCCTGGTGATCAAAGCGTTAAACTCACGCCGGCTGATAAAATTATAATCGACTCCGTCGGTTTCAATCTTCCGCTGCGGTCGTGTGGTAGAAGACAGGGAGAATTGGATCTCCGGCTGTCTGCGCTGCAGCTCGCGGCACAGGGTGGTTTTACCTGCTCCCGATGGCGCTGAAATCGCGATGAAGTTCGTCATAAAATATTCTGTACCTGTTCCCGTAGCTTCTCAAGCTGGTCCTTCATGCCGATCACATTTGGCACAACAGTGGCAATATTGGTTTTGGAGCCAATCGTGTTCACTTCGCGGCCGATTTCCTGGATCAGAAAATTCAGGCGCTTGCCCACTGCTTCTTCTGCGGCCAGCAGGTCCGTAAATTGTTCAATATGACTGTAACAGCGGGTCACCTCTTCGGCAATATCATATTTGTCAGCCAGCAAGGCCGCTTCCTGATAGAGGCGATTCTGATCGAGTTTCAGTTCAGCCGCCAGGGAATTCAGCCGTTGCTGCATCTGGGTGAATAGGCTATCGGCATTGTCTTTGGCCGCCGATTCAATGGTTCCCAGTGCATTTTTCAATTCTCTCAGCCGCTCCCGCAAATCCTGTTCAAGTGTCTGGCCTTCCTGCTTACGCATTTTATTTACCTGGCTCAACGCTTTGCCCAGTGCCGAGAAAACGGCCTGCTCCGTTAATTCGGAATTTCCGTTTTCGACAAATATGTCGTTGCTGGTGATTATTTCACTCAAATTAAGCTGGCGGCCATACTCCTGCTGGATATTGATCAGGATTTTCTCCAGGGCTTCGAAACGCTCCCGGTTGAACGCGGGCGTTCCGGTACCATTCGTTCCGGATTCGTCGGAAATCGTAACCGTCACACTACCCCGTTCCAGGCTTTTCCTGACCTTATCCCGGATTTTCAGCTCTACGCCCGGGGATATTTCCAGTCCGCGAATTTTCTGATCCATGAAGCGTCCATTCAGCACTTTCACTTCAACTATCAGTTGCTGTGAAGCTGATTTGGCGCTACCTCTGCCATAGCCGGTCATGCTTATTATCATAATATCATTAATCTTTAGCTTGCAAAATTACATGCAAATATGCTTGCACATAATATAACCAATTGATTTATCAGCGTTTTATCGTCAGAAAACCAGACCGATTTTCCTAAGAACGGTCGGATCCAGTGAGCAGGTCAGGAAATGACTGGGACCAAACCCAGATCCTGAAGGCTCAAAACGAAAGGCATAATCGAAACCGTAACCAGGCCAGTCTACACCAAGCCCTGATCGAATATTACCAGTTTCATCCAGCCCAAATCTCAGGCTGAATTTATCTTCATAAATTAATTCAATGCCAGTACTTATAACTGCAATTTCTGATCCGATTTTCCGACCGTAATCAGGGGCCCCTGCTCGATATACCGACAGATTAGTGCCAATAAATACGGTGAGCGGGATCCGCTGGAACGACCAGGAGTTGGAGATTCCGGTTGACAAGCCGGGGGCGGTTCGTTCCACCGCACCCGAATCCCACACTAACCAGGAAGTCAGGGCATCATGCACCACCAAACCGAAATCCCACCCGGGCCACAGGGGGCGCTGATAGCCTAAATCGAATCCGATCCCGCTGCCGCCATGGCCATCGAGAGTATGATGCAGAATTTTTACCGCCAGTCCGATCGTGCCCGCACCGACTGGCCGCACAGTGGATAAATGCAGTCCCAACTGCCGTTGACTGAAATGCGACAGACGCTCCAGGTCAAGTCGTTCACCTTCGTCTAAAAGGCCGTTGCCCTCGCCGCTGTCGCCTGTTCCCGGTTGACCGTCATTACCCCAGTCCAGGAGTAGATTGGCGGTGTGTGGAATTTGTCCAACCGCTTCGCGAATTAGCGCAACACCCAGCGGCACACCGACCAGGGTATCGATAACACCCTGCAGCAAATCACTGGAAATCATGCCGGCAAAACGACTTTGGTGGGAATAGGAAAGGCGGTTATCGCCGGCAACCAGGGTAGCCGGATTGGTCAGTTGGCTCCCCCGTCCGGAGGCCGCAACCGGTGTGCCACCCAGCGCCAGCGAACGGGCTTCAGCGCTGTTGACAAAAGCCTGCCAGCCATAACGGACCCACAGATTTTTGGCCTCCATGGGAGACAAAACCAGCACCAGCAGAGCCGGGATTATCAGCCGGCGCGGATTAAAGGCCATGTTTCTTCTTGATTTGGTCCACAGCCTGTAATACCTCCACCGGGGTCAGGTTATTCATATCCAGCGCGCTTAATTCCTGCATCAGTTCACTTTCCTGTTCGGAAAAAAATGATAACTGATTGGACGCTGCCGGTGGCAAGCTGGTTCCGGATTTTGTCGTTTCATGCCCCAGGTTATAGCGTAAAATCTCGGTGGCTCGTTTGATTACCACCGATGGTAAGCCGGCCATCTGGGCCACATGAATGCCATAACTTTTATCACCGGGGCCGGGTAAAATCTGACGCAGGAAAATGATCCGCTCACCCACTTCTTCCACGGCGGCATGCTGATTTTCCAGTCGCTCCAGCGAATGCTCCAAATCGGTTAATTCATGATAATGGGTGGCGAACAGGGTGCGGGCCGCCACGCGGGGATTGGAGTGCAGATATTCGGTGATCGCCCAGGCCAGCGATAGACCATCGAAAGTAGCGGTGCCGCGGCCGATTTCATCCAGCAGAATCAAGCTGTGATCGGTAGCATTATTAAGAATATTGGCGGCTTCATTCATTTCCACCAGAAAAGTACTTTCGCCACCGGCCAGATTATCGCTGGCGCCCACCCGGGTGAATAATTTATCAACGATCCCGATCCTGGCGCTGTCAGCCGGAATGAATGAACCGATCTGCGTCAGCAGCGCCAGCAGACCCACTTGACGCAGATAAGTGGACTTGCCGGCCATATTCGGTCCGGTGATCAGTTGAATCTGATTGGTGGCCGCATCCAACCTGGTATCGTTGGGAATAAAACGCTCGCTGGCCGGCAACAGTTGTTCCACCACCGGGTGGCGGCCGGCGTGAATCTCAATTATTTTTTCCTCGGTCACATCCGGCCTGGTATATCGATTGGCGGTGGCCAGTTCGGCAAAACCGGCTAACAGGTCGATCCGGCTGAACAAGCGGGCACTTTTTTGGATGGCCTCCACATCGGCCAGGATCTGGTCGCAAAGCGTGGAGAACACCTGCTGCTCGATCTTAGCTATTTCTTCCTCGGCCGTCAGGATTTTTTCTTCGTATTCTTTCAACTCCGGGGTAATATAACGTTCGGAGTTAACCAGCGTCTGTTTGCGGATATATTCTTCAGGTACCCGTTCCTGGTGAGTCTTGGTTATCTCCAGATAATAGCCGAAAACTTTATTGTATCCGATTTTCAATGAAGATATTCCCGTGCGTTCCCGTTCACTGGTCTGCAGGGAAGCAATCCACTCCCTGCCGCCACGGGTCAGTTGGCGCAGCTCATCCAGCTCCGGGTCAACACCGGCTTGGATAAAATCACCAGCCTTGATTTGGACCGGTGGCTCATCAACAATCGTATCGGCAATTTTGGCGCCGATTGTTTGTGTTGCCGGAAAATCATCGGCCAGGTCCAGCAAAACCTGGTCATCCGCGCTCCCCAGCAGTTTTTGGACCGCCGGTATCAGGTTCATGGCGACCCCCAGGGATGAGACATCCCGGGGACCGGCCTTGCCCTGGGAGATGCGTCCCAGAATCCGCTCCAGGTCCGGAATATGGCGTAAATTATCGCGTAATTCCCGGCGTAAGTTCGGCGCCTCGTGTAAGGCCGCTACCGTGTCCAGGCGCCGTTCCAAACGTACCACGTCAGTGAGCGGCTGATTTAACCACTGACGAAGCAATCGACCACCACCGGCGGTGATGGTCTGGTCGATGGTATCTACCAGGGTGCCGTGTGTGCCCTGGGTAGCCAGGGATTTAAAAACTTCCAGGTTGCGGATGGTAAAACCATCCAGTCCCATAATGCCCTCTTCACGGGACGGCAGCAGTCGTGCCACGTGTTCCAAATTGGCGTTTAACTGGTTCTTCAGATAATAGATTAAGGCACCGGCGGCGCCGATGCCGGCATTCAGTTCCTCACAGCCAAAGCCTTTCAGGGAAGTTACTTTGAAATGTTCAATCAGTTGGCGGTAACCCTGATCCCGGGACAGAATCCAATCCTCCACCCGTGTGATAAACGGCTTCAAATCGTTGTACCAGCGATCGGCTGATATATTGATCATCTCACCTACCAGTACTTCACTGGGAGAAAATTTGCGCAGGGTTTCAGCCAGTTTATCCAGGGGACATTCGCCGGTATAAAATTCGCCAGTGGATTGATCAAGGATGGCAAACCCGGCCAGGTTATCGACTTTATTTACCGCCCCCAGATAGCGGTTGGCTTTCCGATCCAGGACTTTTTCGGAGGTGATCGTCCCGGGGGTAACCACTTCCACTACTTCCCGGCGCACGATGCCCTTGGCCAGCTTGGGATCTTCCACCTGCTCACAGATGGCCACCCGGTGGCCCGCCATCACCAGTTTGTGGATATAATTATCCAGCGCGTGATATGGGAATCCCGCCAGGGGCACATCAGCCGCAGCGCCGTTGGACCGCTTGGTAAGCACAATTCCCAAAACGCGGGCGGTTATCTTGGCATCATCGTTGAAAGTCTCATAGAAATCACCCATCCTGAACAGAACCAGCGTATCGGGGTACTGGCTTTTTACTTCCAGATACTGCCGCATCAATGGGGTACCCTTTGGATCCGATTTAGCCATTGAGCCGTCTCCCCGCCTCCCGCGCATCACCTACCCGGAAGGTAATTTCCCGGCTGTCGCAATACTCCAGCAGGGGGATGGCGGTTTTGCGGGTGGTTCCGGTTAATTCCTTGAAGTCACCCACCTTTAAGCTTTCGTTGGTTTTAAAATACTGCTGCAGTTCTTTTATTAATTGATCGATGACCGGCTGATGATACCAGATACCGGTCTGTACTTCCACCACCAGGGATTGTTCACGCAGAATATGCAATAATTCACTCACCCGGCTGGGATTCAGTCCCGTCATTTCCGGTAATTCGTTTAACGCCGGCGGCGTATAATCGCCGTCACGAAGCACCTGTATCAGACTATCGGCGGCTTTCTGATCATTAACCGACATCCGCACCGAATGACCGGATAAAGCCAGTCCGCCGGAAGCACTGACGATAGTCTCTTCGGAAGCCAGCTCGGCAATCAAATCATCAAACCAGTGGGGCGCCAGCTTCAAAGCGGTGCGCACCGTATCCCGGCTGGCATAATTACGATAAGGATTTTTCTGATGATACTGCTTGATAAAATCGACAATATCTTTCAGCAGGCGCTGACGATCCGCAGGTAAAAAGATAATTTCACTCGTGCTGGTTTCCAGTCCGGAGTCAGCAATATACTTCAGAATCGAATCACGGCTGGTCTGCCAAACCCTGGCCCATTGATCAACGGTTTTGGGCTGGCGGCAATCACGATTGACAAAATCAGCCAGCCTTTGGGACGGGTCCACAGCCACCTGCTGCCCCCAGGACCGATAATCACGACTCCGCCGTGGGGGATCCACATCCAGGATTCGACCGCCACCTATCGTTTCCATCGGTGAATAGGAGCGGATAACAAAGCAGTCATCGGTGGCAGCCACCACCGGCTGTTCGCATTCAATTAATACATTGGCCCGGTTACCGGCCGAAAGACGCCGATCTCCGAGCAGAATTATCTTGGCCAGTACTTCACTCGTGCCCAGGTGAAAATGAATTCGCTGGCGATTCTTGATCTGCCAGCGCGTATCATCCAATAGATTGATATGAGCGATAAATCGATGAATCGCCCTTAATTTACCGGGTGTGGCCACTTCGCATCCACGCCATAACCTGGCAGCATCGACGCCCGCCAGATTCATGGCGGCCCGGTCACCGGTGGCGACTTCTGTAATTTCCTGGCTGTGTGTTTGCATTCCCCGGATTTTCGTTCGGAGGCCGGTCGGCAGGATTTCAACCTCTTCTCCAACCCGAATCGCGCCACTGATCACCGTGCCGGTCACCACCGAGCCAAATCCTTTTTTACTGAATACCCGGTCGATCTGATGGCGGAAAAATCCCCGGTCACCGGCCCGGATAACGTCTGAAGCCGAAGATTGCAGCGCCGTCTTCAATTCATCGATACCGCGGCCACTGGTCACCGAAGTCCGGATAATCGGCGCCCCTTCCAGGAAACTGCCGGCTGCCATTTCTTCGATTTCCGCCTCCACCAGGTCCAGCCATTCTTCATCCCCGGCCAGATCGGTCTTGGTAATAGCGATCACGCCACGGTGGATTTGCAATAATTTCAGAATATTAAAATGCTCGCGGGTCTGCGGCATGATCCCGTCATCCGCCGCCACCACCAACAGTACCAGATGAATGGTGGAAACACCGGCGACCATATTACGAATAAACCGTTCGTGACCCGGAACGTCGATGATGGTGATTTCATTGGAGAGAAAAGCAAAACCCAGATCGATCGTCATTCCCCGCAGTTTTTCCTCTTCCATCCGATCGGTATTAGTACCGGTGAGGGCTTCCACCAGCGCGGTTTTCCCATGATCGATATGTCCGGCCGTGCCGATTACCAGTTGTGCCATTTAAATCGCAGAGATTGCTGCCACCAACCGTGTAATCTGAGTTGGCAGAACGGCTTTTAGATCAATGAAAAATTGCTGGTCACGGAGATAGCCCACCACCGGATCGCTGCCGGTACGGAAAGTCCGCGCCAGCCTGGTTGCCGATATGGAGGGCGGCTTAAAACGGAGGGCGATACTGGGAATTGTGGCGGTAGGCAGCGATCCCGAGCCTGCCTCCACTTCAGATTCAACCAAAACCAGCCCCAGTTCCTCCTGCTTGCCGGCTGGCAGCGCCGCCAGGATATCCTCTCCCCGGCTTCTCAGGATTTCGCGGCCGGTGGTTAATAATTCCAGGGTCAGATTGGTGCTAACCGGCTCTTCATTGCCATAGGTACCCAGGACATCTTCCAACAGTGAAATGATCAATTTATCACATCGCACGGCCCGGTACACCGGATTCTGATGGATGCGCCGGATCAACCGGGACTGGCCCACGATCAAACCGGACTGCGGTCCGCCCAATAATTTATCGCCGGAGAATGTAGCCACGTCCACACCCTGCTCCATCACCTGAGCTACCGTCAATTCATGGGGTAATCCGTAATCGGCAAAATCAATCAATGCGCCACTGCCCAGATCGGCGATGACCGGCAGGTTGAATTCGGCCCCCAGACTTACCAACTCGGCCAGTGAGACCGCGGCAGTAAATCCCGCTATACGATAATTACTGGTATGCGCCCACAAAATTGCACCGGTCTTATCGCCGATGGCCTCCCGGTAATCACGCAGATGGGTACGGTTGGTAGTACCCACCTCCCGCATCACGGCTTGACTCTTGTCGATCACGTCCGGAATACGAAAGGAACCACCAATTTCAACCTGTTGCCCCCGTGAGATAATTATTTCCTGTCCGGCGGCCAGGGTATTCAAGGTGAGCCAGACGGCGGCGGCATTATTATTTACCACCAGACCGGCTTCGGCGCCGGCCAATGCCGCCAGAACCGGCCCGACATGATCATTCCGTTCACCACGTTGATTGGCGGGCAAATCATATTCCAGATTTACATAGCCGGACAGACGCCGGGATAAACGCTCCAGATGTTTCCCGGAGATTGGCGCCCGCCCTAACCCGGTATGCAGGATAATTCCCGTACCGTTGATTATATTTTTTATTCTGGGAATATGATAGTCCATCACATAAGCGACTGTGGCATTGATCATATCCCGGCGTGTAGCAGACAATTTACCACGCCTGGCCTGGCTGCGGAATTCATCCAGATACTGGTTAATCAGCCGTACGGAGTAGGCCTGGGGCAGGTTAATATCCGCCGGCAGTCCAGCCAGGATTTCAGACACCGATGGTATTGTTTTTAACGGGTTTTTCGGCATGATAACCTCGAAACTTGAGAATAATTTAAGCGAGATTCAAGCGGAATGCCGCTGGCTGCCAAGATTAATCAGCGATTAATATTACCGGCAATACGGTTCATCAGCCAGGCCAACAACAGGCCTGGCAAAAGGATTATTCCCATGGCGGTGAAGACCTGACTAACGCCCCACCATTCGGCAATCACACCTCCCAGGGCGGCACCGATCGAACCGACACCAAAGTTGAGGAAAAAATTAATCCCATAGCCGATTCCACGGGAATTGCTGTGAGTAAAATTGGCGATCAGGGCGTTCCCCACCGGCTGAATGGCGAAATGAACGGCGCCAAACAACACCGCTACCGCCACCAGCAGCCATTCGACACAAAATCCCATCAGGAGCAGCAGAGGAATATTCAGGGCAATAATGACAAATAAGATTCGGGTACGTGAATAGCGATCGCCCACATGCCCGCCGACTATTTGTCCCACGATACCGCTGAGCAGCACAATCGTTGTAAACAGTCCGCCACGGAAAGTGTCCGACAATCCGGTGAAAATACCGGTGGTATTAAGCGAAAAATGGGTGGGCATAAAAGTGGTAAAACCGGCGAAGGAGAAACCAATGACCACAATGATAAAATAATAAATAATCAGCGCCGGACGATTAGTGGCGCTGGTGCGCTGGGCATCAGGCTCCACCGTCGCGGTATGACTGGATTTAGGAATAAAAACGGTTGTCAGAAAGGCTAAAACCAGATTGACGGCCGCCAGCACAATGAAGGCCGCCCGCCATGATATCAGGTCGGTAAAAATGCCGGCCAGCAGCGGCCCCAGCGACAAACCCAATGAACCGGCTACTCCGTGGTAGCCCAGGGCTCTGCTCAAATTATCCACACGACGTGAAAGCAGGGTCAAACCAGCCGGGTGATATATGCTGCCAAACAATCCAAGCGCCATAACCCCGATTAACAGAGCGGCCAGCGACTGAGCTGAAATAATGGCTAAAACCGCCAGCGATGAACCCAGTTGATAAATAAGCAACAGGCGACGGCCACCCAGTTTACGCTCCAGTAATCCGGCGGGAATAGCCCCCAGACCAAACATGAAAGAACCGGCCGCCACGACCATTCCCAATATGTCCAGTCCCGCCTTAAACTCGCTTCCCAGAACCAGCAGGATGCTGGGGATAACCAGCATCAGGGCATGGACCGACAGATGTGACCCGCAGGTTATGCCCAGGATGATTTTAGTGTCGCGTTTCACCGTAAATAAAAACCCCTGCGATATGAATATGGCAGGGGCCTGATAATCATTGAAATTGAGGCTTAGCGTCTTTCAGTGATCCGGGTGGCGCGGCTGCCGGTCAATTTGCGCAAATATTTCAGCTTGGCGCGACGGACCTTGCCACGACGGACGACTTTAATATCGCTGACCATGGGCGAATGCAGCGGGAAAATTCGTTCCACGCCAACGCCGCTTGATATCTTGCGAACGGTGAAAGTAGCGCCGATTCCCAGGCCGCCTTGCCGGTTGATAACCAGCCCGCGATAGAGCTGATTGCGTTCCTTACCACCTTCGATTACGCGCACGTTTACATCAACGGTGTCACCCGGACTGAATTCAGGGACGTCTTTTTTTAACTGATTTTTTGTCGCTTGATCTAGTTTGTTCATTTTCTAATTCTCCACTATCGGTCTTCTTTAAAAATTTTTCCCAGATATCAGGGCGTTTGCGCCTGGTAATTGTTTCCCGCTGAAGCTGCCGCCATTCTTCAACCTGTTTATGATGGCCACTAAGTAGAATCTCCGGCACCGACAGCCCCGCCAGTGTGCGCGGCCTGGTGTAATGGGGATGATCCAGCAGTTCATCGGCAAAACTGTCAGTGAGAGCCGACTCGTAGGTATTCAATACGCCTGGAATCAGCCGTACGATACTGTCCAGAATGATCAACGCCGGCAACTCACCGCTGGTGGTAATATAATCACCCAGGGAATATTCCCGGGTGACATACCGATCGATTACGCGTTGGTCGATTCCTTTGTAGTGACCACAAATGAGAATGAGCTTTTTATTCTGACTGGTGGCATGGGCCTCGTCATGGTTCCAGGACGCTCCCTGGGGTGAGGGATAGATCACTTCGGTATCTTCCGGCCCACCCAGCAATTCAAAGCCGTGCTCAATAGCCTTAAAAAGTGGTTCGGGCATCATGACCATCCCACTGCCACCGCCAAACGGTGCATCGTCCACCTGACGATAGCTGCCGCTGGCATAATCACGCAGATTTAATACGTGATACTCAACAATTTTTTTATCGGCCGCCTGCCGCAGAATGCTATTGCGGATTACGGTCTCAATTACCTCCGGCACGGGAGTAATTATGACATAGCTGGCCGTCAATCCAATAAGCCGTCCATGGGTGCGATGATGATGATATTTTCTTCATCATCGATCCCTTTGATTATTTCCGGAATCACGGGAATCAGTACTTCCCGACCTTCATTATCGATCACATAAACGTCGTCGGCCGGCATCATTAAAATATCGGAGAGCAGCCCGACGGAATGCCCGGCCTCGGTGATAACTTCGTAGCCAATCAGCTCATCTGATGACAGACTGGCGAAATCATTTTCAGGAATATTGACGAATAGTATCTGACCTATCAGGGCTTCGGCGGCAGCCCGGGAATTGATACCCTGAAACTGATATTTGGGTCGTTTGCTATTGCCGGTATATTTCTCAAGCTGAATTTCATGGGCCAAATCTTGGGAAAAGCCTAAAAACAGCGGTCGATCTTCCAGAAACTCATTGAAATAGCGGGACAACGGCCGCAAACGAACTTCGCCGCTGGGACCGGTGGCCCTGGTTATCTTGGCAATTGCAAACAGTCGTTCCATATTATTGATCAATCACATCCAGTCGGGCGCGCTTGCCACCCTGTTTAGCATTTATGGCAAAAACCAGCGTTCGCAAAGCTGATATATTGCGTCCATTCTTCCCGATTACTTTACCGTAGTCCCCTTCACCAACCACCAATTCGTAAATAATCCGTTGCTCTGTTTCGACAGAATTAACCGTAACATTTTCAGGTTTATCAACAAGATACTTGACCACGCTTTCAATAAACTCCTGCATTCTTGTCTCCTTCTCTTTATTCTAGGATACAGTACCTTATTCTGTTCACAGCGACAGGAGTATTAATTCATGATCGGATCAATCACGACCAGGCGGGATTAATCCGTTTCCTTACCCTCCCCCGTCGTCGGTTCAGCTTCGGCTGATTCTTCCTCTGAGGAATTCAGTTCTTCAGTCTCAGTTTTTTCTTCTGCAGTTAATTCTGTTTTGGCATCCGGCTGTGGCTCTTCCGGGGCCGTTTCTTTTTCCGGCTCAGGCTGATCGTCTGCCGCAGCAGGTTCCTCAGCGGTGATTTCCGTTTCCGGCTCGTCGGTTTCTTCCTTTTTCACGGCCGGCGCCGGTTTGGCAGCGGCTTTTTTCTTAGCTTTTTCAGCTTGCTTAAGCTGCCATTTTTGTAATTCTTTTTCTGCTTCTTTTTCGTTCAGTCCCTGACGCATCAAGTGCCACTTAAAACTGATACCGGCATCTTTCAGTAAATTATTTACAGTATCACTGACCTGGGCGCCTTCTTTCAACCAATGGAAAACGCGTTCTTCATTGATTTTATAAGCTTCTTTACTCTCGATAGGATTATACCAACCCAATTCTTCCAGGGCCGCACCATCACGACGCTTGCGTGAATCAATAACCACAATACGGTAATAAGGTCGGTTTTTGCGACCAATTCGTTTAAGCCTGATTTTCGTTGACAAACTAACGACTCCTTATTTAATTCCGAAATTTTTTCCGAGATCTAACTGGCCGGGGATTGCATTTTTTCCCAGCCGTTTCATCATTTTTTGCATTTGAGCAAATTGTTTCAGGAGTTGATTTATCTCCTGTACCGGTCGTCCCGAACCACGGGCGATACGCTGACGACGACGGCCGTCGATAATACGGGGATTTGCTCGTTCTTTGATCGTCATGGAATCAATTATCGCTTCAGTCCAGATCAATTGACGGTCATCAGCCGGTAAATTCTTCAGCAGTTTGCGGTTGACGCCAGGGATCATACTAAACAACTGACTCATGGAACCCATTTTACGCAATTGACGCAACTGGTCGCGGAAATCTTCCAAATCAAATTTATTATCAAAAATCTTTTTCTGTAGCCTGGCGGCGGATTTTTCATCCACAACCTGCTGAGCTTTTTCAACCAGAGAAATTACATCACCGAGACCCAAAATCCGATCAGCAATCCGGGAAGCATCAAAAACTTCCAGGCCATCCAATTTTTCGGAAATTCCCACAAATTTTATCGGTTTGCCCGTGATTTCGGCAATCGAAACCGCCGCGCCACCCCGGGCATCACCATCCAGCTTTGTCAGGATGGTGCCGGTCAGTTCGAGCCTCTCCGAAAAAGCTACGGCCGAATTGACTGCATCCTGGCCGGTCATACTGTCGGCAACAAACAGGATTTCATTCGGGTTGGAGACGGTGGCAATCGCGCTGATTTCGTCCATCATTTCGACGTCAACGTGTAAGCGACCTGCCGTATCCAGAATAACCACGTCGCGACCATCCCGCCGGGCCTGATCAATCGCTGCTTTGCAGATCTGTGGTGGCTGGACCTTATCCTGCTGAAATACCGGCAGGGATAATTGTTCTCCAAGCACCTGCAGTTGGCGGATGGCGGCCGGCCGATAGATGTCGGCAGCCACCAGCAGCGGGGATTTTCCACTGGTTGTTAAATAGCGCGCTAATTTTGCAGCCGTGGTAGTTTTTCCGCTACCCTGCAAGCCGGCTAATAAAATAACGGCCGGCGACTTACCGGAAAAATCCAGTTGGGCCGATTCAGCGCTCATCAATTGGATCATCTCGTCACGAATGATCTTGACAAACTGCTCTCCCGGTTTTACGGATTTAATTACTTTAGTGCCTTGGGCTTTTTCCTGCACCCGCTTCACAAAATTGCGGGCAACCTTAAAATTCACATCCGCTTCAAGCAGGACCCGTCGTACTTCGCGCGTAGTCTGATGGATGTTGGCGTCGGTGATTTTACCCAGTCCGCGTAAATTCCGTAAAACCGAATCGAATCGGTCGCTTAGCTGATCAAACATCTGATTTCAATTCAAAAATAGCAGGCAAAGTTATTATTACCTAAATTGTCTAACAAGACTTAAGAAGCGGTAGTTTTAAACAATTTAGAGCGCTGTCAAGCACAGGGCGGCACGGTTAACTATATTGGATACTCCCACCATTCAGCAGATTATCGATTTCCGGAATTGAATTGACAACAAAAATTATTCGATTATGTCAGAAGATCATGGTGGGCGAATCACGAAAACCGGCAATGTTAGTATTTCTAATCGCCGGTATTATAACCCTGCCCGGGAAAGATATTAGAGTAGCCCCGGCCATTGACGTGAACGAACGCTTTCGCCCTGCCCGGTATCATATCCCACCACCAGGCTCGACCGGATATCATTTTTTCATATTCGACTTCAAATCCAGCAATACCGTGAGATTGATGAATATGAAAAACCCGACAGGCAATAATGACTATGATGGTGAAGTCCCGCTGCTTACACCACCACGCCAACCAATACCATCCGGTGGGGTATATCCGGATGAACTTTCGGAAAATTATCACTGGGCGGTAACTACGATGGACACTTTACCGGAATTGGAAACGATTGCCGGTATTTCGGTTATACACAATCAATAAAGCGAGTAAACAAGAAATCTTAATCAAGGCAGGTATTAAATGAGAAAGACAAAACTGGCTCTATTCATCCTCATAGTAATGGGATCGCTTTGTCTGGGGCATGATGATGGTTATGATCTATTCGAACGGGTTGATCTGGATTGGGATCATGGCGATGTCATGATTTCCGCAAATAACCATCATTCCGAAATAATCACCATCACTCGCGATAATCAACTACTCATCGATGATAAACCAGTCCAGGTAGATGAATCTACCGTTGGGTTATTGATTGATTACCGCCTGCACATGCGACACATCCGACGCCAGGCCCGATCGATCGGGGTGGCCGGAATACGTATCGGCGCCGCCGCCACCGGGATCGCCGTCACCGCCGTGCTGTCAGCCCTGGAAAGTGTTTTCAGTGATTCTGATGAGGAAAATTTTCATGAGCCGGACGGTAAAATAGAAGATCTGACCGACGAAATCGAAGAGAAGACAGACGATTTGGAAGAAACAGCCGACAAATTAAAAACCATCCATCGTCGATTACGGTACACGGTACCGGAGCTGGAAGACTTAGGCTGGTTTTAGCCAATAGCAATTAATCAGATCAAAAACGTTTTCGCCCTTACCAGATCAAATACCGATTCTGTTCGATAAGATACGGTATGGGCGTCAACCGGTTCCACCCCCGGATAGAACGATGCACGATAGGCCTGAGTATGTTGTTTATACCGAATTTCCAACTGCAGTTTTTCCGGAACAGCCAACTTCATTTTGTATGGATAATCGGAAATTGCTGTTTGACAGGCCGTGCGTATTTTTTCCAGTGACAGGCGGGGATTGATTGCTACAACTGAGTTTCCGATCCCCTTCTGAACGGCAACGGCAGAGATATGAGGGTCAGCCTCAAGCGCTTCCCGGCAAATTGCTTCATCACCGGAAATACCCACCACCGGGACCCCCAGATCAGCGGCAATCAAACGATTAATAGAGAACTCCGAAGCAAATTTATCATTAACCCTGATATAAGCGATTTTACCGGAGGAGAAAGTATGCGCCAGCGGATTTCCGTCAGATCCGGCACGGGAATGATAACCGATAAAGAGTGCGGCACGAAACTCGGAGGTGATTTCCTGGACCATGCCGTATGGGTGGCCACTCCAGCCGCGGATTAATTCCGCTTCCGGCGGCAATTGCCCGGCGATTATATTCCGGCCGCTGGCATGAGCATCCTTGACCATAATCGTTTTAGCACCGGCGGCCAGGGCTCCTTCGCATGCGGCGGCCACCTCAGCAGTCATTTGCCGGCGATGTTCAACATAATCCGGATGCGATTTCCCTGCTTCATCCCAGTGACAGACACCTGTCACTCCCTCAATATCGGCACTAATATAAATTTTCATTTCTCAGCTCCTGTAATTGCTGAAAATAGAACACTGCAGCGCTATTTCAATGCAAATAAACTGTCCGGTCCAACCGTTACCGATTGGCTATTCAAATTGGAATTTCATATTTTGCCTTTAGCCCGTGGATAACAGATGAAATGGAAGGAATTTTAACAGCGCTGGGAAATAGCAAGGCCAATTATTCCGCCGCCAAACGCAATTTATATCTTTCCTATGGCGCAAACGAATATTATTTAACGGAAGCGCTGGAAGGTTTCTCCAGGGCAATGACTGCTTTACCCCGATCAGATGAATTCTGGCATCTGCGAATATTACCGGAGGAATGCCATGAGACAACTGTCCATCCGGGCTTTTATTATGCTATCCGTAATCTTTACCAGCCCTGGCGTTTACCCCACATCATGTTGTCCAGTGATCTGCCGGAAATAACGGCCCATTATGAACGCGCATCGGAAGCAATCGGTAACCGATTCATTATTCCTGAAGCCGTGATGACCATCATCGGCTACCGCCTGCTGGATACTGGTCAGATACAGGAAGCGATTGAAATATTTACGCAAAATGCCGAACTGCATCCTTATTCCGCCAACGTTTATGACAGTCTGGGAGAAGCGCTGGAAGCCCACGGGGATTATGAGGGCGCTCTCAAGCAATATAATGCGGCCTATGAGCAGGCCATGCGGATTGACGACCCGGATATGGATATTTATAAAATGCACATCGCCAATATGCGGAAAAAATTACTGCCGAATAAGAAGAACCGGCAGGCGTGCCCTCAATTCCAGCTATTTTTTCAAGGCTGCTTTCGAAAAAATATAATCGGGGATATGGGCATCGAATTCAATCTCATCAATGATAAATTCGGTACCCTTCCCTTTCGAAAGTTGATCTTTGAAAATCATTCGCCTGGGATACCAGCGGTCATCGATTTTGAATACCTCCTGGATTTCAGTGGTCTTCAGCAGTTTACCGCTCTTGGCGAACAAATCCTCTTTCAACCCCAGCATCCTTTCCTTGTCAACCCAGATTTTCCGTGAATGGTAGTTCACGTCCTCAACGGTTGCCACCAGCTCCAGCACCCAGCAATCACGGTCTCTGATAATCTCGGACCCGATAACGGTTGCGGAATAGGTAGCATTGAGGCTGCGATCTTCCATCATGTCTTCATACGATAAGTCAGAGCCCATCATGGATTGGCGCAGCATGTGTCCCGCAATACGAATCGTACGGTCCGATTGGGGTGAATACATCCACAATTGGTCACCCAATTTCAGCATTTTGGTGCCTCTTTCCCGCGCCGGCGCCAGGTATTCGGTGAAGGATTGATCGGTGCCCTGAATCCAGGATTTGGCCGTCATTGTGCGACTGGCGCGACGACCGTGAACAATCATCGTTGAGGTGGCGGTGCGGTTACCGGCAATTATATTGTCGTCAATCTGTTGCAGTATTTCACTTCCGGTGGGGGTTTGTCCCGGCAGCAGCCAAGGCAGGATTGCCAGTACAATAATGATCTTTTTCATCGCGGTTGTCCTTCCCTGATCAGACTTCCAGTTCTTTGAACAACTGGGCGGTCTGGCGTTTATAAATTCCGATTCCCGACAGCATGGTTCCCAAAACGGTGGCGAATAATCCCGGGTAGAAGCCGATGTAATAAGTCTGATCGGTTATTTCCGCCCGAAAGACGCTGGGAATCATCATGGAACTGTTTTTCATGAAAGCGCTGATATCCAAACCGACCACCTGCAACCAGTAGGCACAGCCCAGTCCCAGGGCAGTCCCGAAAATTGAGCCGACGATTCCGATGAAAACCGATTCATAGATCAGCGACCGATAAATATGACCTTTCGGTTCACCGATGGCCAGGCGCACACCCACTTCCCCATAGCGCCGCAGTCCACCCAGCAAACCGGCATTCCACAGTACAATCGACATGATAATGACGAAAATAACTACCAGATAGGTGGAAAACTGGCCGGCATAAGTCAAGTACCCGCCAAGATTGCTAAGCTCCACCAGATTGCCCATCACCGGGGAAAATTCATCATTTTCATCGGTGTGTCCGGCATTGAATTTTTCCACAATCGCCAGGGCCTCTTCATTATCATAAACCCGATTGGGCAGAAAGCCCAGGATACCGCCGGCCGCATCCTGCATATCCAGGGCCTGCTGAACATCGGTAACGTCCGCGATGATAGCTCCGCGGTCCATGGCCTGAATACCGAACCGGATCGTGCCAACCACGGTGAAATTGTGCATGGTCATGGAACCAAACATGGTGGAAGTGACCAGAGTGGCCTGGTCCCCCAGATTCACTTCCAGTTTTTCGGCCAGCATTTCGCTGATCAGGATTTCACCGGGATTCTCCGGCAAATGTCCCCGCACCACCGATTTTGACACATTCATGGTGTGTAATTCGGTACTGTTGGGCGACAATAGATCGATCCCAAAACCGGCCACCGGCGCCTGGGAGCGGGTTTCGCCATGCTCATCAGGAATATCAATCAATCCCCCGAAATTAATTCGTTTTACCCAGGTCATTTCGGGATATTCAGCTTCCATCTCGGTCATGATCCGCTCCACGCCCATCAGAGCCAGATCATTGGGCACCTGATCCTTGTTATCGGCGTAGGCCCGTGACATTATCTGTACGTGACCGGTGGAAAACCGGGCGGTGCTGTCGGTCATGTCACCGAGTACACCGGATAGGTAGGCTTGCATGAAGACGGTAATCCAGACGCCAATGGCCACTATGATGATTGGAAACAGGCTGCGATGGTGGTCCCGCAGCAGTCCGTTAATAATGAATCTAATCATTGGATTTTCCCCCTGATGGCATCGGTCGGATTCATTTTTGATATCCGGCGCGCAGGTAAATAACTGACGATTGTGGTGGTAATTAAAACAATTAAGGTTGTGCCGACTACCAGTCCCAGGGAATAACTGGGATAGACAATATCGGCGATAGTCATTCCGAAATCATCGGTACCCTCCGGCATGGACCAGCCACTTTTAGCCTGCAGGTAAAGTAACGGAAAGCCATACAAAGCTGCCAGGATGGCAGCCAGCACCGCATGCATGGCCCCTTCGATGGTAAACAGGGCCACCACCTGCCGCTGGGTCATGCCCAGGGCGATATGGGTGCCGATTTCTTTCTGTCGCCGGAATATGGAAAGTACTTGTGTATCGAAAATTGCCAGCATGGCCAGGGACATCAAGATCAGAAACATCACCTGCCCGCTCACTGATTTCATTTCAATCATCTCCCGGATTTCGGTCAGGAGAAAATAATGGTCTTTGAATATCCAACCGGGAATCGATCCCTGGAAACCGGCCTCCTGACTGGTAACCAGCAGGGTGGTTTCAGTGGGCATCTGCATCATTTCCTGCAAATCAGCCAAGGGTACCCACACGACCCTGGCATCAATAGTTGATACATTGGTTTTAAAAATATGAACGATCTGCATTTCCTTGGCGTCAAATGTGCCATTGACGTCGCGCCAGCGAACGGTGACATAATCACCAACATTCAGCTTGAAATTGCGGGCGGCCCGCTGCCCGATCATGGCCGGAACGGAGGAATTATCACCGGTCAGTTTATTCGCCGGTAAGTCCAGCAATGCCTGAGCCGGATCGATGCCGCGCATTGAAACGCTCTGCACGCGCCCTTCCGGGTAAATACTGGCCTGGGCAATCAGGATCGGCGTCAATTTGCCATCTTCGACTGCTTTCAGGGTTACATCCGACATCCGGCCGTGGCTGTCCTCAATGGTATAGGGATCATAAGGATCATAATTCTCCTGCCAGTAAACGCCGCCACCGATTTCCCAGTCGATGGTATCGCGGCGGGCCTGCTGGTCCCAACCGTTAAGTAAACCCTTGTTCCAGATAATCACCAGGAAGGCCATTGATAATACAATCATGTTGAGCCAGGTCCGCAGCTTGGCGCCCATGAGGTTGCGATAAGCTAATTTTAATGCCAGCATTTTAACCTCCGGAAAATTTATTCATTAATTAGAATTATCAGGCTTAGGCTTAGGCTGAGGCTGAGCGGGATCCTCCACCGTCCTGATAATTGCATTTAATTCTTTGATGATTTGGCGACAGTATTTCAGCAAATTGGTTTTTAATTCTGATGGCAAATAAGTCAATTCAGAACTCACCAGGATTTGGCTCATTAACTCATAGACGCTGCCTCTGGAAATCTTGTAGAACCTTGATTTATCCTTGGGTTCAAACCTGCCAAATCCTTCGGCAATATTGTGTGCGATAGAATGAGCTGCACGACGCATATCAGAGATCAATCCAAATCGCTCATCGGTCGGATAAGCTTTGGTAACAGAGTATATCTGCTTCAGCAACCGAAGAGCAGATTGCCAGACAGGCATCTTTGTAAAATCTGAGTAGCTCATCCCGTCAATTCCTTCGCCTGCGCCTTAGCCTCAGCCTTAGCCTTTTACCTCATCAGCGACAACCTGACCATCTTCCAGGCTGATTTTGCGCTTGAGGTATTGAATTACTTTTTCATCATGGGTGGCGAAGATGAAGGTCGTGCCCAAATCGGCATTCAGTTTCTCCATCGTCTGCAGGATATGGTGGGAGTTTTTGGCATCCAGGTTGGCCGTTGGCTCATCGGCCAGAACGATTTTCGGCTCCTTGACCATGGCCCGGGCAATTGAAACCCGCTGACACTCTCCACCGGATAATTGAGCCGGTCTTGAGTTGACCTTATCGGTGAGGCCAACCCATTCCAGCGATTGATTTACCAGTTTGCGACGTTCGGAGGCGGCCATTTTCAACAATAATAACGGCAGTTCCACATTTTCGAATACGGTGTAAACCGCCAGCAGGTTGTAGGTCTGGAAGATGAAACCCAGATACTGGTTGCGCAGGTCAGCCGATTGTCTGGTATTCAGGTTGCCCACCGAATTATCCAGCACGACTGCTTTACCTTCGGTGGGAACATCCAGCGAGCCGATAATATTCAGCAAAGTAGTTTTCCCGGAGCCGCTGGGGCCGATAATACCGGCAAATTCCCCGCCGTTGAAAGTGAGGTTGATATTACTCAGGGCCGTGAATTCCCGCTTGCCCATGGGGAAGCGCTTCACCAGGTCCGTGATTGTGATTAAGGCTGAGTTATTCATGATTATCCCTCTGTGAAATTCTCAGTGATTGAAAATAATGGTTAGTTGGATTCCCCGCCTTCCGGCGGAATTCAGCAGGGTTGCGGTTACCGGAGAAATATTACCGGTCACGGTAAACAGGCTGCATTGCACCAGCCAGTTATCCCAGGACCGCTGCCAGCTCAGGTAATGGTAGCCCAGATTATAATCCGGTGAATAAATTGCGAAAAAATTAAGGTAGTCCATGATCGTCAGCGGGTAGGCTGCCATCAACCCGCCCATCACTAACTGATCGTCATCCAAAATATTATCGCCGGTCAGGGCGGTGTAAAGCTCTCCCGTTACCGTGACGCCGTTGCCGATCCCAAAAGTGTAATCGGAACCCACCGTCAACTGCGCCGCCCAGTCGCTAACCGAATCGGTGTGCAAATACCTATGCTCATATTCAAACCAGGCGCCCACAGTCACATCCCAGAAACCGTCGATACCAATTCGTTGCTGCAGTGTTTTTTCCCCGTTCAGCGCGTTGACTTCCGCCACGTCGGTGGACAAGCCAATTTCACCCGGTCCCAGGGGATAGACCAGCCGCAGGCCCGTGTGCGGTCGCTGGTCATCGGCGGTTATGGTTTCGAGAAAATTACCCAGTTCGAAATCAATATTAAGTTGATCATAAACTGACCAGATCCAGATGCCGGCATTGTTGGGGAAATCATAGCGCAATCGCAATCCGGTGACACCGGTGGTATATTGCCTGGGATCGCGGGGATCCAGCGTATCGAACCAGGCCAGCGGCCGGAACAGCTTAGCCTGGCCGAAGGTGATCTTCTGTAATCCCAGTCGGCCTTCGAAGCGCTGACTGGTTAAACGCAGCCAGGCCCGGTGCCAACTGGCGCGGGAAATAAAATCTTCGGTGTATGAATCATAGCTGGCGGTTAAAACGACAGCCAACTCAGTGTCCAGCCGCCACTTCTGCGCTCCGGGCTGAGCGGCGCTCCAGGTGGGAATGTAACGCAGGTGGGCCGCCGATTGGGATTGGTCATTGCTATCCCAGGCGATACCGGGCGAAAGCGTTGCTTCACCTTTAATATACGACTGCGCCGTGGCCACTGCGGAGAGGAAGATCAATGCTATCAGCAGCGAGTTATTCATTTCCCGCCTTCTGCCCGATGAGACCAAACATGAAGAAATTCAGCCACTGTCTGGTCAACTCGCCGGTTTCCGGGAATAATTGCTGCAGAGCCGGGTCATCCCCGATTTCGATCAATTTCCCCAGAATAAAGGCCATAAACCGCAAATCCAGGTCAGCCCGGATTTCCCCCTTTTGCTGCGCCTCGGCAAAGGCTTCCAGCATAATCTTCTGACTGTCCCGGGAGCGGGACATGACAATTTCCCGCACTTCGGGAGAATACCCGATGAAATCCTTGTAGAAATCCATGCTGATGCGATTGCCGTAATCCATTTTCATCTGGATAAACTGATCCATTTTATCGGAGAAGGGGATATCACTGGCCATGATACGATCGAAAGCGCCCTGCCCTTCATCCATCAATTTTTCCATTATTTTCATGACCAGGTCATTTTTGTTAGCGATATATTTATAAAAAGTCATTTTACTGACGTTGGCAGTACGGCAGATTTCCTCCACTGTCACGCGTTTGACGCCGAAGCGCATGAACAAATCCTCAGCCGTAGCCAGCAGTTGGGTATATTTTGGTGATATTTCGGCTTCCGGGACCATCTTTACTACTTTACGTTTTTCGTTGTTATTGACATATTACGTAAAGATATTACATGATCGTAAACATAGAACGCAAGCAAAATCGGAGAAACGCAACGATGGTCGCAATAAAGGGAATTAAAAAAGCCGGCCACCGGACCGGCTCTTGAGGATTTGCCATATATAAAACTCAGCGCTGGAGTTCGTGGCTTATGGCATCCGATTCAATTATTCGACTGTTAAAAGGAATGACCCGGCTGCCAGCCACGGACGGATTCACACGGCAATCAGCCAGCAATTTATCTGGATCGTTATTTTTCGGTCGGGGAAATCCAGACTGCATTTTAACAAATTGACGGGATATATTAAATTTTGCATGAATTCCTCTGACAGAACACCCTCACAAATAATCTCTTTTAACCGATTCATGGGGCGTTTTCACAAGCAGGCACCGTATTTCCCACAGGCATCAATCCTAGCGGGGTTTCTTCCTGGCTGATACGCAGAATCAATCTTATTTCGTCTTCGTGAAATGCTCCAATAAAAACGGTGCCAAGTCCCAGAGATTCTGCCTGCAGGTAAACGTTCTGTGAGACATGCCCCACTTCCATGTGGACATACTGAATCCCGCGCTGACCATACTTTACTGTAGTTCGCTCGTATTCCGCGCTTATGATCAGGACAATTGCAGCATCTTCTACTGCACTTTGCCGCAGCGCAGCTTCAGACAATTCTGGGCGAATATCACCCTCCCTGATCAGCATTAGTCCGTGTTCTTGAGGATTGTAATGATAAACACCCGCCTGAAGATTGGTCACATCACCTGCCACTATGTATATCTCAAGAGGATATAGCGCTCCGGCAGACGGAGCAGTACGCATCCCCGTTGGGTGTGTAAGCCCCTGCGCCGCCCAGAGCAATTGGGATACCTCACTCAGTGAGAGCGGGGCGGGTTTGTAAGTACGCACTGACCGCCGTGCATGCAAAGCCTGTTCAACAGAAGTTTCGCTGTCGTAGAGTGGGACAGGCAGAGTTAGGAGTGAGTCGTTCATTTCAACAGGATAAGCTTCCGGATTCTCGCCTCCATTGATTGAGAGTGGGATCAAGATTGCGCCCAACCAAACCAGGGTTCTTAACATACAGGCAATTCTTCCTGAATAATTAATCATCGCCTAAGATGTAAGGTTCTGCGCCGATGATACTTCCGCCATCTAACAACCTACTCATCAGATACGAGGAATGAAAATGCTGAATGTCTATGCATTTCACAGAAGCCATAAAAACTCTTAAAACCGGAGTTTGTCAAACAACTTTCCTCGTTATCGGCATGCGATTATTAGCAGTTGTTTATTATCTGAGTAATCTTTCCTGAAGTAAATCTTCTAATTCACGACGACTATCCAAAACGCAATGGACATAAATATTATAGTCAATGATTTGATAAATTATTCTGTATGGTTTAAAGTGAATTTCACGATATTCATATACTCCGACCCGTTCTAATTCCGGTGGTATATGTCCACGATTTGCTAACTCGGATAAATTTGATATTCTTTCTTCAATACTTTTAAGTAATATCTCTGCTTTTTGAATTGAATCATTTCTTGCAACATACTTATAAATACTGATTATATCTTCCTCAGCATCCGCAATAATATATATTTTACAATTCATCAGATATTGCTTTGTTTTATTCTATCCCGAACAGATTGAAAGGACTCTGATACCGATTTATAGTCTTTATCTTTATAACTCTTGTTACTCAAGGCAAGTATCTTTAATAATGCCATACTATCCTGGGTTTGTTCATATTTCTTTATATCTTGAAGGATAGCTTTTGCTTCTCCATTTTGAGTTATCACTAAAGTTTTATTCGTATCAATTATATCTCGAATTATTTCTGACGCGTGGGCTTTAAGATAACTTATTGGTTTTACTGCTTCACTTATTTTCATTTTTCAATCTCCATAAATGCAGACTAAATATAGTCTATATTATAGTCTATGGCAATATTTTCTTTTATACT
>LSCG01000032.1 GCA_001577055.1 Fidelibacterota bacterium TCS56
ATTGAACCTGGCGTCGCTTACTTCCTGATCGTCAAGGGCGCCGGCAATAATATTGGTACGGGACAGACCCGATCGGTGTCCACCGATGAGTTGTTCCAGATCAATCTGCCCGCCGGTGACTGGGCCTTTATCGGCAACCCCTTCGACTTTGAGATTCCGCTGCAGAACGTCTTTGACCAGGACAGCGTCTCGGTGGAGGGTAACAGCAACTTCTATACCTGGAATGGTGATTGGGCCGGGGCCACCAAGCTGGATCCCTGGCGTGGATATATCTACAAATCCGCTGATGGTGGTCAGCTGTTTATCGATCCCCGCAAAGCTAACGGCGGCACCGCCAAACAGGTTGTCCAACCGGCGGAAACCATCCCGGACCTGTTGAGCGAAGGCGAATGGCTGGTGGATATCAGTGTCAATAACGGCGCTGCCGCTGACCGTGATAATCTGGTTGGCGTGCTGCACAGCGCCAGTGATGCCTATGATGCTCAACTGGATCGCTTTGAACCACCGCTGGTTCCCGGTGGCGTGGCTTTGCGTATCGATAACCGAAACTGGGATGAAAATGGCGACCTGTACACCAGCGATCTGCGGCAGTTGAACGCCGAGGGACAATACTGGGATATGGAAGTGATTGCCCATGATCCCACGCGCAATGTCCGCCTGCTCTTTAACGGTGTGATTGATATTCCTGCCGAGTATGATGTGTTTATCATCGATAAGTCGGTGGGTAGCGCTCAGAATCTGCGTGGTATCTCCGATTACAGCTATGCCTTTGGCAGCGTTGGCAGCAAACGTCAATTACGACTGGTAGCCGGTACGCGTGAATTTGTGGAAGCCAACAGCGGTGGCGTGGCCCTCTATCCCGAGGCCTACACCCTGGGACAAAACTTCCCCAATCCGTTCAATCCCAAGACCAATATCAGTATTTCACTGGAAGACGCGGCCGTGGTCGATCTGGTGATTTACAATATTCTGGGTGAGGAAGTTTGCACCCTGGCCCGCGATAAACATTTACCGACCGGTTACTACAACTTTATCTGGTCCGGACGCAATAACTTTGGCCAGCGCGTGGCCAGCGGCGTATATATCTACGTCAGCCGGATCGAATCACCTTCCGGGAAAATGCTGTTGAACAAGACCCGGAAAATGGTTCACCCTGGTGGAGGGTATGCAGATCAATGTGCGGAAAGACGGTAAATACAATATGTTCAAATTTGATCAGACAGCCGACGGTGATCTGGATTTTGTCAAGTGGAATAAAGAACTGGACGAGACCGGCGAATAAATATTCAAATTTACTGGAGGGCGTATGCCTGACTGGCTGAAGAGAACGGGCATTGGCGCCCTGATCGGATTGGCAATTGGTCTGCTGGTCGCCTTGGTAACTAACTGGGACGGCTTATTTCTAAAAGCGGTGCTGGACGGCTATGAGTACCGCTCCTTTGATTCCCGCATGAAAGCCAAAGTTTCCGGCAGCGAAGAAGCCTCGATTGATGATATTGTAATTATCGATATCGATCAGGCCTCGGTGGAAGGTCTGGGCAATTATAAGGATTGGCCTCACGCCTATCACGGCCGGTTGATCGATGTGGTATCTTCCGGGGAGCCCCAGGCGATCCTGTTTGATATTATTTTCGATGTGGAGAATTCCTTTGACTATGAACTGGTCAATGCCCTGACTGCCGAGAATCCCCCTCAGGCCGATTATCTGGCGGAAGTTACTAATCAATTTCTCATCTCGCACGATCCGACCCATTTCGTACAATCCACCGCCAACAGCAACCTGACTTACCACGCCCTGGTTTTTGAGGCCGCCGATACCAGTACATTCCTTTACCCCATGGATACGGAACCGAACGGGTACGATCCGGCTGAACATATAATACAACTGCCATTGGAGCAGGCCCGCCACCTGCCAACGGCCGAGCGCATCGGCAACACCCACGTGGACCTGTTAACGGCGGCCCGGGGCGCCGGCAGCGCCAATTTTCCCCAGGATGATGATGGCATAATCCGGCGGGCGCCAACCGCCATCTTCTTCGATGGCCCCGGTCATGTTTACCCTTCACTGGTCATGTCGGCGGCAATGGATATCCTCGATATACCACCCGATGGTTTTGACTACAATTTCGACGAGCTGATCCTGACTCTCACCGACCGCAGCGGTGAGGTAGTCCGGGAAATCCCGATCGACGATGAAGGCCGCGTATTTGTCAATTACTACGGCTTTTTCAAGACTTTTTACTATCTGCCATACATGTACTGCTTCGATGCCGAGATGCTGCCCCCGGAATACTGGCGGGACCGGGTGGCCTTCGTCGGTTCCTCCCTGCCCGGCTTGATGGATTTACGGAACACCCCGGTGCAGGAAACTTTCGCCGGAGTGGAAATCCATGCCAACGTAATGCACAGTATTCTGAACGACGATTTCATCCGATTGACCGATAATGCCACCAATTTCTGGGTTCTTGTCCTCACCGGTATCCTGATTGGAAGCCTGATTTCGCTCATAATCACGCGGCCGTTGATTTCGCTGTCAATCCCGGTTATAGCTATCCTGGCCTGGATCATTTTTGCCTATAGCCGTTTTCTGGCTACCAATATTATGTGGGAAATTGTCCGGCCGGTGCTTACTCTGGGCGGCACCTATCTGTCGGTATTTCTTTACAATTTCCTGGTAGCGGAAAAAGACAAACGCTTTCTAAAATCCACTTTCGGCACCTATATCTCACCGGATTTGATCGATCAGATGTATGAGAAGAAACAGGAGCCGAAACTGGGTGGTGAGCAGGGCTATCATTCGGCTTTTTTCTCCGACATTCAGAGTTTTTCTTCCTTTTCGGAAGTACTGGAGCCGGAAAAAATGGTGAGCCTGATGAATGAATATCTAACGGCCATGACCGAGATATTGCTGAAGAACCATGGTACCCTGGATAAATATATCGGTGATGCCATCGTAGCCTTTTTCGGAGCACCCATGCCGGTCAGGAACCATGAATATCTGGTATGTAAAACGGCTCTGGAAATGGATATTCGCCTGGCAGAACTGCGGGAAAAATGGCGCTCGGAGGAAAACTGGCCGGAGATTGTACATAATATGCAGCATCGCGTGGGCCTGAACAGCGGTAATATGGTCACCGGCAATATGGGCTCGACCATGCGGATGAACTATACCATGATGGGAGATACTGTCAATCTGGCGGCCCGCCTGGAAGCTTCAGCCAAGCAGTATGGGGTATATATTCAGGTGGCCGATGCCACTTACCAGGCCGTGAAGGACGATTTCATCTGGCGCGACCTGGATTTTGTGCGGGTCATGGGCAAATCCGAGCCGGTGCAGGTATATGAATTAATCGGTGAGCAGGGACGTGTCGATGATCAAACGCTCGAAATGCTCACCCGTTATAATCAGGCCCTGACTCTGTACCGCGATCAACGTTGGGATGAGGCGACTGCCGCTTTTAAATCCAGTGATGAACTGGAAAATATGTTCCCGGGTAGAAAGACAAATCCCAGCCGGATTTATATCCCCCGCTGTGAGCATTGGAAAGCAAACCCACCGGGAGAGGGCTGGGATGGTGTCTGGACGTTAACTAGTAAGTAAGCGTACTATAAATCGAGTAGTCCTAATTTGTGGCGGCGGATCAGGTTTTTCAACATTTCCTGAATATCTTCAAAACCTAATTCATCGGTTACGACCTGCAAGGCGTCCAGCATTTCTTCGGTGACAACACTGTCATCGGCCGTCGCTTCTTCTACGAAAGCATTCAATTTCTGCAGGTTTTTACCACGGGGAGTGGCTTTGCTCAGCTCCCAGTTAACAACGGTGGGTAAACTTACACCCAGTTGTTCGGCCAGGCCTTTCTGCGTGAGACCTAATTCTCTCCGGATTTGTTTTAACTCTTTCCCAGTAATCATTTTTACTCCTATCGTTTATTTATGTGCTGGCTGTTTCTGTCATATTATTGTACAACGTGACTATATTTATTGAAGCCACTTTATTCGTTGCTTAAGTTAAGAAAAATTTCGATTGATGTATAGTGAAATTTTAAGTGAAGTTAATTTATTGGTGTTTGCTTGAAAATATTGAGGTATCGGGCGAAATTCTCCCCCGCTGGAATAGCAATGAAGGTCATTAAAAATATCAAAAAGATAAGTTTTCATACTTTGGGCTGCAAACTGAATCAGGCTGAGACCGATGCCCTGTCCACCGAATTCAGCAAAGCAGGGTATGAAATTGTGCCCTTCCGGCAGGCCTCCGACGTTACGGTAATTAACACCTGCACCGTCACCAACGAAGCGGACAGCAAGAGTCGCCAGGCCATCCGGACTGCTGTCCGCAGTTCGCCTGAAGGCCGGATTGTGGCTATGGGGTGTTACGCTCAGATAAGTCCACGGGAACTGGCCGGGATTGAAGGGGTTGATTTGATTCTTGGCACCGGTGAAAAATATCGATTATTAGATCACTTGAAGCAGCTCGAGGCAGGAAAACCGGAACAGCCGCTGATGATGATATCCTCCACCGGTGAGGAAGCGGAATACGATCAAGCCACATTCATTTCTGCCACGGGACGTACCCGTGCCTATCTTAAAATCCAGGAAGGCTGCAATTACTTCTGCTCCTATTGTATCATTCCCTTTGCCCGGGGAAGGGCGCGCAGCAGTAAGCTGGAAAACGCAGTAACGGAAGCCCGCCAATTAGTGGAAAACGGTTTCAAGGAATTAGTGCTTACCGGCATCAATATCGGCACCTGGGATGACGGTGATTACACCCTGGAGGATATACTGGAGGAGCTGAGCGCTGTCCCGGGGCTGGCCCGCCTGCGTATTTCTTCTATCGAACCCAATACCATCAGCAATCGTCTGCTGGAACTGGTGGCCGGGAAAGAAAATATCTGTAACCATCTGCATGTGCCTTTACAAAGCGGGGCGGATAGTGTCCTGGAACGAATGCAGCGTAAATATACCATGCAGGATTATTATCATCTGGTGGAGCGGATTGACAAAACCGGTGGAAATATCGCCCTGGGCACCGATTTAATCACCGGCTTCCCCGGGGAGACTGAGGCTGAATTTACCGCCACGATAGAGGCGGTGACCGCCCTGCCGTTCACCTATCTGCATATTTTCCGCTACTCCCGGCGTGACGGTACCGTAGCCGCCAGGCTGCCGCTGCCGGTGGATTACCACGTAGCGAAGAAGCGCGCGGCCATCCTGCGGGAAATCGGACAAAAAAAGAAGGCCGAATTCGCCCGCCGTTTTTGCGGTATAATTCAACCGGTGCTGTTTGAAAAACGCCGCAAGGATGGTTTATTCAGCGGTATGACCGATCGTTATATCCGCGTATTGGTGCCCAGCGACCGGGATTTGACCAACCAAATTCTGCCGGTGAAACTGGAGCAGGAAGTCCGGGGTGAGGGCCTGGGGAAACTGGCGGTGGTACCATGATCAGCCTGGAAGGCATCGTAAAGGAATTCCCCGATAAACGCCTTTTTGACAACACCTCACTGACAGTAAAACCGGGCATGCGCGTGGGACTGGTAGGACCCAACGGTTCGGGCAAGACCACCCTGTTGCGGATTATGATGGGCGATGAAACGGTGGAAAGCGGTAATGTACTGGTGGACAAAGGTACGGTAATCGGTTATTTGCCGCAGGATATAATTCCCGGCTCGACTCGCACCATTCTGGAAGAGGTGATGCAGGCCTACCCGGAAGTGGCCCGCCTGGAAGAGGAAATTCACCGGACCACCACCAGTCTGTCGGACCAGCCTGATGATCAACATTTGATGAATAAGCTGAGCCGTCTGCAACAGGAATACGAACGCCTGGAAGGCTGGTCGCTGGAAGACCGGGCGGCGCGCATCCTCGCCGGACTGGGATTTACGGCCGACCAGTTTCACCGGCCGCTGGAAGTTTTCAGCGGCGGCTGGCGTATGCGGGTGGTGCTGGCGGGCATCCTGCTGCTGGAGCCTGATATGCTCTTCCTTGATGAGCCCACTAATCACCTCGATCTGGATGCCACCATCTGGCTGGAAGCCTTTTTAGCCGGTTGGAATGGCGGACTGGTGATGATCAGCCATGACCGCCAGTTTCTGAATCAGTCTGTGTCCCATATTGTTGAAATCGACCAGTCCCAGTTGATGCTGTACACCGGCAATTACGATCAGTTCACCGCCCGGAAACAATTGCGGGTGGAGCAACAGACGGCGGCTTACCGCAATCAGCAACGCAAGATTGCCGCCACTGAGCGATTCATTGAGCGTTTCCGCTATAAAAACACCAAGGCCACCCAGGTCCAGAGCCGGGTCAAGCAACTGGAAAAAATGGAGCTGGTGGCCGAACCGACGCAAACCGTACACAAATTTAAATTAACCATTCCCGATCCCGGCCGAGCGCCGCTGAAAGTGGCACAATTGGTGGCGGTTGACAAACAGTACCCGAAAGTGCAGGTTTACCAGCAGTTGAACCTGACGATCGAAAGGGGCCAGAAGATCGGTCTGGTGGGGCGGAATGGAGCAGGGAAATCAACCTTGCTGAAAATCCTGGCAGGAGAAACCTCAATCACTTCCGGCAGTCTGAAATTTGGCGATCAGGTTAAGCGGGCTTATTTCGCCCAGCATCAACTGGAAATTCTCGATCCGGAAAAAACGGTTTTTGATACTATTCAGGAAGCGGCCGGTGACTGGTCCATTTCCCAGGTGCGCGGCTATCTGGGGGGCTTTCTATTTCCGGGGGATACAGTTGATAAACTGGTTAAGGTTCTTTCAGGCGGCGAAAAATCACGCCTGGCCCTGGCCCGCATGCTGGTTGAGCCGGCCCATCTGCTGTTACTGGACGAGCCCACCAATCACCTGGATATGCTCTCCCGGGATGTGATCGAGCGGGTGTTGACCGATTACCAGGGTACCCTGGTTTGTATTTCTCACGACCGGCACTTTCTCAATACTGTTACCAATCACACCATCGATATCAAAGACGGCGGGATAACGGTATATCCCGGGAATTATGAATACTATCACTGGAAAGTGAACCGGCAGGAGACTGAAAAAGTGGCTACGGTTGATCGAACCGATACAGCCAAACAACGGCGGGAAGCAGACCGCAAACTGCGGCGGCGGCTGGAAAACGAACTGAAAAAGCGTCAGCGGCAGACCGCGGAACTGGAAACTGAAATCGCCGCCCAGGTGGCCATCATCGAGGATGAACGGAATGCCAGCGATTATCAGGTGATTCAGGCCGCTATCAACGAGCAGAAACGGCTGGAAAATACTTATCTGGAATATCTGGAACGAATCGAAACCATTCGCCAATCCCTGGGCGACCGGTGAAGTCAGTATCGATTGCCGTAACGGCGATGTGTCAATCAGCCAAACCGGTCCGGTGAAGTCTTATAACTCATTTGGCTCGACTGATATTAATAATGTGGGTGGTGCCGTGGTCTGCGAAAACCAGAATGGCGATATCAAAATTGATCAGGTTGAGGGATCCGTGGATGTTGAGAACTCTTTTGGGCAGGTAAATGTGAGTAATGTGGAAGGAAGGGTGGACAGCTACTCCCAGAATTCCGATGTGCAAATTGCGTTTGTGGAAGAGGGTTTGATGGTAAAAAACACTTTCGGTCGGGTAGATGCGAAGAATGTGGGTGCCGATGCTGAGATCAATAACAGTAATGGCGATATTGAGGTGCTTGAGATTAAAGGCAATCTGACGGCCCGCACCAATTTTGCCGATATTCTCGGTCGCGGTATTACGGGCAGGGTTAATGCAGTAAGCAGCAGCGGCACCACCGACCTGGAAGATGTATCCGGCAGTATTACCTGTGAGGCGCGGTTTGGCGATATTTTCCTGCAGAATGTTTTTCCCCAACTGAAATGCACCACCTCCAACGGCAATATCAAGATCAGCAATTTATATCCCGTCGTACCGGACCTGGATTTGGAATCAACTTTCGGTTCGATCAAAGTGGAACTGAACGAAAAATCGGAGGCCAGTTTTGATCTGCGGGCTTCTTTCGGTACGATTGACGTGCCCGGTGTCAAAGGTCATCTGGTGGAGCGCCATTCAAATGCCTCGTTTACCGGTCAGTTAGGTGAGGGTGATGGAGTGGTGAAAGCCGTTGCCAGCAATGGCAGCGTGATAATCAGGGGAGCGCCGTCTAACCGTTAGCAGCAAACGGCCACAGCAGGGGTATTATCAGGACTGCCGCTACCCACAGGATCAGGGCCAGTGGCAGTCCGACTTTTAAATAATCAGTAAATTTATAGCCACCTGGAGCATAGACCATCAGATTGGTCTGATAGCCTACCGGAGTCATGAACGACGCCGAGGCTGCGAAACAGATTGCCAGAATAAAAGGCCGGGGCATGAAGCCGATCTGGGCGGCGGTGTTGATGGCGATGGGCACCATGATGATGGCGGCGGCGGCATTGGAAGAGACTTCCGTCAGGATCGCCGTTAATACGTAAAGCACCCCCAACAGCAGGTAGCCGCGCATCTGGTCCGGCACGGAATTTACCAGCACTGTTATCAGGCCGCCGATCCAGTCGGCGGCACCGCTGGTCTGAATGGCGATCCCCAGGGGGATCAGGGCGGCGATCAGTACCAGCACCGACCAGTTGATGGAGTGATAAACTTCGTAGGGGGTAATCACGCGGACCACCAGCAGTATCACTACTGCGATCAGGGCATTTTTAATAATCGGCGATACGCCGACGGCGGCCAGAATCACTGCCGCCAGCAACAGTAAAATGCTCAGCCACCAGAAACGATGGCGCCGTAATTTGGCCGCCAGTTCCTGCAAGACGATAAAATCACCGCTGTCGGCCAGTTCCGCCACTTTGTCCCGGGGGCCGTAAACCAGCAGGGTATCGTAAACCCGCAAAATCACGTGGGCGATTTTACTGCGCAGAATCGCCCCTTCCCGGCGAATAGCCAATACAAAGGCGCCGAAGTGGCGGCGGAAATTACTTTCCATTACGCTGCGTCCCAGCAGCTCTGATTTCTCGGTAATCAAACATTCCACCAGAATGTTGTCACGTTTGGTCAATTCTTCCTGAGTCAGTTTTTCATCGGTGAGGAGCGCTACTTTTTCGATCTTCTGCATTCGCAGCAGATCATCCACGGCGCCGCGCACGAACAGCACATCGCCACTTTTCAGCTTGGTGTCGCGAATCCGTATGGAAAGCAATTCGCCGTCACGGAGAATATCGAGGACGGTAACATCATAATTCTGGCTGATGCCGCGATCCAGGCAGGATTTCCCGATCATGATGGAATCGGGATTAATCTTGACTTCCGTCAGATAGCCGCCCAGATGATAATTCTGGGTGAGGCTGCCGGTGACCGTCCGCGACGGCAGCATGCGATAACCAATCAGAAACAGATAGATCATGCCGATCACCAGAATGACGATCCCGTAGCGGGTGAATTCAAACATGCCCAGGGGTGGTTCCCCGCTGGTGTTGGTCATCATGGAATTAACCAGCAGATTGGTCGAGGTGCCAATCAGGGTCAGGGTCCCGCCCATGATGGCGGCGTAGCTCAGGGGTATCAGTATTTTGGAAGGGGAAATGGAATATTTATTCGCCATTCGGATGGCGATGGGGATAAAGACCGCCACTACCGCAGTATTATTTACCACTGCCGACAAGATTGCAATGGACACCAGGAAAACCAGCAGGCCCATACCGGCGGAGCGGCTGGCGATTTTATTCAGTGATACGACAAAATATTCCAGAACCCCGGTCTTGTGCAGGGCGTGGCTCAGAGAAAACAGCAGGGCGATGGTGATCACCGCCGGATTGGAAAAACCGCTGAAGGCCGACTCCGCATCGATGGTGCCGGTGAGCAGCAGCAGTCCCAGGCAGACCAGGGCGGTGATTTCAATTGGCAGCAATTCCGAGGCAAACAGCACCACGGTAATGGCGATTATGAGTAATACGATGCTGATTTCGATGGTTAGCATGTCCGTCCCGCTCTCCGGGAGGGGAATTTACTGTTCCAGTGCCGTATAATCCAGTTCGGAACCGAGGACACTGTGGGGAATCAGGTACACCAGCAGCAGAACGATGCTGGCAATCAGCACCCATTTGGCATCGGCTTTTTTCCGGTTTTTCACGATGGCCACCACCCAGAAAATGAAAGCCGCAATCGTCTTGTTATCAGTGAGATCATGGCCCCATGGCCAGCCGGTCCAGTAAGCGTCAAAGGCGAATTTCTGCACGACCGGTCCCAGGATCAAACCGCCTGCCAGCAGCAGTCCGCTGGTCCACAGGGCGTAGCGGTACAGACAGGGACCACCGGCCAGAGCCTGCAATCCGCTGCGGTTGGAGACCAGCATGGCGGTAAACATAAACAGGATGTGGGGCAGGAGAATATATGCCGGTACGATGCCTTTGAAACGGATGATCACCGGATCGTCGGTCAATTTTTGGATTGAGTCATCGCCACCTGCCAGGCTGATCTGGTACATTACCTTCCCCGCCGCCGGTTGGGTGGGAATGGCCGCCAACAGATCGTCGCCCTCCCGCTGCAGGGGAAGGGTTTGCCATTCATCATGGCTGCGGAAGCGCTTGTAGATATATTCTCCGGTGATGCTGCGATCCGGGGCGATGATGCGGATAATTGCATCTTCACCGGTGTCGTGGGAGCGCAGGAGCTTGTATTTGGCGGTGGATCCGGCGATTTCAACAGTACCGCGGACCGGGTGGGTGGGACCGGTCAAGCGCTGGTAAACCGCAGAGGAAAAGGTGATTATCAGGGCCAGGGCCCAGAGCAGGATGGCTGTGGATTTCTTCATTTTGGGAATCGGGGTTAGTTAAAGTTAGCAAAATCCCGGTGATCAACGCCCCCGCCGGAAAGCTAATTTCGCAGGGATTTGGTTTAAATACCAGAAATTATCAGTCAGAGACTGACGAATTTATCGGCAATTTTCAGGATGATCCGGGATTACAGCTTAAAATTCCCACTATCAGGATGCTCCAGCCACTGAGCCAGGGTCTGGGCTTGCTGATCCTTGTCTGATAGCAGTGGTTCGTCTACCGGCCATTTGATGCCGATCTCGGGGTCATTCCACAGAATACCCGATTCGCAGGCCTGATTATAGGTGCCGGTGCATTTGTACTGGATATCCACCACCTCGCTGAGGGCGCAGAAGCCCCGGGCAAAGCCCGCCGGCGCCCACACCTGCCGTTTATCTTCCTCGGAGACTTCGATGCCGATCCAGCGCCCCAGGTTGGGGGAATTTTTGCGGATATCCACCGCCGCCAGAAAAGCCTTGCCGCGGGTGACCCGCATCAGCTTACCCATGGCCGGTTGCCACTGGAAATGGAGCCCCCGCACCGTGCCGTAGCGCGAACGGGATTGGTTATCCTGGACGAAATCCAGATCCAGGCCGGCATCAGCGAATTCGTCCTGGCGGTGGACCTCCATAAAAAAGCCGCGGTCATCGGAGAAGACCTTCGGTTCGACGATCAGCACATCGGGCAGGTCGGTGGTGAGGACGTTCATTTTCATTGGTCTAATACCTTTTTGAATACGCGAATATTATAAAATTCATCCTGGTCGAAATTGAAGTCCGGCGGGAAGTTGTCCGCCAGCTCGGTTACGATCGATTCCACCGAACCGTGGAAGCGGGCTCCCAGAACATCCTGCGCTTTCTGGACGCTGACTTTGTAATTGCGGAAATCCTGGATATTCTTGATTTCCAGATCGATGTCCACGCCGAATTTTTTAGTCAGGTAGCTATAAACGATGTCAGCCACGTTGCCCACGGTGTAATTGCCGGAGGCCACATTGAAGACGCCGGAGATGGACTGGTCCGCCTGGATAGCGCGATTATAGGCCGCCACCGCGTCTTCGATGGCCAGAATCGGCCGCCAGATGGAAGGATTATTTACCGTAATCCGCTTTTTGGTGAGGGCCGTCATGTACATGGTGTTGACGATCAGGTCGAAACGCATCCGGGGGCTGTGCCCCGACACCGTGCCCTGGCGCAGGCAGATCACGGAGAAATCATCATCGGCCAGTTGCAGGGCGCCGAATTCTCCCTGTAATTTGGATATCCCGTAGGGATAGGCGCAGGTCACCGGTGATTCTTCATCGTATAATTGATTGATGGTATAGCCGTAAACCGAGCAGGAATCGGCGAAGATGAAACGCTTGATCCCGGCGCGCTTGGCGATATAGGCCAGGTAGGCCGGGGCGGCGGCGTTGGAGATAAAATTCATGGCCGGTGAAAATTCCGCCATGGGATCGTTGGAAAGCCCGGCCAGAAAGATCATCTGGTCGAAGCCCCGCAGATCCTCTTCGGTGATGTCGAATGAATCCTTTTTAAGCACGTTCACGCCCTCAGGCAGGTGATTGCCGAACCACAGCAGGTCGATGACGGTGACTTCATAATTATGCACCAGCAGGTCAGGGATCAGCCGCGAGCCGATATAGCCGGCGCCGCCAACCAGTAGAATTTTCATGAGGACTCCTTGTCTAAAATTTGATGTAGTTTAGCCAGATTGAAAGAGGTGTCGGCCGGGACGGCGAAACTCACTTCATCCCGGCGCAGGTCGCCCACCTCCGGGCGGCCCAGTTTTTGGGCTAATTCTTGCACCGATTTTCGTTCGGTGCCTGCGTGCACCACTCCGGTGACATCGTCGCGTCGCGCCAGCTCCAAAATCAGGGGGGCGATTATTTCCACCGAATCGCGGGGGGTGTACTGATCCACGAAAGCCTTGGGGTAGGGGAAGACCGGTTCGCAGAACGAAGTGCGGATAATCAGGGAATTGTCATATAGCCGGGCGGCGCATTCACCTCCCAGCTTGGACCAGGCATATTTATTTTGCGGCAGCAATTCGTCGTCTTCACCATAATTGCCCCGGTCGCCTTTAAAAACATAATCGGTGGAAATATACACCAGGCGCAGATCGCGCCGGGCCGCCAGTTCCACCAGTCGGGCGGTACCGATGATATTTACTTCCAGCGCCCGGGCGGGGTCTTCGTCAATCTTGGGGGGTGAGGTAAAGGCAGCTCCGTGAATGATAGTAGTGACGGTGTGGCTGTCGAGCCAGTCACCCATGGCCCGGGAATCAGTCAGGTCAAATTCGGCGTGAGTGGGGGCGTACATCGCCGGCGCCAGTTTCTGCAGGGTGCTGCCCAGCAGGCCACTGCCGCCTGTGAGTAAAATCTGATCGGCGGGAATCATTTCCATATCTCATTAAAAGTATGTTTGCCGCGCAGGAAATAATCGATGGCCACGCTGCCGTGATACATCAGTTTATCCAGGGCCTGATCACTGACTTTCCGGGACTGTTGCACGTCGTGGCGCTTGCGCAGCACCAGCTCCAGATTGCGCTGAAGCCAGCCATGGGCCCGCACCAGGGCGGCGATTTTCATTATGTCCAACACCAGGATCGACTTGATAATCACCAGCACATCCAGGAAATAACGCGCCGGCAGCAAATACCACAATCGCCGGGAGGAATAATTTTTCATCATCATGAAAATACTGTTGCGGTGGTTCCAGTATTCTTTCTTGAAACTCTGGGCCTTGATCGTACCGCCGGCGTAATGATAGATCACCGAATCGGTGCGGATGCGCAGGCGGTAGCCCTGGAGCAGAATGCGCCAGCACAGGTCGATTTCCTCCATGTGATGAACAAAATCGTTGTCCAGCAGCCCGCTCTCATCCAGCACCGATTTACGGATGGCCATGGCCGCCCCGGATGTCCAGAACAAGTCGCGGTTGGAATCGTACTGGCCCCGGTCCTTTTCGATGGTATAAAACACCCGGCCGCGCATGAATGGGAAGCCGTAGATGTCGATCAGGCCGCCGGCCGCTCCGGCGTATTCGAATTCGTCACGGTTGAGCATATGGCGAATCTTGGGCTGGACTGCCGCCACGTCTTCATTCTGTTCGAATTCTTCAATAATCGGATCCAGCCAGCCGGGCGTTACTTCGATATCGTTGTTAAGCAGCAGCACGTATTTACCGGCGGATTTTTCCACCCCCAGATTATTGCCGGCGCTGTAGCCGATATTGCCGCCGCTTTCCACGATTTTTACCGCAGGATAATTTTTACGTGTGTATTCCACGCTGTCATCGGTGGAGGCATTGTCCACCATCAGCAGCTCCACTGCCGGGTAGGTGGACTTAAGCAGCGAGTCGAAGCAGGTCTTGAGAAAATGACGACCGTTGTAATTGAGGACGATTACCGTTATCAGCGGTTCAGCCACGTTTGCTTCCCGTATTAATCAGTCGTGCCCCGGGCGGCGCGTTCTTTGCGAATGTCGTCCAGCATCTTGCGGGCGTTGGCGTCCTGAGGATATTTCTCGACCCAGGCGCCGAGCAGGTTGTCGGCTTCATCGTATAACTGCATCTGCCGGTAAGTTTGCAACAGCGCGCCCACAACGCGGCTGTTGGCGGGGTTCTCCCGGTACAGTTCCTCGAAAATCCCCCGGGCTTTATCATATTGATTAAGCTCGATATAGGCCGTGCCGTATTCGATTTTATTGCGCACGGACAAGCCGTCTCGCTGGATCAACTCATCCACAATCTTTCCCATTTCCTCGTTTTCACCGATGGCGCCGTACAGACGCCCCACCTGCAGGTACAGTTCTTTGGAGGTCATGGGAATGGTATTGAGAGGAATCTCCTGGTTCATTTTATTCAGCACTTTCAGCACTTCACCGCGCAGCACCTCCTTGTTGATTGTATCAGCCACGGCGGGGCGGTAATCGGTGAATTTGAAATATTTGGCTACCGCCAGTTGCATATAGGCGCTGCGGTAGTTCTGCAGCAATTTGACGATATTGGGATTGTAATAAACATCGGGATTATCCAGGTTGCGGAAGCGGTAACCGGGTTGATAACCGCGGTCCCAGGTTTCGTTTTCCGTCAGCAGATTACGCTCCAGGGCTTCCACATTGACGGTTTCCCCTTTGTGGGGCACCAGCCGGAAGGCCAGACCTTCCATTTCCAGATATTCATCCAGACCGATGCGGTTATCGGGGGAAACGGTGACGGCGAAATAGATCGGAAAGCGCCAGGCCGCATCGTTGATGATGCGCACGATCATCAAATCCTGGACCTTGACAGCCGCATTCATGTAGGTAGGCTTGAAATTCCACTCGATTAAACCATCAGGATTTTCTTCGCTCACCGGGGCCGGAATCTTGATTTTCTTGGCCTGCCAGGGGCGGACTTCCATCCGATTGATCGATTTATCGGACATATTGATAAAGCGCTCCCCCGGCGGGCGCAGGTCGCGCATTTGCTTGATATACCAGTGGGTATTCAGCAGACTGAGATTAACCACGGTTACATCGGTCCGCAGTTTTTCTACTTCCTGCAAATACCACAGGGGAAAGGTATCATTATCGCCGTTGGTGAAAATGATGCCGTTGGGTTCGCAGGACTGGAGCAGGTTGTAACTGTAATCCCAGGCCACCGAATTACCGGCGCGGTCGTGGGAATGATAATTGACCGACAGCATAACGCCCGGGATTATCAACAACAGGGCGATGATCGCCGCCACGGACAGATTGTTGACGAAACGTTTGTCCTTGAAATACTGGCGCAATTTTTCGATCAGGGCGGCGGCGCCGATGCCGATCCACACGGCGAAAGCGAAGAAACTGCCCACGTAGGAGTAGTCCCGCTCCCGGGGCTGGGGATTATCCTGGTTGACGTACAGGACAATCGCCAATCCGGCCATAAAGAAGAGGGTGAAAATTGAAAAAGCCTCCTTGCGATCGCGGGAAAAATGGTAAAACATGCCGGTCAATCCCAGAATCAGGGCCAGGGGCAGGCCGAACTGGAACCAGTCAACGCCATCCTCGGATTGATTGGCGCCGAAAGCCGAAATCATGGGATCGGTGCTGGGTCCCCGGCCGGCGAACTGCCACAGGAAATAACGCCAGTACATCTTGTAAACCTGGTAATCCCAGAAATAATTCCACTGGCTGGCAAAATCATAAAACATGTAGCGGCGGTTCTGCCCGGCGGAAAAATCACGGCCGTTTTCGGGCCGGCCAACCGCTTCCTGCTTGTGGGGCAGACCGTTATAGCGGCGGGGCATGAAGGTCATGGCGCCGTATTGTTCACGCTCCAGATAAGAGATGGCGGCCTTGATCGTTTCCGGGTTATTCTCGTCGATGCCGGGATTCTGGTTGGAGCGGATGAAAATCATGGCATACGTGGAGTACCCCACGAGAATCAGGATAACAGAGGTCAGGGTCAGCGACAGGATGCGATGCTTGCTCTGGATGGCCCACACCGTACCCACAACCACGGCGGTGATGACCACGCCCACGCTGATCAGGCCGAATTTCCCTGCCAGCTGCGGCAGGCCTTTGATAATACCGTTGTGGATCAGCAGGAAAGCCACACCGGTGATGGCCACGGTGACAAGGAAAGATTTCCAGTCGAATTCCTGTTTGCGGAAATAGATGATCAGGGCGATGAAGGGCAGGGCCAGCAGGTTGAGTAAATGCAGACCGGTGGCCAGACCCAGCATATAAGCGATAATCAGAATGTAACGCTCATTGCCTTTCTGGTCGGCCCGCTCGGACCACAGCAGCACCAGCCACACCACGATGGCGGTAAAAAAGGTGCTGGCGGCATAGACTTCCGCTTCCACGGCGTTGAACCAGTGGCTGTCGCTGAAGGCGAAGGTGAGGGCCGCCACCAGGGCGCTGCCGAAAGCTATGACCGCGTCGCTGAAAGATTCCACCGACCCCCGCCAATGAGTGATGACCTTGACCACAATCAGGTAGAGCAGCATCACGGCCACGGCACTGATAATGGCGGAGAAAATATTGATGCGGAAGGCGATGTCGGAACCGACAGGCAGCATGGAAAATAACCGGCCTACCAGCAGGTAGAGCGGGCTGCCCGGGGGGTGGGGTACACCTAAAGTGTAGGAGGTAGCAACAAATTCGCCGCAATCCCAGAAAGAGACGGTTTTGGCCATCGTTAAATAATAAATGATAAAGGAAAATATCAGACTGAAAGCGGCTGTAATCCGATTCCAGCGCAGGTAATCTTTACTGACCACAGTATGATCCTTGCTAATTAGTTGGAGTTTTCCGGTGGGGAGTCGGCCGGAGCCGCTCCGTTATCAGAGTCCTGTTCTATTGCCGTGATATAATTCGTACGCAAATCGTTGAGGGTTTTGCTGAGATAAGCGCTTTCCCATTCGGCCATATCACCGACCCGTTGTTGGAGCATGTCCAGCATGTCGATGGAAAACCGGGCCTGTTCCAAATTGGGCTGCGCCTCGCCGGTAACCGGGTTATTCATTTTACCCAGTCCAACCCAGGCGCCGGTGGCATAGGAGGAAACCAATTGAAACAGTAATTGTTCCTCGGCAGTTGGTTGTTCCTGACTCATAATGCTATTTACCGTTATTCGGTTTAATCGATTTATTTACAAAGCTGAAAGTTACGGACTCCCGACGACGATTGCCTAGTATTGTTCACTTCACTTTCCGGCAGGGATATAAACTACCGGGTGGCGCCGGCTGCAACTTACTCCGGCGTAACTCACAAAAGGGATAAAGGGTTGAGGGGTGATCATCTCCCAAGCCCCTCCGCACCTCTGCTCCCCAGCACCTCCGCTCCCCAGCTCCTCCGCCTTAGCCTATGCCTTTCCTTCTGTGTCTTTCGTGTATTCCGTGGAAGTTTTTGCTCTTCCGCTACAGCAGAGCGGCGAATTCCTTAATCGTCAGCGTCTCGGGACGGCGAGTAAGGTCGATGGCGGTCCGGCCCGCTTCCGATAATTGAAAACCGGCCAGGGAATTACGCAGCATCTTGCGCCGCTGGGAGAAGGCCGCCGCCACGATTTTCTCGAAACGGTCGAATTTTTCCTCCGGAACCAGGGGCCGGTCCAGCTTGGTCAGTTTAATGATGGCCGAATCCACTTTGGGCCGGGGGATGAATACCTCGGGGGGGATCGTGAAACAATATTCCACTGCCAGGAAAGTCCCCACCATCACCGACAGGCGGCCGTAGGCTTTGGTGCCAACGGCGGCGGTGAGGCGCTCCGCCACCTCTTTCTGCATCATTAAAAAGGCGTCGGACCAGTGGGATCGCTGTTCGATCAGCCAGAACAGGATCGGCGAGGTGATATTATAGGGGATATTGCCCATCACCCGCAGCGGGGTAGGGATCGGCAGTTCCGCCAGCTCCAGCCACAACACGTCGCCGTGGATGAAATGGCAGTCCTCCAGCTCGGGCCTGGCTTTCAGCAGCTCCACCAGACGGGGATCGATTTCGATGGCCGCCAGCCGGCCCACTTGCGGCAGCAGCAGCTCGGTGAGGGCCCCTTCGCCGGGACCGATCTCCAGCACGTTGTCGGCCGGCCGGGGATCGATGGTGCGCACGATCCGCCGGAGCAGGTTTTTGTCGGTCAGGAAATTCTGACCCCATTTCTTGCGGGCGAAAACGGTGGGCATAACAGGAAATTAGGGGCGGTACAGTGAGAAACTAAAGTATAAGTCGCCATTCTTTGGTTATGTAATTATCATATTTGATTCAGAGTCACTATTAATCAAGCTGCCTAATGATGATGGTATATACAGGCATAAAGACGATATAATGGCATAATGACTGTATTTACCGACAGAATATTCGGACAACTTCTAATTTGGTTTGTACGCATGTTGGGAAATACCTATATTATGTACAAGAAAAGGGATTAATGATGGAAAAAACCAGCATCAATTGGGCACAAATGTCAGATAAGGCAATAGTCGCACAAATCGGGAATTATGTCAGGCAAAAGCGTATCCGACAAAACTGGACACAAACTCAAGTAGCTGAAAGATCGGGTTTGAATCGTTGGACAATCAGTCAAATTGAGAAAGGGGAACCAATCACATTAATGAGCCTGATTCGAATTTTACGAATATTGGACAGTCTGCATACACTGAATGAATTCGAAGTATTTGAAGAGGTGAGTCCACTGGAATATGCTAAACTAAAGAAAAAACAACAGCAACGCGTGAGAAATAAAAAATATACGTCCGATAAGGAAAGTTCAGAATGGTAGATGTCGCCACGATAAGAATCTGGGGTGAAATGGTAGGTGCCGTTCGCTGGGATGAATCACGGAAATTGGCGTATTTTCAATATGACCCGGGGTTCATCCGTAATGGCTGGGATTTATCACCGGTAAAAATGCCAATCGCCAGCGGGTCGCAAATTCACAATTTTCCTGAATTGCGCAAAGGGCGCAATGATACCGAGGATACTTTTAATGGATTACCGGGATTACTGTCTGACTCCTTGCCTGATAAATACGGTAACATGCTGATTAATGTGTGGTTGGCTAAGCAGGGCAGGCCCGACAACAGTATGAATCCGGTGGAGAAATTATGTTTTATTGGTCGCAGGGGGATGGGCGCTCTGGAATTTGAGCCGGAGCAGATTACATCCGGTAAACGAAGTTTTTCATTGGAATTGGACAGCCTGGTTGAAGTCGCCGGAAAAATTCTCTCCGAGCGTGATGCTTTTTTAGAGAATTTGAATAAGGACCAGGAAAGAGCAATGTTGGGGATATTAAAACTGGGCACTTCTGCCGGAGGCGCCCGCCCCAAGGCCATTATTGCCTATAACTCAAAAACCGGTGAAGTAAGATCGGGCCAGGGTAAAGCCCCGCAAGGATTAGAACATTGGCTGCTTAAACTGGATGGTGTCAGTGCTGAGCAATTCGGAGAGAGTACGGGGTGGGGGCGGGTGGAATACGCCTATTCGCTGATGGCCAATGATTGCCAAATAGAAATGACCGAATGCGAACTGCTGGAAGAAAACGGAAGGGCACATTTTCTCACTAAACGATTTGATCGGGAGGGAAATGTCAAACATCATATCCAATCCCTGTGTGGCTTGCAGCATTATGATTTCAATGACATGTTCGGCTACAGCTATGAGCAGGTATTTCAAACCATGCGAATATTGAAATTGACTTATCCCGAAGCCGAGCAATTGTTTCGCCGAATGGTATTTAATGTGTTGGCTGTTAATTATGATGACCATACCAGAAATTTCTCTTTTATTATGAAAAAAGGCGAACGCTGGCGTTTGAGTCCCGCCTATGATTTATGTTTTTCATTTAATCCTGAGAATCACTGGGTAAGCAGGCAGACCCTGAGCGTAAATGGCAAGCGAATCGGGATAACCAAAGATGATTTAATGACCGTGGCCCGGGAAAACAGTATAAAAAATGGTGGCCGGATTATTGACGAGGTAAACGATATTATTAAATCATGGAAAAAATATGCGGCGATTGCCGGAGTCAGGGAAGATTTAAGAAAGTATATTGGCGATCACCTGAATACAATTTGAGACGGTAAAGCACCGGCTGCGTCTGACCCCATTTCTTGCGGGCGAAAACGGTGGGCAGTTAATCGCTATCGATCGAGTCTAATGGGCTTTTTATTAGATCCCAGGAAACCGATGTCATGTGAGTGTAGCGCTGGGTGGTTTCCAATCGTTTGTGGCCCAGCAGTTCCTGGATGCACCTGACATCTGTTCCGCTTTCCAGCAGGTGAGTGGCAAAACTATGACGCAGGGTGTGAACAGTGGCATTTTTTTGAATATTGGCTTTTTTCACGGCCCGGCGCATTACGGTCTGCACAGAAGTGGGACTATACTTGCCACTTTTCTGTCCTTCAAAGAGTAAAGTGGCTGGTTTATACTCGTTTAAATACTGTTTGAGGGTAGATTTAAGTCTGTCTGATAAAATCGCCATGCGATCCTTTTTTCCTTTGCCCTGCCGAATATGAATCAAGTTGCGGGACCAGTCAATATCGACCGGCCTGAGGTTCAGACACTCACTTAAACGCAGGCCAGCGGAATAGATGGTCATAAGAATTGTCCGGTGTTTAAGATTGGTGACCGATTTGATTATTGCATTTACTTCCTGTTTGGAGAGCACCGGAGGAATCTTTTGTTCGGGGCGAAAGCGGATATTGAGAGCAGCCGGCTGGTCTTCTTTCAGCACATCTGAATAGAGGAATTTTAATGCTGCAACAATTTGTTTCATCTTTGACAATGATGAATTCCGTGTTGTTTTTTGGAAATTCAGGTATTGTTCTATTGTATCTGATGATATATTTTTGACATGGTTGGATAAAAGCCAATCAGAGAATTGATTAATGACGGAGAGGTATGAATCGATTGTTTGCCGGCTATAATTTCGGATGGTCAACTTTCGTTGGGCTGCTGCTAATAACTCTGCTTTTCGCATGATATTTCGGTTAATGCGCAACTTTAAAATAAGCCATGGCCCGATATACGCAATATTGTGTTTAACGGGACGTTGGCAAAAATTGAGAAGAAATATCAGATATGAAAATAGATGACAGCATAAAAGTGAAAAAAGGAGTAATGTCTCCTGATTATGACGATTTAAACATTGGAGACTGGCAAGGTCGAATTGTTGAAATAGAAAACAATATTCTTACATTTGAATTAGACAGTATAACATTATCTAAATTGAGTGAGGATTATATTATAGAAAGTTTAGCTGAGGGGGTTGAATGGAAGTTACTTACTCTTGAACTCAGTGAAGTTGAAATAACACAACATCAAGATAGTAAAGCTGATGTTTTACAGAAACAAAATGAGATAAATGCAAAATACTCATGTGAAGAAGAGGAAAGAAGAATTTCAGAAATTTTGGACTCTCAAGAGACATTTGTAACTGAAACTAATTTACAGAAATATTATGCGTACTTAAAAGACAAGCTTCAAATATCTTGTGTATTAACAGGAATGGAGGATTTTGATTGGGAAGAACCTTATTTACTTGGAGGTTGGAGTAAGTCGGAATATGAAAAGAAGAAAAAAACAAATCCCTCATATACAGACCATTTTGAACTTGTTAAATTTATTGACAAAATTGATGATTGGAAAGGAATATTCGTAAAAGTGAAAAGACTCTCAGATGGGAAAGTGTTTGATTTGCCACTTTGGGATTTAAAGATACTTGATAAAGATTCACCTGATTACATACTTGTTTCTGACTATTCATCTTGGATGACAAATTATCAATAATAAGAAACAACTTTTGCCAACAATGTATATAGTTTATGGCGGGTGAAGTGCTAAATATTAGCAATTTAACAATAGATAAACTTCGGTGTAAGTTGAAAGTTTTGTGCTTCGAAATCGCTTACTTTTCATATACTCACCGTTGTAGCCAATAAAAACCAAAACAGAACGTTAAGTAAATTAAAGTAAAAAATATGATAAGAAATTTTTTAATCCTTGGCATTGTAGCCTTGAGCATTTTAGGAATAACGTCTTGTGATAAAGATGATGCAATTAACCCAATAATGTCTAATAGAACTTATGATGCTGCATTGGGCATAGAAACCGTACCTACATCTTTAGGAAGTACCTATGTAAATAATTTTGATGCTTACACTAAAGTTATCACACCGAATGGTGGCTTTATTCATATTGTGGCACAAAACAGAATCACAAATGAACAAATGGTAAGAGCACGAAATGTTTTAGAGCATTACTTACGAAATTTACCAGGTTCAACTTACGGATCAGATAAAAGTGCTGTTGCTAATAAAATGGCACAAAATAATGCAGTTTTAACCTTGCTTAACGGAAGTGATAACGGAAGCAATAATGTAAACGCACCAGGACAATCCTTATATGAGGAAGAATTGCAAGTAGAAGGACATTCTTGGTATATGAACCAAGATTTCGAAAACCATAGAGATGCCACATTCGAAGAAATTCTACATTTTGTACACGACAATGGTATAGGTGTAGATGGTCCAAATACCACGCCTGGAGCATTGCCTGCTTTTCAAACTGAAATTAGAGCTGCCCAACAAAATGCACTAACCAATAACCTTTGGGGAATTGGATCAGCAGATTGGATTACCGAATTGACAAATGAAAATAGTTTAAGTCAAGAATACTTAGCTTCTGTTGTAGATGCCTATTATGGCTTATGGGGAGCGTGGACAGAAAGTAGCACTCACGGAATGTGGGGTGTATATGTTGGAAAAACGCGGGCAGATATGCAAACGGATGACCCAACAGGATATGCCTTGATGGATAACAAATTTTTCCATAATTATTTGACATACAATGCTCGGATTGATGCAAGTTTAAATGGCAATTTTTCTTTGAAATTCGATGTATCAAAGCCATACACACACCATTCGCAATATTTAAAAGATATTACGCTTTTGGGTAGCAATAACAATACAGTAACTGTAAACGGAAGGAATAACGATATTACAGGGAACTCTGGAATAAATACAGTCATTTTTTCGGGAGCAAGTTCTGAATATACCATTAATACAAGTAATGGAATAACAATTGTAACCGACAATACAGCAAACAGAGATGGAATGAATACGTTGACAATGATAGAAAAATTGCAATTTACAGACCATACTATTGATTTATAAATTACTGGCTACAACAAAGGCTATACGTAATTTGGGTAAAGTACTAATATTGAAGTTTATAGCATTAAACAAAATTGGCAGTAAATTGAAAATTAATCGTTACAAAATCCCAAACTACGCATAGCCAAACCGTTCCATCAGTATAAAAAACAGTATAAGAAGCTCCCCGGTGATTTTGACGCCCTAAAGC
>LSCG01000031.1 GCA_001577055.1 Fidelibacterota bacterium TCS56
GTGGCCGGCTATGAGGTGGCACCGGTGGCTGATGATAACACAGTGCCGTTGAGTGTAACTGTGATCGATACCTTTGACAATGCGTTGAATAACATCCCTGTCCATTGGGAAATAATTGAAGGAACGGGTGGCAGTCTGATCAATGGAGCGGAAACCGTCACCGATATGACCGGTCAAGCCACCAATACCCTGACCACTTCCACCGTTTCCGGCAGTCAATACCGGGTGTACATCCACGTTGAAAATGTGGGCGGCTATACGGCCACCGCAGCGGTAGGCACGAAGCTGTCCCTGGATAAGCTGGAGGCTCCGGCCGGTCGAAAGCTGCCAATGGCTCTGCCTGAAACGGATATTAAACCACTGGTGGTGAACCGGGCCGTGTTCGATCTGGAAGATACCACCGATGTGATTACCGTCCTGCCCGGCGCCCCGGTTACGATTATCTCTGAAAAACCCGATACGGTGTATGTTGTTCAGAGCCAGACTGATACGTTGGAAATCGATGTGTTCGATCAGTTCGATAACCTGGTGAGTGATGGCAGTCCCGTGCTGTGGAACCCCACGGCTAACAGCGATTTCACCATCATTAGTCAGGATAGCACAACCGAGGACGGAAAGGCTGAACTGGATCTGACGGCCTCCGCCATGGCGGCCTGGCTGTCTCAGATTGATTTTGCCATCGAAGTGCAGTCCATATTCGACGGTAACAACGCCCAGAAAGCCTTCACTTACATCGTGGAAGATGTGGTGGCTCCGGCAGCGGTCAGCGATCTGGTGATCGCCCCGGCCGGGTGGACGTCCACCAACTATTTTGATCTCAGTTGGACCAATCCACCGGAGCACTCCGGCGTGGCCGGCGCCCACTACGATGTGGCCCAGACCAGTTCATACTACGAGGCTGGGCAGGATATTGCCTCGCTCTCCGGCGTGGCGGTGGATGCCGAAGGAATATCGGCTGTTCGGATTTGGCTCCGGGATAATGCCGAGAATGAGGATGTGGCCAACGCGATGAGTATTGATGCCAAATACGACAATTCGTCTCCCGCAGACTTTGCCCATATTTATCCCCAGGATAATGATTGGCTGAATGTTGAGCAGCCCACCTTTACCTGGAATGCTTCCAGCGACCAGGTCTCCGGCCTGCGCGAGTACCGCGTAGTGCTGGATGGTACAGATACTCTTGTTGTTGCACCTGATCTGTTGGAATGGGTGCCCCAGACCGCATTGACCGAGGGCAGTCACACCCTGACCATCTTTGCCGTGGACAGCGCCTATAACGAAACCGAGATGGACAATGGACAAATTGGTTTTGACGTTGACTTCACCCTGCCCACCATTACCCATAACCAGGTACTGGAAGGCACGGCCAATTCATCGGTGACGATTACCGCTTCCTTTCTTGATCCCGCTTCCGGTGTGGACCGGGCCGAACTGTACTACCGCAAGGGCGGCGAGATGTCCTGGCAGAATCCGGTGGATATGAGTACCCTGCCATCCTACCAGGTGGCCAGTTCATTTGTCACCTCAGTCGGTCTCGAGTATTATCTTGAAGTCGAGGATGTGGCCGGGAATATCAATAATAAACCGGAAGAAGGTTTCTATTCGGTGGAAGTGACGGTCACCGGTGCGGGACTGTCCTCTACCA
>LSCG01000030.1 GCA_001577055.1 Fidelibacterota bacterium TCS56
TAAACCGGTACATTTTGTCTCCACTGCCGGAGCCGCCCAGACGATTCTTGATGGCGGCGGCGTGCGCATGATCGATTATGCCGAAGCCGGCCCGGAAGGGGTTTACCTGGGCGGATTTACCATTCAAAACGGCGCAGCCGCACACGGCGCCGGTGTACGGTTGACCAACAGCGGCGGCACGCTGTCGAACCTGATCATTCAGGATAATACCGCCAATACCTCCAGCGGCGGCGGCCTGTGGGCCTGGGCCGGTGATTCGACCCAGACTTATGCGCTGGATATCCGCAATAGTGAATTCACCGGCAATTCGGCCACCACCATCGGCGGCGGTCTCCGGATTATCGACTACCAGACCACCATCACCAACTGCCTGATCGCCAATAACAGCGCCGAAGGCTATGCCGGGTTTAGCGTATCCGGTGGACTGGGCAGCGTGGATATGACCGACTGCCAGGTAGTGAATAATACAGCCGCCAATTTCGCGGCAGGTGGCGGTTGCTCTGCTGACATCGGCGGGACTTTCACTAATGTTCTGGTGGCGGGCAACACCGCCAATACTTCCGGTGCTGCCTGGAATTCGGGTGGTATCTCGGTCTGGAACGGCGCCGATGTGGAATTCGACAATTGCACCTTCGCCGATAACTCTGCCAGTTACGGCGGCGGCCTCACCGTAGGCGGCGCCACGGCTGCGGTGAATAACTGTATTTTCTGGGACAATATCCCCGATCAACTAGCGCTGGAGGTATATGACGGCGTCGGTGGCGACCTCACCGTTGCCTACTCCATCGCCGCCGGCGGTGAAACCGCCGTTTACGGCACCGCCGAAGCCCTGAACACCCTGACCTGGGGCGCCGGCAACCTGGACCGCGATCCCTGGTTTGTAGCCGCCGACGATTATCATCTCATGGCCAAATCTGCCGCCGTAAATGCCGGTGATCCGGCCTTGACCGACGATGACGGCACACGGATTGATATGGGTGTTTATCCCTACCTGAATACTTACACCGGACCGGTTTTCCATGTTGACGAACTGGGCAGCGACCTGGACGGCACCGGCGCGGTTGCCAGTCCCTTTGCCAGTCCCCAGGCGGCGGTTAATTTCGCCCTGGACGGGGACAGTGTTAAAATGGCGGCCGGAAGCTTTACCGGTACGACCATCCTGCGGGATGCGGACCTGGTCTTTAGCGGTGTTAATGGTGAAACCACCTTAGACGGCGCCGGTGGCGGCAGCGTCCTGACCATCCCGGCCGGACTAACCTCCGCCACGGTGATCGAATATCTGATCATCACCGGCGGAATGGCTGAAATCGGCGCAGGTATCTATGTCGATTCCAGCTCGCCGGTTATCCGCCGAAATATTATCACCGGCAATGAAGCAACCACTTATGGATCAGCTATTTACGCAGAGCAGACCGATGCCATGCTCGAATACAATCTGGCCTATGGCAATACCGGTGATGCCGTCTATCTGAATAACGGCGCGCCAGTCCTGGTGAATAATACGATTGCCGATAATGCCGGGACCGGAATTACCGTAATTAATCCTCCGGCGCCGATTGCCGTTCGCAATTGCATCGTCTGGGGCAATAATAGTGGGCTGGCTGGCAACCTTACCACCAGCTATTCTGATATTGAGGGTTTGCCGGCAGCAGGGACCAATATCAGTGATGATCCCCAGTTTTCCGACACTGCCAATGGTGACTATTCACTGGCTTTGACCAGTCCCGCCATCGACAGTGGCGATCCCGCTGATTCCGTGGATCCCGACGGTTCCGTCCGCGATATGGGCGCCTTCCCCCGATACCGCAATATTGTCGGTGGTTCCACCGGCGGTAATGATATCGTGGTTTCCGGCGATACCGCCACCGTGGTGACCTCCGACCTGGTTGTGGATGCCGGTGATTCGCTGATTGTAGAGCCGGGGGCCGATATATTCGTTGGCGACAGCGTCACTATTACAATTGATGGTGTTCTGGAATTGCTGGCTACCCCCGGGCAACCGGTGAGCTTTGAGACTCTCCATGAGGGAGAGTTTTTCTTTGGCGTCTTTCTGCAGGGCGGCAGTTCCGCCCGTGAAGGTCCGGAATACTCCTACCTGACAATTTCCGATGTGGCCGATGGGCAGGTCCCGCTGACCATCACCGAAAGCGCCGTATTGAACCACGTGACGATTGCCGGTAACGACCGCAGTCAAAACTCAGTTGAAGCCGGTGGATCGTTGACGTTGAATTACTCCATTGCGGAAAGTAATGTTATCGACTCCGGCACCCCCACGCTGAATCATTCCTTCGTGAATGATACAACCCATTTTGTTTCCCTGTCCGGTGGTGACTTCAGCCTGAAGGTGGAATCGGCGGCCATCGATACCGGCTTGGCCGAAGCCGGCACCAATCTTGATCCCGATAATACTTACAGTGATGCCGGGGCCTTTTACCATGATCAGTCAGCCTATCCCACGATTACCGCCGAGGTGGTTTATCCTCCATTCGGCACCACCGTTGAGGTCAATGCCGACAGCAGCACCAGTGTCGGTATGGCCGTGCAGGCCCAATTGCTGAACCAGTGGGGCCGGGCCAAGACCAACGCCAGCGTCAACTGGGACTTCAATACCAATAACGGTTCGCTGGATAGTATTACCACCGCGGCCACCGACCTGGATGGCTTCGTGGGTAATATTTTCTACACCAACAGTCTGGCTGATGCCATTAACAATTTCACGGTTGAATCGGATGGCGTAACCGCCATCTCCGGTGATTTCGTGGTCCAGCCAGGCGCGCCCGATTCCCTGGCACTGCCGGTGGAATTCAGCCAGGATACGGTCATGACCCAACTGGATGAACTGGTGTTGGCCGTGGATGTTTACGATCAATTTGCCAATCTGGTGCTGGCCGATGATACCGTCCACTGGTCCATCGTGCCGGTGGTGGGCAGCGGCACCGGTTTTTCCATCGCTGCCACGCTTACCTTTACCGATGCCAATGGACAAGCTACGGTTACGCTGAATACCAATCCCAACGGTTTGGTGGTCGATGACGCCGTACGCCTGGAGGCTCAATCCAATGGCGCCACGGTACAGACCATGCTGGTAACGATCGTCCCCGACGATATTTATAATCTGAGCATGCCACCGGCGCTGACCGATGCCGTGCTTGAATTGTCAGCCGATGTGGCCACGCTGGAAATCAGCGCCACCATGATCGATACTTTCGATAATCCGCTGCCTAACGTGGCGGTTAACTGGGCAGTTGTATCCTCCGATCCCGATGGTGCTGTCAGTGATGCCAGTACCCTGACCGATGGAAGCGGTGAAGCCACCGTAACCCTGACCACCGGCACCGTAACCGATTATGAATATCAGGTTGCTGCCTGGGTACAGGAAGCAGCACTGGTAACAGCCTTGACTCATAACACCGCCAACGGCATGCGGGCGATTGGTACATCAACTATCACTACTTCCAAAGGCAGCGTCACCCGGAATCTGAACATTCCGGTGCTGTCTTCCAATCCGATCACCGCCGACAACTGGAGCCGTGAGTCGATCTTTGACCTGAACGATACCACTGCTGTGGTTCGGATCATTCCCGGCGTGCCCGATTCAGTAGCCTTCGATCTGGCAGCCGATACGGTCATGACCCAGTTTGATAACCTGGATTTCGAAGTTGACGTTCGCGACCAGTTTGGAAATCCCGTGGCTGACGGCTCACTGGTTACCTGG
>LSCG01000033.1 GCA_001577055.1 Fidelibacterota bacterium TCS56
TGCCTGTCCGCCGACCTGTCTCCCGAAGCAATGCTTTCGTCCCAATCACCCGGGACTGCGGCAGGTAAACTTTTGCGCAGGGAGAAGCTTCAGCTTGCCGACCGAAACATTTGTGCAGGTTGACACAGGCGGGTTCATCTGTAACCATTGGGATATCCTCATTTTTTTCTATCCTACAGGTTACTTCATGCCACTATTGCCTGGGGAATTATAATTGTCATCAGTAGGCGCATTCTGAATATCGATCACCGGCAGGGCCGGTTGCATGGTTGAGTTTTTTCCGGCGGCCGGAATAAGCCCCATTGTCAATAAGATTAACAGTAATTTGCGCATGATTTCCTCCACTTTCGCACCCGAGCTTAATATCCGGGAAATTCATTTGGTAAGCTAAATCGACGAGTGGTTCGGCCAGTGATATAAAATACCAACCGGTCGTCGATCGTACCATCTATTACCTACCCGGCGCCGGTGGCAGCAGCCAGTAGCTAACCTGACCTATTCATCAGCCACGAATGAACACGAAGTTACACTAATATTTATATTCAAATTAGAAGAGCTACTATATGTGCCAAAACTGATATGTTTTTCTGCGAGATCATTTTTTGTAATCATTTGTTTCTTTAACTTTTGTGTTTATTTGTGTAATTCGTGGCGAATAATCCAGGCTAAGTCTTTCAGGACTGTGAATAGCAACCGTTAGATATAAATCCAGCCACTCTGAAAAGGCTGGATTATGTCAGCCGGATTTAAATTTCGTGTTAAATCTTAATATAAATCTTCTTTCGATCAAGCCAGTAAAGAATCAGCCACCACATTAAAATATGACTGAGGGCGAACAGCAATGAACCATTCAGATTGCCCGCCAGCGGTACGAAAACCGTCTCATACAGGTAGCGATAGGCGTTGACTGTCTCATGATTCAGCGTGTATTTAACCCGGACAATCGTCTTTACCCACAATCCGGATGCGGCAAAAACAAAAATCGAATTGGAACCAAAGATCACAAAGGGCCAGGCTGGTTTTTTGTATCCTTTCACATCGATCATCCAGACGCAAAGGGTCAGGAATAAGGTTGCCAGTCCGCCGGTGTAAAGTACATAGGAACTAGTCCAGATGGCCTTATTAATCGGGAAGAATAATCCCCATAACCAGCCGGTGGCAATCAGGGCTGCGCCGATAATCAGTAAGCGCTTCAAATTAGCCCGCTGATCGCCGGCGGACTGGATTACCCAGCCGATCTGGTAGCCAACCATGACGGTTACGATGGCGGGCAGCGTGCTGAATAAGCCCTCCGGATCGAAAGCTACACCGAAACCGTGCCAGACATGATTTTCACCCAGAATCAGTAAATCCAACCGGCGGGCGAGGTTGCCTTCCAGGCTGAAGGATTCCGGGCCGGAACCGCCGATCCACATAATTAACCAGTAGGCAATCAGGATACCACCGCCAACGTACCATTGTTTTTTCTGTGGCAGCCACAATGCCAGCAGGGCGGCAATTCCATAGGCCAGGCCGATACGTTGCAGCACACCCATGATGCGGAAATGGGAGTAATCCCAATCCTGGCGTATGAAGGGAAAGGCATTCAGCAGCAGGCCGATAACGAAGATGGTAATGGTACGCCCGATAATTTTGCGCACCGCCGGCGACGTAAGTTGATATTCAAATTTGCGGAAGGAAAAACGCATGGCCACACCCACTATGAACAGGAAAAAGGGGAATACCAGGTCGGTGGGGGTGCAACCGTGCCACTTGGCATGGCGCAGCGGTGCGTAAACATGGCTCCAGCTACCCGGAGTGTTGACCAGAATCATCATGGCGATGGTTAAGCCCCGGAAAGCATCCAGGGCAACGAAACGCTGTGGTTGGCCGATCATGATTGGTTAGCTGTTTTTTTACCGAAATTCGGGTCGATCGGTAACCATCTCAGCATGAGCAATCCCGGAATGGTACAGAGCAGAACCCAGATGAAGAAATGCTGATAGCCGATTGTTTCCTGCAGCCAGCCGCTGAACATGCCGGGTATCATCATTCCCAGTGCCATGAAACCGGTGCAGATGGCGTAATGAGCAGTTTTGTGCCGGCCCTCGGCGGCGGTGATCATGAACAGCATATAGGCGGTAAAACCAAAGCCGTAGCCGAACTGCTCAATTGTAACGCAGACCGCGATCAGGGCGAAACTGTCCGGTTGCAGATATGATAGATAGACATATACCAGATCGGGCAGTTTCATGGCCAGCGCCATCCATAAAATCCAGAATTTGAGACCCTGGCGCGAGGCGACGATGCCCCCCAGGATACCACCCAGGGTGAGGGCCAGCATACCCAGGGTCCCGTAAATGAAACCGTATTGTCCGGTGGTCAGGGACAATCCCCCGGCCTCAATGCTGTCCAGCATGAAAAGGGGAGCGATCTTCACCAGTTGGGCTTCACCAAAACGGTATATCAGGATGAAGGCGATTGTCAGGGCAATTTTTTCCTTGGTGAAAAAGGCTACAAAAACCTGCCAGTAATCTCTCATGAAGTTACCCGAATCCGCTGCCTTATCATCCATTGGTCGCGGCAGAATAAAACGATGGTAGATAAAAAAGAAGATAAACATGGCCGCCATGATCGTAAATGTCAACATCCAGGCCAGGGGAATATTACCGGCGGTGGCCAGATAGACGGCGCTGGTGGCGGTCTTCAATTTGGGATCCAGTTGGATTACCGCAATGGCCGGTTTATTCCAATTGTCTCTGGTAAATACCAGTCTGTTGGCGGTGGAAAGCGAGATGCTTTTATCACCGGAATCCTGACCAAAATTGACCACTATTTCTTCATCATCCAGCGGAGGTGCGGATAACCGAATCAAGAAGATACCTGAGTTGGCAGAAGTTGAGTATTTACCTTTATCATCTGCAGTTGGAATAATATCCTTAAAGTAAGTGTTTAACTCATGCAGGCTGCCACGGTTGGCATTCCATCCCCGGGCAAAACTAACCAGAGAGTCGGTGGCGGCGGGATTGGTGGCCGTCAGCGGAATTACCAGATTTTCCGGTTCGATCAGTAAACGGGGCGCTCCCGGCTGGGCTTCACTGTCAAGATTGGAAAAATCAAATGCAGGTACTTCACCCTGCTGTACCACTGTCACCGGGCGTTCAAGCGATGGTAATCCCGTGTGGCTTTCCACGTAACCGGCAAACATGATTAACACTCCCTGGACAGTTATCATCGCTACCCGGTAAAAAGTACTGCGGATTCCGACGAACAACGCTTGATCGTGTTTGGATAGACCCAGCATGTAAAAGCCGTCGGCGGCAATATCGTGGGTAGCGGAACTGAAAGCCAGCAGCCAGAAAAATCCCAGTGTTATCTGGAAAAACAGGGGCAGGGGGATTGTTAAAGCGACACCACCCAGACCAACACCGATCAGCAGTTGCATAATCACGATCCAATAGCGTTTGGTCTTCAGGATATCGACGATCGGACTCCACAGCGGTTTGATCACCCAGGGCAGGTACAACCAACTGGTGTACAGGGCGATTTCAGTGTTGGATATCCCCAGGCGTTTGTATAACACAACCGCCATCAGCATGACAATCGCATAAGGCATGCCTTCGGCGAAATATAGGGTCGGTATCCAGGACCAGGGTGAGCGTTTGGCTTTAACTGACGGTGATTTCTGCATAATCATTCCGGTTTAGGAGTAAATATGTACCAGCCGGCACCCGGGATAATAATGTTTTAACATTGTGAGGGTGCTATAGCCTTTTCTTGCCATGCCTAAGGCGCCGATTTGACACAGGCCGGCGCCATGTCCCCAGCCGGCGCCACGTAATATGAATTTCGCCGGTCGTTCTTCCTCCGGATCAAGCTGTTCAATATAGAAAGCCGAGCTGTATAGAAAACTGGGGTGGAATACCCGGCGGATCTCGTATTCGCTGACAATCGTACAGGATTGTTGATTATTTTCCTGATCCAAGTAGTTGACTGAAACCTGGGTCAGTCGGCCTGAGCCGCCGCGTTTATCCGGGATGATTTCCAGAATTGCCCGGGCTTCCAGGTCAAGCTTCTCGTTGAGCAGGTCGGTCATCTCTGTCTGACTGAAATGAAAATTCCAGCGGAAATAACTACCTTGTTCGTCCACGGTGCCGATATAATCCGTAAGCGTTTCCTCCGACACTACCCGTGAACTGCAAAAACAGGCCGGAGAAGCGTTAACCCATTTCCGCAGATTTTCTTCTTCGCTCAGAGGCAAGTGAGGCCAGTGGAAACTTGTACCCGCATCGAAAATATTTTGCATGTAGGGCAGGGGCGGGCCATCCCAGACGTTTTCGTAGGTTTCCATCATGCCGCCGCAAGATTTAGAATAGCGGGCATCACAGATCTTTTCACCGAACATGATCACTTGTCCCCGTGTTGACTGGGCGCCGGTTACCGCATGAGGCGTCAACTGGCCCGTACCATGGTAACGCTGGCAGCAGTCGTCATTACATACATCAAAATCCAACGCGCGATGTTTTTGCTCAATATTGGCCAGCATCCAGGAGCGTGCCACAATCGTCTGAGCCCTGATCAATGACTCGGGGCAGGCGGCGCTCATTTCGGAAGTGGCTACACACATTAAATATTGCTCCAAGGGCAGGATATTGATTAACAAAATACAGCCATCTACCACGCGAATCTGTAAATCGCCCGGCAGACTCATATTCACGGCTTTTTTCCAATGGAAGCCACGGCCGGCGATCACATTTTTTACCAGCAAAGGATTATCCAGATTATTAGGTGAAGCAAGTCGTTTGACGGCAATTTTGTGCAGGCGCAGACGGCCAATCTGCAGATCTTTCTGGTTTATGGTAATCCGGAGTTTATTGCCCTTGATATTGGATTTTCCCGGCCGGACGGCGTACAATTTTGGATCGGGAAATTCCAGTTCCAATTCGGTTTGTTGATCCTCCGGCAGGACGATCCCTACTTTAATCTGTGGTTCAACTGAGGGAATTTTCTCAGGAAGCAGCATTATCCATCTCCTTGATAGTGAAGCCAGGCATCGATGCCCGCCCCCATGGCCGGTGCGGCGCGCAAGCCGGAGGTCACCAGCTTTTCAGGTGGAAAGCCCGTATCCGAGGAGTAGTATTGGTGAAATTTATCGTCAGGTGCTTCAGATTCGGTTAAGTTGGTCAGGTGTGCCAGCAGCGGGCGATAAAAGAAATCAGTCTGTTTGGATTGTTCCAGCAGATTACCCAGGCGCTGGCCGATAACGATGCGTTCCAACAGCAAGCCACGGTAGTCGTGGTCGGTGTTCGGGGTGGGTCTGGCAGTATTGGTGAAGGAAAATTGGTTTTTCCAGCCACTGTAAATTGTTGATAATCTTTCGAATAACAGTCCGGCCAAATATTCAGCTACATCAGCAAATGTTTGCTGAGCTGGCTGGTCTCCAGTCTGGGCCATTTGCAGGATTTGGTCAGGGTAGATGGCGCGGGAATTCAATTCTTTCACGGACAAACCGCAATAGCGGCTATACACCGATTGGATTCCCCCGGCAGATGCGAAACGTTCCAATGATAAGCCCTGATCATTTTGCATTTCCCAGGTTTTTGCCAGCCATGGTTTGGTATGATCCAGTGGCACCAGTTCACCGGCCAGCTTGAGAGCGTCGGCCGCTCCGGTACCTCCACCAAGATAATAGGCATTGTCCACCGGACGGAAATTGCCATCCGCCGAATACTCCTCGCCCAGGCCGCAGTAGTCGGCGTCACTGCCCAGGCGGGCCACCGGCGCCAGCAGGTCAATACCCCTGCGGCTCAGAATGGTTTCGATCCGGGAAGCATAATCCGGGATGCGCGGTCCATTGAGCAAAACAGCAATCCCACGATCATCGCCGGTTTTCAGACCGGGCATACCGATACCCACCAGGGGCGTTCCCTGGTGACCGTGTGCCAACTCAATGATTACGTCGGCACAGGCCTGTACATAGGCGCGGCCCTGCCGGATTTCGGCTGCTGCGGGTTGCAGTGGTCCGCGGTTGAACTGGTCCAGTTGGCTTTTAATATCAACCGGGCTGAATGAGGGTTGATAATCCGCGTATTCGGCATATGAATGCTGGACATTGGTTGTGCCCAAAGTAAACACCTGGCTATCGCTATCGTAATCTACCGACCAGCCGCTGACCTTGGTAGCTCCGCCGTCGATGCCAATCAGCCGGATATTTGCCCCCATTGATTACCTCTTTTTATTCATGAATTGCCGGCGGATTACGGCCAGTCGGCGCATCCAGTCTTTGGCTTCATCATTGCGATCAACGGTTACCTGGTCAATATTGTGGTCGGTGCCACCGGAATGGCGAATGACCTCATAAATCGGTTCATAAACCCGGTCTATTTCATATTTTTCGCTGATACGCAGAACCATTTCGTAATCTTCACCGTAATTGCGTGAATGAGGATCATCATTGATGGCAAAATAAACCATCTCGCGAATGATATGAATTGGAATTGAACGCGGGGCGCCGGCGCCGTTGATTCGCAGCAGATTGTTACGCCCGTTATCCGGTGTCCACTCGTCGTGGGTAACAACCGGAATATCTTCCATACGGGCTAATTTACCGTCATCTTTTTTCTCCCAGACCTCGTATGATCCAATTACCATACCTGCATTGGAGTTGGCCTGGAAGACGGCCAGAATCTTTTCCACCGCGTTGGGTTTTAAGCGGTCGTCAGAATCCAATTGAACATAATAATGTCCACGGGCGTAACGCAGACCCATATTCAGGCTGAAACCAATATTATTAATATCAATTACCACCAGTTGGACCGCCGGTTTATCGGGATCAAATCGATCACCGCCATCTTGATATCGCTGAACCTCGGGAATTGTTTTATCATCTTCACCGCCGTTTACCACGATAACCGCTTCCACATCCGGGATGGTCTGGGCCTGGACACTTTCGATGGCGGTGGCAATAAATTCAGGCCGGTTGTTGACCGGGATGACCACCGAAGCCAGAATTTCGCCTGCCTCCGGTTCCTTGATGCGCGGCCGGTATCCGAAACCGGGGGGCAGGTAGGCATTGATCTCTTTCAAATGTGTCGTCAGGACTTTTTCCGCTTCCAGTTGAGCGTCTTTGCCGGCCAGAAGATAATCGAAAACATTGGTTGCTTCTTTCCCGGCCAGGACCCGGTAGAGGCTGCCTTCATATTTATTAGCCAGTCTTATCAGGCGGAAGTTGACACTCAAAGCCATCCGCAGATCGTAGAGTGTGGCATGTTCCAGCGTTTCATCGAAACCACCAATTTGATCCAGGCAATAACGTCGGATAAACAGCACCGGACCGAAATCCTGATTATCACGTACCCGGCCGATGTGATGGCTCAGCAGGTGGATTTCAGTGATATCACCATCGCTGTCCAGGGCATAATCCCCGTAAAGCATACCGGCCTTGCCGTTGCGACGGGCTCCCAGCAGGAACATATCCAGGCAGGCGCGGGCCAAAATCACCGGCCGCTGGCGATTATCTATGTGCATGATGAAATCGCAGTCGGTCATCTCCAAAGCTATATTCAGTTGCATACCCAAGGTGCCTTCGGTTTTGATAATATCAACCCGGTCGGCAAATTCCTCGGGTAATTCGATTGATTCGGGTGTGGAAATGGCCAGTACCGATTCAATTTGGTTGGTTTGGGAAAAAATCGATTCGATAGTTACGCCAATCGATTTGGCTGAGGCTGTATCCGGCGACGGTAAATGAAAAATAATAGCTGTTTCCATAATAATTGGCTCAATCCGTTTTCTATTTATGAAAAGAAATCAGGGTAGAAAATTACAGTGATGATGATATAAAGTCAGTGACCAATTTTCAGGCTTTATGACCAGTTAATCAAACAGACGGGATGCTATGATGAAATGGAAAGCGGCCTTTACGCTATTTACCGTGTTCTTGGTGGGTTTATTCGCAGGGACGGTAGACACGGTCTTCACACCCAGTTTGATAATGGACCGGGATATTCCGGCGGTTGTAGTCTTTCCCTCAACTGACGAAAACCGGAATTTACCGGTGGTCTATCTGCTGCACGGGTACGGCGGCGACGCCTTTAACTGGCAGGATCATATCGACCTGGCGCCTTTGGCTGACAAGTATGAGATGATTATTGTCTGTCCCGACGGCAGTAACGCCAGTTGGTATCTGGACAGTCCTGTTGATCCCGCCAGCCAGTATGCCACCTACGTGGGAAGAGAACTGGTCCGCTGGATCGACGATAATTATCCCACCATTCCCGCCGCTGAATTTCGTGGTATTACCGGTTTGAGCATGGGGGGGCACGGAGCGTTGTACCTGGCTTCAGTCTATCCTGATAATTTCACTGCCACAGCTTCAATGAGCGGTGGGGTGGATCTGACTTTTTCGACCAAAAAATATGAAATAGCCCAACGTATCGGGAGTTTTGAAGAATATCCCCGGCGCTGGCAATCGTATTCGGTGGTAAATCGGATCGAACAACTGGCCCGGTTTTCCGGACATTTGCTGGTTGATTGCGGTGTAGATGATATTTTCATCGACAATAATCGAACTCTGCATCAACGATTGACTACCGCCGGTATAGAACATCAATACTGGGAAAAACCGGGGCGCCATTCCTGGGATTACTGGACAGCCACTCTCCCGGGACATCTGGAATTTTTCCAGCGGCATTTTAGCAGCCAGTCGCCACCGGCTGAGCCACCGCACCTGGCGCAAGTCGGCGAATTTATGCAGGCGGCCCTGGCCGATTCAGCCTGGCCGGGAGCAGTCTTGCTGGCCATGGCTGATGATCAAATTGTTCACTTCGAAGCGGTGGGTCATCATACTTATGATCGTAGGAAACCGACGCACCTTGATGATATTTTCGATTTGGCTTCGGTTACCAAAGTGGCGGCAACGACGGCCGCGGCAATGGCATTATATAATCAAGGCCGGCTGGATATTGAGCACCGGATAACCAAGTACCTGCCGGAATTCAGTGGCCCCCATTGGTGGCGTGACCGGCACAAACGAAAAGTCAAGATCAAGCATCTGCTGACCCACACTGCCGGCCTGCCGCCGTATCGGCGGTTTTACCAGATGGACTCCAGCGCCACGGTGTTGGACAGCTTGTATGATACTCATCTGGAACAGCCTCCGGGAAAAGCGACGGTTTATTCTGATATCGGCATGATTTTGATGGGTAAAATTATCGAGCGTATCAGCGGCCAGAACCTGGCCGATTTCACTCGGCAGGAAGTGTTTTCCCCGCTGAACATGACGGATACCGGTTTTCTGCCTCCCCGGCAGGAAATACATCGGATCGTCCCAACGGAAATCGACCCTAACGGCCAGTTGATCCATGGCTATGTTCATGATGAAAATTCGCATCGTTTTGGCGGCATAACCGGTCATGCGGGCCTATTCTCCACCGCGGCAGATCTGTCACGGTTAGCTAGTCTGATGTTAAACCGGGGTGAGCTAGATGGTGTCCGATTATTTGACTCTACCACGGTAGATTTATTTACCAGGCCGGTTAACCTGGTCCCTGAAAGCTCACGTTGTCTGGGGTGGGACAGTCCCAGTGGCCGGGCTTCCGGTGGTGTTTATATCAGCGATGATAGTTTTGGCCACACCGGTTACACCGGTACCTCATTCTGGATTGATCGCGAAAACCAGATAGCGGTCATTCTGCTGACCAATGCCGTTCATCCCAATCGCAGTTGGAAATCACCTAAATATTACGATTGGCGGCAGCGAATTCACTCCGGCGTCTATCAGGCACTGGGATTCGAGTCAGTGAATCCGGCCCTGGAATTGCGGTCCCGCTGGCAGACCGCTGAAACAACCAACAACGAGGGGACAAACTAATGCCTTTTGCTACTCTGGATTATGTGATTATTTCCGTTTACCTGCTGGTTATGATCGGAGTGGGTCTCAAAATGAAACGACGTGCGGAAGCCAGCACCGGTGATTATTTCACCAGTGGCCGTTCTCTGCCTTGGTGGTTGGCCGGCGTTTCAATGGTAGCCACCACTTTCGCCGCCGACACGCCGCTGGCGGTTACGGGTATCATCGCTGCCGAAGGTATAGCCGGTAATTGGATCTGGTGGAATTTCATGTTTTCCGGATTCATTACTGTCTTTTTATTCGCTCGTCTTTGGCACCGGGCGGGAGTCATGACCGACGTGGAAGTAATCGAACTGCGTTACAGCGGCCGGGCCGCCGCTTTTTTAAGAGGCTTCCGGGCCGTTTATCTGGCCCTGCCCATTAATGCGGTGATCATCGGCTGGGTAACCCTGGGGATGGCCAAGATTATCCAGGTTATGACCGGACTCAACTCATGGTCAGTTTTGATTGGACTGTTCCTGTTGACCGGCTTGTATATCGTCGCTTCGGGATTATGGGGTGTGGTGGTGACCGATTTTTTTCAATTTATCATCGCCATGATCGGCGCGTTAGCATTAATGTTTTATGCACTTAATGAGGTGGGCGGGGTGACCGGACTGACCGCCGGCCTGGCTGAGCGTTTTGGCCCGGACCATTTCTATCTTGATTTCTCACCCATCGCCCATCCGAAAATTCTGCTCAGCACCGTGCTGGTATGGCTGGGGGTGCAGTGGTGGGCTTCCTGGTATCCCGGGGCCGAGCCGGGCGGCGGCGGGTATATCGCCCAGCGGATGTTTGCCACCCGCGATGAAGGTGAGGCGGTGAAGGCCACCCTGTTTTTTAATCTCGCCCATTACGCCCTTCGTCCCTGGCCCTGGATTCTGGTGGCCCTGACCACGTTGATCATCTATCCCAATCTGGCCGACCCTGAAACCGGATACGCCTTGGCCATGGTGGATCTGCTGCCGGCCGGTATGCTGGGATTGCTGAGTATAGCCTTTCTTTCGGCCTTTATGTCCACAATATCCACCCAGGTAAACTGGGGGACGTCTTATCTGGTAAATGATTTTTACGTTCGTTTTATTCGTCCGGCAGACAGCTTCCCCAACCAGGAGGCCGCCCAGAAACATTACGTACTGGTGGCCCGTATCGCCACGATCCTGCTGATCATCACCGGAATTATTGTATCGTATTTCTTTGAGACGGTGAAAGGCGGGTGGGAGTTTATCCTGTCCCTGGGAGCGGGGGCAGGTCTGGTTTATATGCTGCGCTGGTACTGGTGGCGGATAAATGCCTGGAGCGAGATTGCGGCCATGGCCGCCGCGTTGATCGGTTCGATGCTGGCCGGTCCGCTGGGATTCGGTGATTTTGCCGCCAAAATGATTTTTACCACCGTATTTACCACCATAATCTGGATCAGTGTAACTTTCATGACTTCTCCTGAGGATCGTCAGGTATTGGAGCGATTTTATCATAAGGTGCGTCCCGCCGGACCCGGCTGGCGGCGGCTGGCCGGTGAGGAACCGCAAGAATCATTGCGGCCGGCGATAGTAAACACTATTCTGGCGGTGCATGTGGTAATCGGCACTTTGTTTGGCACGGGACACCTGATATTCGGAAATTATCACCGTTTGCTGGTGCTGGCGCCCATGGCTGTTATTCCAGCCTGGTGGTTGAATAAACGGATGAAGGCGCAAGTTGCTGAACAACGGGAGGGGTAATGGAACTGAATTTCGGGAAGTATTCCATCCGTTCATGGCGTGCCGGGGATGAAAAATCACTGGCAGAATATGCCGATAATTTTAAGATTTGGTTGAATTTACGCGATGGATTCCCCCATCCCTATAACATTGCGGACGGACGGGATTATATTGAAATGTGCCAGCAGCAATCACCTGAAACCAGCTATGCCATCGCCACGGATTCGGAGGTTATCGGTGGTATTGGCCTAATGCCCAGTAAAGATATTCATCGCTTCAGTGCCTGGGTTACTGGCTGGGTGAGCCATTCTGGGACCGGGGAATCATGACCATGGCTGTTCGGTATCTGGTGGATTGGACCTTTGACAAAACTGAGATCACCCGCATTTATGCCGAACCATTTTCACTGAATTTTGCTTCCCGTAGGGTATTGGAAAAAACAGGTTTCAGTCACGACGGAACCCTTCAGCGATCGGCTTTTAAAAATGGTCGTTTCATCGATCAGGAATTGTATGCGTTATTGAAGCCATGAATAAGATTATCGAACTTGCCAGTTTAGTTGAAAAACCGCGGCTCTGTGTTATGGGTTTGATGTCTGGTACTTCGATGGATGGTCTCGACATTTGCATTACTGACATTGCCATTACCGATGCCGGACTGGATTACACGGTGATTGATTTTCAAACGGTGGACTATCCTCCGGAATTAACTGCGAGAATAAATCAGGCATTGAAAGGCAACACCGACCAGATCTGCGAGTTAAACTACGAATTAGGCCGCTGGTATGCCGCTGCTATTGGCGAAAATATTGCAACGGATGTCCTGGGCCGTGTCGATTTAATCGGCAGTCACGGACAAACACTGCACCACGTCAGCGAACGTTCAACCCTCCAGATTGGTGATCCGCAATTCATCAGTCGATTAACCGGGAAACCGGTGGTATTCGATTTCCGGGCGGCCGATATCATCGCCGGCGGCACCGGCGCGCCCCTGATCCCACGCCTGGATGAGATGCTGTTCAGTACCACCGGTCATGGGCGGATCGTCTTGAATATTGGCGGGGTGGCCAATGTGAGCCTGGTGCCGCCAGCGGACAGGGGGGCAGTCACCGGCTTCGACACCGGTCCGGGGATGGCCTTGCTGGATGAAGTCTATCGAGTGACAGGGGGCGCGGGATTTGATCACAACGGTGAGCTGGCCGCCAAAGGAGAGAGTCAACCGCATTTGGTTCGTGAGTGGATGAATGATGATTATATTAAAAGCCAGCCGCCCAAATCCACGGGCCGGGATCGCTATGGATTGGATTGGTTGAAAGAGCATCCGGAATTGGAAAATCTGTCCCTGAATGATCAACTGGCAACCCTGGCGCAATTTACCGCTGAAAGTATCCATGCTAACTGCCGGCTCTTTCTCCAGGCTGTTAAAGTTGATTATCTGATAGTCGGCGGAGGAGGTGTACATCATCAGGTGATCATGGCCCAGTTGCAAAAAAATTTTAATGATATTGAAGTAGTGAGCAGCGCCCGTTTCGGCCTTGAGCCGGATGCCAAAGAAGCATTTGGCATGGCGGTACTGGCGGCGCTGTATTTGAAAGGGATTTCAGGTAATGTGCCGGAAGTTACCGGTGCCGAAAAAGCCGTGGTTTTGGGAAAACTGGCAATGTAGCATCCCGGTGGTCTGGCGGCACCGATCAACCCTTCACTTTTTCGGATTTTTTAACTAAACTTAGTAATCAGCTAAGACAGGGGATTCATGAAAACTAAATACGCTGTTTTATTGAGTATTTTCATTCTGACAAGTTGCAGCCAGCTAAATCAATTCTTACGGGAATCAATGGCCGAACCCAATCCGGGTGGCCATGTAGAAACTCCTTTCGCCAATGATGATCATATTCAAAACATAGATTTTGATATAACCGGCGAAGGATTATACGATGTTGTCATGTTTGCCACCGATCCGAACGGAGAATCAATTGAGTTGCAGTATTACGATGGTGATCGTGATGCGGTATTGGCAGGGAAAGCTCTCTCAATCCGTTGGAATAAGGAATTGGAACCGCTGCCGGATGGGGACTGGAAAATAAAAGTATCGATCCTGGATTCCCAGAAAAGATTTGCATCATCCAAGGAAACCACCCCGATAATCGACGATCAATTATATGATGTACCGCCGACCCAGCGACATGATTTTCGTGTCGAATATCCGATAGCCGCCCGGGCAATTGGTATCAGCAAATCATTTCACCTCTATGTTCTGGTGGGCCGTCATGGATTGGCAATGGATGTAAAAACCGCCGGTGATCTGGGTGACGATCAGTACGGTTTCGCGGAGCAGGCGATCTATGCCGCCTATTGGACAAAATATTTCCCGGCCATGAGAAATGGCAAGCCGGTTAAAGCCTGGGGAAAATTCCCCGTGACGTTTGAGCTCTTGAAATATATGGATTAATACTTATAAGAATTAGTGGCCTGAGCTTGATTTGGGAAGAGCATAAGATGGGAGGAATAATGAAGCGATTAATAGTAGCCACCGTTGGTGGAATGATCTGCGGTGGAATTTGCGTGTGGTTAATCAGTGGCAGCGGTGGTGATGTGGCGGCCCCGATTTTGTGGCAGGCCTTTTTCAGCCGTACCTTGATCGGAGTCGCGATTGGTCTGAGTACCTATAAAATGGGGCACTGGATTTTGCACGGTTTTATCCTTGGTCTGGTTTTCAGCCTGCCATTGGCTTTCAGTGGCTTAATGGCGCCGGAATCACCTGACTATTCTGCCGGGAGTATGTTTTTCTTTACCGTATTGTTGGGCGGAATTTATGGATTTCTGATTGAATTACTGACTACCGTGGCCTTCAAACAACGCAAGTAGATACCCACGGGCTCTGCCCGTGGGTATCTACAACATGGTCTTTCGCATGCCAAAGTAAATGGAGGTGTGGCATGGATTGTGGATTCCAGTCAGGCGACCGGAGCCTTTTCACAGGAGATTCAAGATTATATCGGCTCGGATATTTTCCCGGCGTTTGCTGCCAATGGTATTAAGTATTTCATTACCGTTAATTCCCAGGTTAGTGCCATCACCAAGATGACGGTAAGAAATTACTCGGCTAAAACCGGTCCGCACGGACTTCAATTAGTGGAATTGGCCAGCGCTGAGGACGCAATCGAATGGTTGAGGGCCAACGCCTGATATAAATCGTTCACCCCGGGCTTTGCCAGAGAATACGCTGGCAATGAATATGGCTTCCAGTGGTAAATTTCTTACCCTTTATTGATGATTAACGACCGGAAAGGGGGGTCATTATCCACTGGATAGACACCGCAATAATATTGGTATTCCTGGCTGGTATGGCCGGCTATGGAATCTGGCAAAGCCGCTTCAATAAATCTTCCGAGGATTATTTCCTGGCAGGTCGCAATCTGCCCTGGATTGCGGCAATGTTCTCGATTGTTGCCACCGAAACCTCGGTACTGACTTTTATCTCGGTACCAGGACTGGCCTATCGCCAGGATTGGTTTTTCCTGCAGCTAGCGTTAGGTTATATTTTCGGCAGAATCCTGGTCAGTATTTTTCTGCTGCCAGCTTATTTTACCGGGGGTATTTCTTCTATTTACGAAGTGCTGGGTGCGCGCTTCGGACCGGCTATTCAGAAGACTGCTTCAGGAGTATTTCTGGTGACCCGTGTGCTGGCGGATGGAATCCGCTTTCTGGCTGTGGCAGTGATCGTGCAGATTATTACCGGCTGGTCGCTGGCCGGGGCCATATTACTGATTGGCATAATTACCGTCATTTATACCATTCTCGGTGGTATTCGTACGGTTGTATGGGTGGACAGCTTCCAGTTTATCCTGTATTTGGCCGGTGGTTTGATCACCATCATCTTCGTCATCGCCAATCTGGATATTGGTATCGGTCAGGCTTTTACACAATTAAGTACGGCTGGAAAATTCCAGATCGTGCATTGGGGCTGGAATCTATTTCAGGAGCCATATCTGTTTATCAGCGCCGTCGTGGGAGGAATACTGTTATCGTTCGCTTCCCATGGCGTCGATTATCTGATGGTACAACGCGTACTGGGCACCCGCTCACTTTCGGCGGCTCGAAAGGCGATGGTCGGCAGCGGTGTTTTTGTCTTCATCCAGTTTTTTATCTTTCTGCTGGCCGGTTCGCTGATTTATCTGTTCCTGGAAGGTGCAAATTTCACTGCCGATCGTGAATTTCCTACCTTCATTGCCAACTACCTGCCGGTTGGATTGCGGGGACTGTTGCTGGCCGGGGTTTTATCTTCAGCGATGAGTACCCTCAGTTCCAGTATTAATTCCCTGGCCAGTTCCACAATCATGGATTGGTTTGGTAAATCCACCTCCATTAAACTGTCGCGTTACGCCAGCTTGTTCTGGGCGGCGGTTCTAATCGGGATTGCCATGATATTTGATGAAGGCGATAATGCCATCGTGGTAGTGGGACTGCAAATCGCTTCCTTTACCTACGGCGGTTTGCTGGGTTTGTTTTTACTGAGTAAAATGAAGCGCCGTTTTACTTCTGTCAGCCTGATCTCGGGATTACTGGCCAGTTTTATGATAGTTTTTGTACTTAAAGCCAGTGGACTGGCCTGGACCTGGTTTATCCTGATAGCAGTATCAGCTAATTTTATAATTACTTATGGTGTTGATCTGACAATCAACGCTATCAGATCAACAAGGGCCGGCTGAATCTCAATGCCAACCGTAAACAGGAAAAATTGATCCAATGAGTACTAATTTTTCAAAAGTTGAACAGCAGTTTTTCGATCATTCGAGCCGCCCGGCCGGTACCACGAAATTACCCTATCTGGTTGTTGATAATTTTCCGCAACTGGGATTCCTCACGACTCTGCGTTTTCTGGAATGGGTAAGCGAAAATCCCGAAGGAGTGGTCAGCCTCCCCACGGGGAAGACCCCGGAGTATTTCATCCGCTGGATGGAATATTTAAAGGCCAACTGGAATGATAAGCAATTAACCCGCCTGCGTCATGATCATGGATTGGATATCGAGCATTTTCCAGATTTCAGCGGGCTGCAATTCGTACAGATTGACGAGTTCTTTCCAATCGACCCCCGGCAGCATAATAGTTTTTATCATTATGTAAATCAATTTTATCTGGCGGGCTTCGGTCTTAACCCGGAGCGGGCGCAGTTAATAAATTGTGATCAAATACCCACCGCCGACAATCGTCCACTGAGTGAAATTTTCCCTGATTCCCACGTTGACCTGTCCCTGCGTTATTGTGATTGTCACGCGTTGGCAGACAAGCGGCAAAAAGCCACTATTTTCATGATTGATCAATGGTGTACGGAATATGAGGATCGGATTCGTGCCAAGGGCGGGATTGGATTTTTCCTGGGTGGTATTGGCCCGGATGGCCATGTGGCATTTAATGTCAGTGGATCGGACCATAATTCCACCACACGCTTGACCGCCACCAATTTCGAAACCCAGGCCGCTGCCGCCGGTGATCTCGGTGGAATTGAGATCAGCCGAAATCGACTGGTAATCACCATCGGCTTGGCTACGATCACCTATAATCCAGAGGCGACTGCCATTATTATCGCCGCCGGTGAGGCCAAGGCCGGAATTGTGCAGGCCTCCATGGAGAATGAAAGTGATATTCGCTATCCCGCCACCGCCTTGCAATCGTTAGCAAACAGCCGTTTCTACCTCACCGAAAGCGCCGCATCGGCTCTAAATGACAGCCGTGACCTTTTTTATGGTCCGGCCTCCTGGAGCGAGGAGCATACTGACCGGGCCATCATCGATTTGGCCGGTCGATTAAACAAATTCGGCCACAAAATCACACTGGACGATCTTAAAGGTGATAGATTTTGCCGGCGGATTCCCGGCTTGGGAGCCAATACGGTCAGGGAGACCCTGATCCGCTTGATCGGTAAAATTGACCGGGGCCTGGATGAAACGGTGGATGAAGTTTTCTATCATACCGGTCCCCATCATGATGATATCATGCTGGGGTATGCCCCGCATGTCCTGCACTTGGTGCGCACTCCGCGGAATCATCATCATTTCTCGGTGTTGACTTCAGGATTCACATCTGTAACAAACGCGTATATTATTGGTATCCTTAAGGAAACCAACAGTTTAATCGCTTCAGACCAAATTCAGATGATAAATTATCCTGATTTTTTCGAGCAAGGTTACCGCTATAAGTGGGATAAAGATGTTTATCATTATCTTGATAAAATTGCCTCCCGGAATTTCGCAGGGCAGAGACGGGGCTTATGTCATCGCGCAGTCCGAGCCTTGGTGGAAATCTTTGACTTAAAATCAAAATCTGATTTGATTACTGAAATTGATGCCACGATTAATTATCTGGCAGGTTGCTATGATGGCGAGAAAAATTCTCCCGAAGTTCAACGATTGAAGGGTATGATCCGGGAATTTGAAGAAGAACTGGTGTGGGCACATCTGGGTGTCAGGGTCAGGAATATCAGCCACCTGCGATTGGGATTCTACACCGGTGACGTATTTACCGAGCAACCAGATCGCCGCCGTGACATCCCACCGATTCTTGAACAGTTACGCCGGATAAAACCCACGGTAATTACGCTGGCCCTGGATCCGGAAGGCAGCGGCCCGGATACCCATTATAAGGTTTTACAGGCAATCGCCGAGGCTGTTCGCCAATGGTCGGAGGAAACTGATTTATCAAAACTGCGCATCTGGGGTTACCGGAATGTCTGGTATCGCTTCCATCCGGCGGAAGCGGATATTATTGTGCCGGTATCATTGAATTCGATGGCGGTATCACAGGCTATGTTCCGCGAGAGCTACCTCAGCCAGAAAGAAGCTTCCTTTCCCAGTTATGAGTACGATGGCCCGTTTAGTGACCTGGCCCAGTCAATCTGGGTCCAACAGCACCGGGCAATGGAATTGATGCTGGGGAAAGATTTCTGGTATATGAATGATCATCCCCGGTTACGGGCAGCCCACGGTATGGTGTACCTCAAAGAACTGAATGTAGAACAATTCCTGGCCATGGCTCGTGAGCTGGAGAAATCAATGGAAGGCAAGATAGTATAACCATTACTGGTCACGCTGGTTACCAGTGATCAATTAGTCATTACCGGTACATAATATTTCCGGAAATATTTCTTGTTTAGCTTGTATAGACAAGTTAACATACATACTACCTCAAGAGCTGCAAATGACATACATAGAAAAATTCGTGGAAACTGCCCGCCAAAACCTGAAACGAATAGTCTTTCCGGAATCAGGTAATGTACGAATTTTGCGTGCTGTCCGCTATTTGAAGGATCACAATATTGTCCACCCAGTCCTGATAGGGGATCCGCCGGTAGTTGGGGCGTATGCCGCAACCCAGGCGATTGATATCAGTGATATCGATGTTATTTCGGTTGGCGATAGTGGCCACTTGGAAAAATATGCTGATATATATTTGGCCAAGCGACCACTGAAAAAGACCATCGCCATGCGTTTAATTAAAAAACCGCTTTCCTTTGGGGGCATGATGGTCACCGCCGGCGATGCAGATGGCATGGTGGCGGGAGTAGGACACACCACAACCAGTGTAATTCAGGCGGCCGCATTGACAATCGGTTACCGGGATGGAGTCGATTTTCCATCCAGTTTCTTTATTATGATTCTACCGGAATTTGCCGGTACTTCCCATCATCCGTTGATATTTGCCGATTGTGCCGTTGCGGTTGACCCGACTGATGAACAATTGGCGCAGATTGCCGTGGCCGCCGGGGAAAATGCCGCCCAATTACTTAAGCTCGAGCCGAAGGTAGCCTTATTATCATTTTCCACTCACGGGTCGGCAAATCATCAGATGGTTGATAAGATAATATCCGCCACGAAAATTGCCCGACAAGCAGCTCCCGGTATGAAGATTGACGGTGAATTGCAGGGCGATGCGGCGCTGATTGAACGAGTCGCCCGGAAAAAAGTAGCCGGTAGCGAGGTTGCCGGTGCGGCTAATGTCTTAGTGTTTCCCGATTTGCATTCCGGGAATATCGCCTACAAGCTGGTACAATATTTGGCCGGCGCACAAGCGATCGGTCCCGTTTTTCAGGGATTTAAACGACCGGTAAATGACTTATCGCGTGGAGCCTCGATCGAAGATATCGTATCGGTGGCGGCCATTACCGCTGTGCAGGCCGCCGGGTAGCGGGTGGCAGGATTTTGAAGATTCTGGTACTTAACTGCGGTAGTTCCTCGCTAAAATACCGGCTATATGAATTTCCTGCCGGGGAAAAATTATCCTCTGGCAGTATCCAGCGGATTGGCTCCGATCGGGCTGTCGCCTGCCAATTATCATCATCAGGAGAATTAACGGTTACATTGCCGATTGAAGATCATGACCAGGGCTTGATGCAGATTGGCAAAATGTTGTCAGACAATGAAAAAGGCGTCTTGAAAAGTCTCGATGAAATTGAAGCCTGTGGACATCGGGTGGTTCATGGCGGTGAAAAGTTCAGTGGATCGCATCTAATTGATGATGAATTGGAGCGTAGTATTATCGAGGTCAGCGATCTGGCCCCCCTGCATAATCCACCTAATTTATTGGGTATTCGTGCTACCAGAAAAATGTTTGGTGAGATACCGATGGTGGCCTGTTTTGACACGGCCTTCCACCAGACAATTCCAGCGGTGGCTTATACCTACGGATTACAGCAGAAGTTTTATGATCAATATGGAATACGGCGATATGGCTTTCATGGTATTTCCCATCGTTATGTTGCCAGACGCGCGTCCGAATTGCTCGGCAGGGAGAAATACGACGTGAATTTAATCACCTGTCATTTGGGAAATGGATCCTCGGTTACTGCCATAAAGAAGGGGAAATCGATTGATACCAGCATGGGAATGACGCCGCTGGAAGGATTATTGATGGGGACGCGCAGCGGTGATATTGATCCTGAAATAATAATCTATCTGCAGGGAAAAGGGTATGCCGCCGAGCAGATTAGTAATATTTTGAATAAGCAATCCGGACTGCTGGGTATTTCCGGCAGGTCAAATGATGTGCGTGATTTGGAAAACCTGGCTGCTGACGGCGATCCGCAGGCGCGACTGGCCTTGGACATTTTTGCATATCGGGTTCGCAAATATATCGGGGCTTACCTGGCCCTGGCACAGATGGACGGGATTGTCTTTACCGGTGGAATCGGTGAGAATGGAATGGAAATGCGACAGCGGATTTTGGCAGGTATGGACCATTTGGGAATTATCCTCGATACCAAAGCTAACCTGAAACCGTCTGATGAAGATCGCAATATCAGCAGTGCCCGCGGGAAATTAAAAATATTTGTGATACATACTAACGAAGAGGCTGCCATCGCCAAAGACACCTATGAACTGGTGATGGCAAATACCATTAAAACCTAGCTGAGGATAAGATGTCGGATACAATAACAAGGGTTAAAAAGGTGACGGCTGACCTGCTGAAAATCAATTTAGAGCAAATTGACGACAATGCTCGTTTCGTCGAAGATCTGGGTGCGGAGTCCATTCAATCAATCGAACTGGTAGCAGCATTCGAAGAAGAGTTTGATATTGAAATGGACGAAGATGCCGCCCTGGCAGTGAGAAATATTAATGACGCAGTCACATTTATCGATAAGGTAATCGCCCGGGGATAATGTGTTTTATGCAATCCATGCTAAATTTACACAATAATTTAGCCGGGGATATCCATGACTAAAATGCTGAGCAATTACTTCATTAACAAAAAGTCACATACGCCGATCTATATCCAATTGCGGGATATATTAATCAAACTCATTAAAGATAAACAACTTAAGCCAAATGATCGTATTCCCAGTGAAAATGAATTATCCACTACCTTCGGTATTAGTCGCATGACGGTTCGACATGCCATCAGAGAATTAGTAAAAGAAGGATTTATTCATATTCGTCGTGGGGAGGGGACTTTTGTAAACGAGTTTCCGGTAACACAAATGCTGATCAAACTGGAGGGATTTTCAGCGGTTATGCAGCAGATGGGCATCCATACGCACTCACAAATATTGAAAATCCAAAAAATCGTACAGAAAAGCGCGAAGTACGACTATGCCTATCAAGGGTTGCAGGAAGATCTTAATCAACCACTGGTCATGATTCGCCGACTGCGCTATCTGGAAGAATCTCCCTATTGCCTGGAAACATCATTTCTGAAATATAAAGTAGGTGAAAAGCTGTTAGAAAAAGGATTTGATGAAAATATTTCCATTTATGGTTTTATCGAGAAAGAGAGCAAAATTCACCTGTCACGGGCCGAGCATATAATCGAACCTGCCTTAGCTAAAAATACTACTGCTAAACAATTGAATATTAAGCCTGGCAGCCCGATACTGTTTGTTAAAGGAACCACCTACTCTAAAACTAACCAGCCGGTTGAGTACCTTGAAGGAATATATCGCGGGGACAAGTACAAATTAATAGTAGATGTAACCAAATAATATGCGCGAAGAATTTCGATTATTGACAAGGGATGAAATTGACCAACTGATCAGCCAGGGGTGCAGATCAACCAACTGGAATGAAGTATGGGTTGCCCATGATTTTGACCCCCAGACGATAGTAGCTGCGAGTTTCGAAGGTGAAGTGTACATCGGGTCATTATCCAGTGCTGAAGGAGAGGGCAAAAAACCGGCCATCAGTCATGCTACCATCGTAAATACGCAAATCGGTCCCGATTGCCAGATACGAAATGTGCACGGTCGAATTGAGAATATTGCTCTGGGACAAGGTGTGAGAATTGAGAATATCGGATCATTAATTTGCAGCGGCCGGACCAGTTTTGGTAATGGTGTTAAGGTGGCCGTTATCAATGAGGGTGGTGGGCGCGAATTACCCATCACCACCGGAACCACCAGTCAACTGGCATATTTATTTACGCTTTATCGCCACCGGCCGTTACTCATCAAACAATTGTCCAGGATTTTCGATGAACAAGTCGATGATCTTGCCGCGGATCGCGGATCAATCGGAGACAGCACTACTATACTGAACTGTCCATGGCTGGAGAATATTTCTACCGGCAATAATGTCGAGATTAGCGGTGCGGATAGATTGGTCAACGGAACAATAGAAGCGCATTCACATATCGGTGATGGCGTTATTGCCAATGATTTTATTGTCCTGGCCGGAGCCGAGCTGGACAGTGGGGCCATCATCGAAAAATCCCTGGTCGGTGAAGGTTGTCGGATTGGGAAACAGTTTTCCGCCGAAAACTCAACCTTTTTTGCCAATTGTGAAGGTTTTCACTCGGAAGCCTGCTCGGTATTCGCCGGACCTTATACCGTCACTCATCATCGGTCCACTTTATTGATTGCGGGACTGTTTTCTTTTTTCAACGCCGGCAGCGCCACGAATCAGTCCAATCATATGTACAAGCTGGGACCGGTGCACCAGGGTATTTTGGAACGCGGCTGTAAAACCGGTTCAGGATCATATCTCCTGTGGCCGGCAAGGGCCGGTGCTTTCAGTGCGATTAGGGGTAAACATTATTCCAATTTCGATACCAGCGATTTTCCGTTTTCATATATTGATATCGATAAAGGAAAATCAACTTTGATACCCGGAATGAATTTTCTCACAGTGGGAATTCTGCGTGATTCGCAGAAATGGCATAAACGGGACCGCCGGTTGGAGGGACATAAGCAGGACTTAATCAATTTTGAGGTGTTATCGCCTTATACGGCGCAGAAAATGTTACGCGGTCAACAAATAATGACCGAATTATATGATTCATCGCCAAAGACACAAGAATCAATAATTTATCAAGGTATTCATATACGGCGACTGCTGTTGAAAACCTGTCGGCGTTACTATCAGATGGCGCTTGATATCTATTGGGGGGAAATTCTGCTGCGTCGGCTTGAGCGATGGAACCAAAATGAGAACCCGAGCGAGATATTTTTGGAGCCTGAGCCGCAGGGAGAAGCCGGTACCGGTGAGTGGGTCGACATCGCTGGAATGCTTGTTCGGCAGTCACGATTGGAGCGGTTAATCAAGGCCATCGAAGCTCAGGAATTAGACTATATATTCGCGGTTAATCATGGATTATTGCAATGTTATAATGCCTATAGCATTGACGAATGGAACTGGTTTTTAGCAACGCAGGAGGAATTAACGGGAAATCAATTGACACTGGAAAACGTGTTAATGATGCTTGGAAAATGGAAGACTGCATCCAAAAAATATTATAACCTCGTCAGGAATGACGCACGAAAAGAATTCGAGGGACCGGTGCGCACCGGTTTTGGTATAGACGGGAACAGCGACAAAGATTTCGCAGCAGTACGCGGCGACTTCGAGCATAATGATTTTGTTCAGTGGGTAACTCGACAGGCAGACCTACTGGATGAACGTTGCCAAAAAGCAATTAATCAACTTCAAATTGGGTGAATTGACATGCGACTAATTATTCAGGACAGCTACGGTAAATTGAGCAAATGGGTAGCCAATTACATCGTGAAAGCCATCAATGATTATCAACCGACAACCGATCGCCCATACGTGCTTGGCTTGCCTACCGGTTCGTCTCCGATCGGAACCTATCGGGAGTTGGTTAAATTGGTAAAAGACGGCAAAGTATCATTCAAAAATGTGATAACATTTAATATGGATGAATACGTTGGTATCCGGGAGGGACATCCGGAAAGCTATCATTCTTTTATGCGGAAAAATCTGTTCGAAGAAATTGGCATACCATTGGAAAATATCAATATCCTTGATGGAAACACTGAAGATCTTAAGGTCGAATGCGACCAGTATGAAGAGCGCATTAAAGCTGCCGGTGGAATACGGTTGTTTTTAGGTGGCATCGGTCCGGATGGACATATTGCTTTCAACGAACCCGGCTCATCACTCTATTCGCGTACACGGATCAAAACTTTAACTTACGATACCCGAATCGCCAATTCCCGCTTCTTTGATAATGACGTGAATAAGGTTCCCAAGCTGGCTTTGACGGTCGGCGTCGGTACGGTGATGGATGCGGATGAAGTAGTCTTGATTGTGAATGGACATGGAAAGGCGCGCGCACTGCATAAAATAATTGAAGAAGGCGTCAATCACATGTGGACGGCATCGGCGCTGCAATTGCATCGTAAATCGATGATCGTCTGTAATGATGATGCCACGGCGGAACTGAAAATGGAAAGCGTTAACTACTTTAAAGATATCGAAAAAGATAATCTGGAACCTTGTAGAATATAAAGTCCCCTTTTTATTGTAAGACAGGGGGCGCATATGCGCCCCCTGATTAGTTTATCCGAATACTATCCGGCAGATAAAGACTGCTGCCAGTACACCTACCAGATCGCCGGTCAAACCGGCGGCAACGGCATGGCGCCCACGGCGAATGCCCACCGAGCCGAAATATACCGCCAGCACATAAAATGTGGTTTCGGTACTGCCAAACAGGGTGGAGGCCAGCCGGCCGATAAACGAATCGGGTCCGTGGGTGTTAATCAATTCGGTCACGATTCCTAACGATCCACTGCCAGACAGGGGACGCATCAGGGCCACCGGCAGCGCTTCAGCCGGCATGCCGATTAAATTAGTTGCCGGTGACAGCAGTGCTACCAGCCAATCCATAGCACCGGACGCACGAAACATACCGATAGCCACCAGAATAGCCACCAGATAGGGTATAATGCGCACTGCTACGTCAAAACCTTCTTTGGCACCGTCAACAAAAACTTCGTAAACCTTTACTTTTCGGACGAAACCGGTTAAAACTATGGCGAACAGCAGAAAGGGAATTGCCAGGTTTGAGACCGTTTTCATGATGGTGGTGAACAGAGGATCAGATGCTACTTCAGTCATTTTTTTCCTCCTTCACCGTGGTTTGGTTGAGCATGGGATCGGTTTTGTGTGATCCGGGTAATTTCTGCAGCAGGCGTGATGCGGTGATCGCGGTGATGCAGGCACAGGTCGAAGCGAAGATACCGGTGCTGATAATCTCGAAGGGATTAGCAGAGCCTAACTCGGCCCGCACGGCGATTACCGTCATTGGTATGAAAGTAATGCTGGCCGTATTGATTGCCAGGAATGTTATCTGCGAATTTGAGGCAGTATCTTTCACCGGATTCAGGCTTTGCAGCTCATCCATGGCTTTCAAACCGAGCGGCGTGGCTGCATTTCCCAATCCCAGCCAGTTGGCGGTGATATTCATCATCATGGCACCAATGGCAGGGTGGCCGTCGGGTATTTCCGGGAAAATGTACCGGGCCACAGGGCGTATTCCCCGGGCCAGGATTTTAATCAGGCCGCCTTTTTCGGCGATTTTCATGATTCCCAGCCACATGGCCATAATCCCGATCAGGCCCAGCGCGATTTCCACCGCCACGGCGGCAGAATCCACGGCGGCGTTGGTAACTTCGGTTAATGTTCCGTTGATGGCCCCCACGATGATGGCGATGATCATCAGGGCAAACCAGATGTAATTCAGCATTGAGCCTCCCTTATTCTACCGGTGATTCCAGGATTTCCAGCCGTGGTTCGGACGCTGACGCATCCAAACGGGCGGGAATTGAAATGGGCATGGTGGCCTGGTAGCGGCCATGACCGCAGGCAAAGTTAGATATTATGGGGATATCCAGATCACCGCAGACATCCATTACGATTTCATCGGTGGTCTTGCCGAATGAGATTTCAGTATCCTTCATCTCACACATCTCACCCATAATTAAGCCCTTGATGTTATCAAACATGCCCGTTTCACGCAGGTGGTACATGGTACGGTCAAAAGAATAAAGCGATTCATCGATATCTTCCAGAAACAGGATTACCCCGTCGGTATTCAGTTGGTTGGAAGTGGACAGGCGGTTAACCAACAGGGAGATATTTCCACCCCACAGCGGTCCTTCCGCCGTACCCGGTTTGATGATGCGGGAGGGGAAATCCGCCGGCGGTGCGATATTGAACGGCTCCCCGGCGCTTACGGCCCGGTTGAAATAATCAAAATTGTATTCCAGTTCTTCATCTTTATGCGTAACCAGCATGGGCCCGTGAAAGGTTACCAGATCGGTGTTGACGGTAATTGAAGTGAGAAATGTAGTAATATCGCTGTAACCCATAAAAATTTTGGGATTTTGGCGAATCAGGTCATAATCCAGCAGGGGGGCTACGCGGTTGGCGCCATATCCTCCGCGGGCACAGATGACCGCATCCACCTCGGGATCACTGAACATGGCATGGATATCGGCCGCCCGTTCCGCCGGCGTACCGGCGTATAAATTATCGCGCAGATAGGGGGATTTACCCAGTTTGACCTTGAAGCCCCGCTGGCGCCAGATTTCAACGGTTTTATTCAAAAATTCTTCCTTCAACCAGTAAGAAGGATTGATTATTCCCAAAGTCGCTCCAGGCTTTATTCGGGGTGGCTTAAGCATAGTTACTCCTTTTAGTATTCGACCAGAATGTTACAAATTTCGTCCTGCAACCGGCGATATTGATTAGATGATCCCACATAGCCATTGATCATGATGGCAAATACCAGGGTATCGCGCCGTGATTCAATATATCCTGAAAGGGTGCTGGCGCCGGACAGCGTACCGGTCTTGGCAAATACTTTATTATCAGCCGGTGTTTTGCCCATGCGCTTCTCCAGGGTACCGTCCACGCCGGCGATCGGCAGAGCCTGGCGGAAAGCAGGATAAAAATCTTCGTTTTCAGCGACATGTGCGAGCAGGTGCACCAGTTGGGCCGGTGAGGTTAGATTATACCGTGAGACGCCGGACCCATCCACTATTCGAAGGGTAGTGGTGTCGAGCCCCACAACATCGCAGAGATAGGTTTTTTGTGCGGTCAGACCCTTGGGCCAGGTACCGGGTTCACCGGCAGTTACGGCGCCGATGGTTTTCAGCAGCAGCTCGCCGCTCAGATTATCGCTCTCTTTCAGAAAGTTGTTTGCTATCACCGACAGTGGGGCTGACTGATGCTCGGCCAGTAATTGTGCGCCGGATGGCAACTGCCTGAAGGTAATCGGTCCGGTGACGGGAAGGCCCTTATCGGTTAGCATTTCCTGGAAAACCGTGGCGGTAAAACGGGCCGGGTCGTGGATATTGCGGTAAACGGTGTCGCGCTCATCGTCGTACATGATCTCGCCACTGATGGTGATCCGGTTACCATTTTCCCACCAGTTACGTTCAATTTCCATTTCAACAAAATCGATTGTGTCAGTGACGGTGACAGCCTGATTGATCAGCTCCACATAGTTGGTTGTGGGCCGGGTAATAATTTGTGGCGGCGTACCCGGATGACCGGGGGCGAAGTCGATATCGACGCAGTTGTCATTCAGTGACAGGGGATCGATCTGTGCGGCGTACCACCAGTGGCCCTCATCCCACATCCAGCCGTGGCCGGAGTGGATCGAGTCAATGATGGTACGATCAATAATTAATGTATCAATCCGGCTGATATGGCCGGCGGCTATTTCCGCCAGTGAGTCGAGCGTGCCCAGACTGAAGTCGGGATCACCGCCGGCTTTCAGGATCAGGTTTGATTTATTGCCGGTGGTATCGTAGTACAAGCTGGTATGAAAGCGGAAATCCGCTCCCAGATAGTGAAAGGCCGCGGCGGCGCTGTACAGCTTGTTATTGCTGGCGGGCATGTACAGGTGATCGGGATTGAGTTGATAGACTACTTTCCC
>LSCG01000001.1 GCA_001577055.1 Fidelibacterota bacterium TCS56
CCGGCGCCAAAATGCCAAGGGGGACAACTGCCAATATTACTGGCGACTATTCTGATATAACGTGTTTTAACACCATTCAGAGTGGCGCTGAAATCCCGTTTTTCAATACGGGAATTACCGGAGGCGGGGGCAGGGGAGATTGATGCAACCGGCGTGAAAAACTCCCCATCACCGGAGAGTGCAATCTCGATTTTTTCCGGAAAGAAAATCGCCGCTCCCATGTCTTGGAATACCCCCAGTGAGACAGATTTTATGCGTTTCTTTCTCCCCAGGTCCACCGTACCGACGAAATCATTCTGACGATACCCCTGCCAGTGAGGGTTGCGCGAGTGGCTGCCGGCGCGAATCCCATTGGTGAGGGCATCGATTCCGCCACCGGGATAGCGCCAGTGGTAGCGGCTGGTGGCATTTACTTTTTTTCCCCTGGCTTTGTGATTGATGAATTCAATCCTGCTGACCGGACTGACCAGATCTTCACCATCGAAGGATCCGGCACTGATCTGCTGATTATACCTGATTCTGATCGGTTTATGATAGAGCCTGGCCGCCGCCGTTGGCTTACGACCATCGCGCCTGTATCTGATCACCAATTCCGGCGCTTCGGTGCTCATTACCAGATAGCGGCCGCCCCACCAGCGTCTTGAGATTGTAAATGTCACCTGCTGCGCACTGGTGGAATAATGCATGGCGTGGATATCATAAAAGCGGGCGAAATCCGCAATCCGGTAACGGAAATCCCCCCAACGGCGCTTATCTGCCGGTGTCCAGAATACCTCGGCCAGGGCCGACAAACGGGGAAACAGCATATATTCCGCATGTTGGGGGGAAGGGACGAATTCGGTCCATAGATTGGCCTGGCCGCCGATTATCAACTGTGCTTCGGAAGCAGATAGTTCCGCCGGCAGCGGGTTAAAGGAATAGGCTTTTTTCAGCGGCAGGTAACTACTCTGTGCCTTGGGTTCCAATTCCGGCTGGCCCTGGTAACAATTGACATAACAATGCGACACCGGCGACATTACCGCTTTGTGCCCGGCTTGTGCGGCGGCAATACCGCCTTTCAGCCCGCGCCAGGACATGACTGTGGCTGCCGGGGCCAGGCCGCCTTCGATAATCTCATCCCAGCCAATCAATTTCCGGCCATGCTGCTTCAGGTACTTCTCAATCCGCTTGATGAAATAACTTTGCAGTTCGGCTTCATCGGCCAATCCTTCTTCGGCGATCCGCCGCTGGCAGTATTCACATTTTTCCCATTCGCCTTTATGGGCTTCATCGCCGCCGATGTGGATATATTCACCGGGAAAAAGTTCGATTACTTCGGCTAATACATTTTCCAGGAATTCAAAAGTAGACTCTTTACCGGCGCAGTAAATGTCCTTTATGGGCCAGATACTGCCCGGTGGGACGGTGAAAGGTCCGCCGGTACAGGATAATTCCGGGTAGGCCGCCAGAGCGCAGGTAACGTGAGCCGGCATTTCGATTTCCGGCACGATGGTAATATGCCGTTCCCGGGCATAGTTCACGATCTCCCTGATATCATCCTGGGTGTAATACCCACCGTAAGTGGCCTGCTCATCGGGCAATTGTGCGGTGCGCAAGCCCCAGAGCTGTCCTTCGCGATCAACCCGCCAGGCCGCGGTTTCAGTCAGTTTAGGATATTGCTTGATCTCGATGCGCCACCCCTGGTCATCCACCAGATGCCAGTGAAAAACATTCAATTTATGATAAGCCAGGTAATCCAGCAGACTGAAAATGAATTCCTTCGGGAAAAAATGGCGCGAAACATCCAGCATCATTCCCCGCCAGGCGAATTCCGGTGAATCGTTAATTGTCAGGTTTGGCATCAGCCAGATGGAATCGTCTGCCGTTTGGAGGCTGTTAAGCGCCAGTATTTGCCGCAAAGTTTGGCAGCCATAAAACAGACCGGTGTCGTCACCGGCGCTTAGTCTGATTCCCCCCGTGGAAATATCCAGCCGGTAGCCCTCGTTTTCAATATCTTTGTCTAATTCCAGGATCAGACTACCATGGGATGCGGATGGGGTATCTGGATCGATGGATAACAGGAATCCAGTGTAATTATTAACCAGATTTTGTAGATAAATCGCTGACTTGCCCGTTCCCATGGGGGCGACGATTATTGAAGAGTCGGTAAGGGGGAAGTGTCCATCCCGCATTATTATCTCTGCGGGCAAGGGAATCAGATTAATTGGCTTTGGGGCTATTGTTTCGGATGAGAAAATCGTGGTTAACATAATTGGCAGCACCAGTGATTTGTTGATATTATTCATGATGTTCTCGAAATAACAGGGCAAGTTTATGGCAGTAGTGATGGCTTGGTACGATCATCCAGGGATGAAATTAGCCGATTGTGATTGGTGCGGAAACCTTTTCCTGGTCTGCGGAGGATTAACTTCATCAATTGTCAGGCAATCCTGTCAGCGGTAATTTTACTCATGACTGATGAATTACAGCAAAAGATTCGGCAGGTGCCGGTCAAGCCAGGTGTTTACCTTTTTAAAAATAAGAAAGGCGAGATAATCTATATTGGCAAAGCCAAGAACCTGCGCAACCGGGTTCGTAGTTATTTCCAGAGTAACCGTCATCAGAGGGCTAAAACGGTATCGATGGTGCGGCAGATTGACAAGCTGGAGTGGATAGTGGTCCGCAATGAGGTAGAAGCCCTGCTGACCGAAGCCAATATGATCAAGGAATACCGGCCCCATTATAATCTTGATCTCAAGGATGATAAAAGCTTTCCCTTCATCCGGGTGACCATGGAGCCCTATCCGCAGGTGTTTATTACCCGTACAATCGTCCGGGACGGGTCGAAGTATTACGGTCCCTACACCGATGTACGGTTATTGCGCCATACCATGGCGGCGGTACACAAGGTTTTTCCGTTACGCAGTTGTAATTATTATCTGGACGATGAGGTCATCGCCGCCGGTAAGGTCAGTCTGTGCCTCGATTATCATATCAAAAAGTGCGAAGGACCCTGCGCCGGCCAGGTTTCCGAAAAAGATTATAACGCCATGGTGACCAATGTAATTGCCTTTTTGCAGGGTGATACAGCGGAAACGGAAGAATATGTCAAATTGAAAATGGGACAGGCTGCCGGTGATCTGCGTTTCGAGGACGCCGCCCATTTTCGCGATCAATTGAATGCTATCGAGAGCTTCAAGGCGCGTCAGCGCAAGGTGGTGGCCGATTTCACCGACCGGGACGTGGTGGGTTTTGCCCGCCAGGAGGATCTGGGATTGGTGAGTGTGATACGCATTCGTCAGGGACGTATTTTTGCCCGTGAGCGTTTCCGTCTGCGCAATCTGGGCGAGGCCGATGACCGGACCTTGCAGCATTTCATCACTCGTTTTTACCTGGAAGGGGATTTTTTACCCCAGGAAGTCTTATTGCCATTTGAACCTGAGAATGGACGCGAACTGGTAGCCTGGCTTTCGGAAAAACGAGGTAAAGTTGTCAAATTCCTGGTCCCCAAACGAGGTGAAAAAGCCCATCTGCTGGATATGGCCACCAGCAATGCCAAATTATTATTGAGCGACTGGGTAGTGGAAAAAATGCAACGCCGGGAATTCGTTCCCTCGTCCGTTCGACAACTGCAGGAGGAATTCCAGATGGCCGCTCCACCCCGGCGAATTGAAGCATTCGATATCAGCCATCTGGGTGGTACCAACACGGTGGCTTCCCTGGTTTGCTTTGTGGACGGCAAGGCCCGCAAAAAAGACTATCGAAAATTCAACATCAAAACCGCGAAAGGTATCGATGATTTTGCCGCCATGCGCGAAGTGGTACTACGGCGCTATAAACGTCTGCAGAATGAGAAAAAAGCATTGCCGGATCTGGTGTTGATCGATGGCGGAAAAGGACAATTAGGCATGGCCGTTTCGGCTCTGCGCGAATTGGGCTTGGATTATTTAACGGTAGTGGGACTGGCCAAACGGCTGGAGGAAGTCTATCGGCCCGGTATATCCAATCCCCAGTCGATCCCAAAAACCTCTCCCGGATTGATCCTGTTGCGCCGCATCCGTGACGAAGCCCACCGTTTCGCCATCACCTTTCAGCGAAAGAAGCGAGAAAAGGCTGCCACGGAATCAATATTTTCCGGTATAGCCGGAATCGGTCCCAAGCGGCTGCGGAAACTGCAGGAGGCCTATCCCGATGTGGAAGCGATCAGTAATGAGGATATTGATGCACTGATGTTGCGCACCGGCTTCAATGCTGAATTGTCGAAGGATGTGATCAAGGTCGCACAGCAATTCATCAGCAAGAAGAATGCTGGAAATCCAACCAGAGCGGGCTAAATTCACTAAATTTCCCACAGGTATTTAAAAAGGACAGGACAAGAGAATGCGATATCTGCGTACGTTATCAATTTTATCACTAATATTTATTTTTAGCGGTTTGTCTGCAGCCGATTTCGTCAAAGGTCAGGTGCTGGTGAAGCTGCAGCCGGACGTGTCCCGGCAGGAGTTTTCAGCGGTGCTGGATAATAATGATTATATAATCGAAAAGACTGTAGTCCGTCGCTTGAACATTGTGCTGGTCCGGATTGTGAATCCGCAGATAGCGACACTGGCGGCCGTGGCGGAATTACGCGCCAATCCCTGGGTGGAGAAAGCCCAGCCGGATCATAAGATTGAACAGCGGGAGACCTTCCCCAATGATACCGAATTCGACGACCAGTGGGACATGCACAACACCGGCCAGACCGGTGGCTTGATCGATGCCGATATCGACGCCCCGGAGGCCTGGGATATTACCACCGGTGGCGTAACCCCGCTGGGTGATACCATCGTGGTGGCCGTGGTTGACGGCGGCTGCGATTTAAATCATTCCGATCTGGTGCCGAATCTCTGGATTAACCGCAACGAAATTCCCGGTAATAACATCGATGACGATAGCAACGGTTATGTTGATGATGTGAACGGTTGGAATGCGTACAATTCTAACGGCACGATTTCTTCCGATGGCCACGGCACCCATGTTTCCGGAACGGTAGGCGCCCGCGGTAATAATAATTCCGGCGTAACCGGCGTCAACTGGCGGGTGAAGATCATGCCGATTGCCGGTTCTACAGGTACCACATCGATTGCCTTGGAAGCCTATGGTTACGCCCTTGATCAACGGGTGGCTTACGATTCCTCAAATGGACAAATGGGAGCATTCGTTGTGGCCACCAACAGCAGTTTTGGTGTTAATTACGGTGATTGTACTGATAATAATTTCTCACTCTGGAATGATATGTATGATGCCATGGGCACCGTTGGCATCCTCAGCGCCGCCGCTACTATGAATATCAACGCCGATGTTGATGTATCCGGGGATGTGCCCACCGGCTGTGACAGCGATTTCATGGTGGCCGTGACCAATACCACCGATGATGATGTGCGCAATTCTGGCGCCGCTTACGGTTTGACCACGATTGACCTGGGCGCTCCCGGCACCAACATCCTGTCCACGTATCCCGGTGGCGGAACCACCACCATGACCGGCACCTCCATGGCCACACCGCATGTGGCCGGCGCGATTGGCTTTATTCACGCCGCCATGTCGCAGGGTTTTGCCCAGTATTACAAAGCTAATCCCGCTGAAGCAGCGGTGGAATTGAAAACCCTGTTGTTAGATGGAACCGACCCGATTACTTCACTGGAATCCAACACAGTCAGTGGGGGGCGGTTGAATATTTACAATACCGCTCTGCTGGTCCAGAGTTATCTGGCCAGTGATTCTCTGGACCCCAATCCGGTTACCAACCTGGTGGCCGACACCCATAATTATTACGAAATCGCCCTTTCCTGGGAGGATCCCACTACTTTGTTCGGCGGTGATCCGCTGGGCGCATTTGCCATTGACATTAGTAAAAATGGGGAAGCGGCGCGTACCATCGCCCAGGGTGTGGAAAGCTGGACCGACGGACTGCTGCCCGGCGGAACGACCCACACCTATGATCTGGTGACGCGCGTGCTTGCCAGTGATTCTATCAGCACCACCGTTTCCATTACCGCCACGGTTGCCGGGGATGAGTTTATTCCCGGTGATGTCAACCATGACGGTACTGTGAATGTTACCGATGTGGTGCGTCTGTTGCATTTCACGCTGGGGTATGCTACGCCGAATGATTTGGATTTTCAGACGGCCGATACCGATCATAATGGTGAATTGGATATTATCGATGTGCTGACCGTGGTAGATATCATTCTGGGGCGAATCTAGTCACCGACCGGAATCATAAATGAAAATCCCCGGTGTCTGCCGGGGATTTTTTATTTAAACACAGAGGCTTGGAACCAGGGATGATCTAGAGGAAACCGTTTTCCCGCATCCAGGCATCGGATACGAATTTCGAAAGGTAATTGCGAATATTGTCGGGCAGGATGGCGATACAGTTCTGACTCTCACCTAATTCGGCTGCCGCCCGCAAGGCACCGGCTACTACGGCTCCACTGGATCCACCGACCAGCAGACCTTCTTCCCGGATCAGACGGCGGGCCATGAGAAATGATTCCTTATCATTAGTCTTGATATAGCGGTCAACCAGGGAATTATCCAGTACATCAGGGTAAAAATCATAGCCGATTCCTTCCACCTGATAATTGAATACCTCGTCCCCGCCGCCAAGGATGGAACCCTCCGGATCGACGCCCACAATCTCGGTCTTGGGAGAAATCTCCTTAAATTTCTTTCCCACCCCGGTGATTGTACCGCCGGTGCCCACCCCGATGACCAGCATGTCAACCTGCCGGCCGAAATCATCCAAAATCTCCTGGGCCGTTTCGTAATAATGGGCATCAGGGTTATCGGCATTGGCATATTGATCAAGAATATGCGCGCCGGGATTTTCCTTTTCCAAGCGGCGGGCCACACTGGCTTCACTGTCGGGAGAATCATGGGCCGCTCCTGTGGGGGTGCGGACAATTTCCGCCCCAAGGGCTTCCAGCACTACCTGCTTTTCCCGGCTCATTTTTTCCGGCATAACGATGATCAGCCGATAGCCCAGGGCCGCGGCCGTGATGGCCATGCCGATGCCGGTATTGCCGGATGTGGGCTCGATCAGGGTATCGCCCGGTTTGATTCGCCCTGATTTCTGGGCCTCCAGGATCATGCGCACGCCGATACGGTCTTTAAGTGAGCCGCCGGCATTTAGAAATTCACATTTTCCGTACAGGTTGCAATTCAGTTCCTGGCCAACCGAATTCAGTTTTACGATCGGTGTTCCCCCCACCGCCTGGGTGATGTTATCGATAATCATAGCTGGATTTTAATTGGATTCTTGCCATTTTGGAAGGGTAAATTTCCAACGAAATATACTTTTTTCGAATTGAATTAATGCAATGAGAACAGGGGAAAAAATGGAACGATTACAAGATAAAATCACTGTAATTACCGGTGCTGCCCGCGGAATTGGCCGGGCCACCGCCGAAAAATTCGCCGCTGAAGGAGCCACCGTAATTATTGCCGATTTCGATGAAAAAACAGGATTGGCAACAGCATCTGAGATTGCCGAGAGCGGCGCGAATGTCGATTTCGTGAAAGTCGATGTGAGCGATGAATCCAGCGTCGGCAACCTGTTCGGCATGATTGAACAGAATTATGGCCGGGTTGATGTATTGGTCAATAATGCCGGTATTTTAATGGACAGCACCTTAAAGAAGCTGGACAGTGAAAAATTTGATAAAGTTATTTCGGTCAACCTCAAGGGCGTGTTCATGTGCACCCAGGCCGCGGCGGCCCTGATGGATCCGGAAAAAGGCGGCGTAATACTAAATGCTTCCTCAGTAGTGGCTCACACCGGCAATTTCGGCCAGACTAATTATGTGGCCACCAAATCCGGTGTTATCGGCATGACCAAAGTCTGGGCCCGGGAACTGGGACGTAAAAACATCCGGGTTAACGCCGTGGCGCCGGGCTTTATTAAGACCGACATGACCGAAGGTATTCCCGATAAGGTAATGGATATGATGCTGCAGCGGGTTCCCCTGGGACGCATGGGCGAATCGACAGAAGTAGCTAATGCTTATCTCTTCCTGGCCAGTGATGAAGCTTCCTATATCACCGGAGCGACAATCAACGTCGATGGTGGCACCGTCACCTGATTCGCTGGACTCATCATAAATAAAAAGCCCGGCGTCGTCACGGCACCGGGCTTCTTTGGTGGAGGGGGAATCTGGTTATGCTACTTTAATTTCGATTTCCTTGGGCTTTACTTCTTCGGCTTTGGGTAAATCGATAGCTAAAATACCGTTCTTGAATTTGGCTGAAATTTTATTTTCATTGACGATTTCCGGCAGGCGGAAGCAACGTTTGAAACTGCCGGCCAACCGCTCGCGACGGTGGTAATTGTCACTGTCAGTTGCTTCTCCCAGCTTCCGTTCGCCGCTGATCGTCAATACATTGTCCTTGACTGAAATTTGCACATCTTTTTTATCGATGCCGGGCAGGTCAGCGGTGACGGTGAAGCTGTCATCCGATTCATTGATATCGGTGGCCGGCGTCCAGTTCAAGCTCCGTGACTCTTCTTCATAATCATTGAAGAAATCGCGGAAAATGCGGTCAAAAGAATTCCAGGTCCTAAGATTGTGATTGGGGTTCCATTTTACTAAAGTCATTTTCAAGCTCCTTTGCGTTGATTTTCAATTTATTCTGTCTGCTATGGCACAAGCGATGTGCCAAAGCGCTGTTTCTGCCATGTTTTCAGCCAGATGGATATGATAAATCATTAACGGCAGATTAATCGGCAAATATTGCAGTCCGGCGAAAATTGTCTGCCAATTTTTAGTATTAAATCCGGTTTAACCGCTTACGTGGGCCTCGAGATCGTTTGAATCAGGTTGTTCCTCAATTGTAATTTGGCGCAAATAATACGGATGATTTATGAATGATTTAGCTTTGTTTGGTGGTACTCCTGTCCGCACAGAACCATTTACGTCCTGGCCCCGGTTCTCTTCATCGATTGGTGATAATGTTATCAACAGCCTGAAAACCGGCCAATGGGGGATCGGCAGTCCGGCCATCGCTGAATTTGAACAACAATTCGCTAAATTTCAGGATGCCAAATACTGTATCAGTACCAACTCGGGTACAACGGCGCTGTGGGTGGCATTGAAGGCGGCCGGTGTTAAGGCCGGAGATGAGGTAATCTTGCCGGCTTATACATTTATCGCCACAGCCTCAGCGGTGCTGATGGCCAACGCCGTTCCCGTTTTTGCCGATGCCGAGCTGGAGACCTTTAACATGGATCCTGAGCAAATCGAGGACCTGATTACCGAAAAAACCAAGGTGATTATGCCGGTGCACATCGCCGGCAGTCCCGCTGACATTACGCAGATTAACGCCATTGCCGCCAAACACGGACTGGCCGTGGTGGAGGATGCTGCCCAGGCACACGGAGCTGAATACAACGGTCGCAAAGTAGGCGCCCAGGGAATTGGCGGAATCTTCAGTTTTCAGACTTCAAAAAACATGTCGGCGGGCGAAGGGGGAGCGATCGTAACCAATGATGATGATTATAACGACGCCTGTTTTTCGTATCACAACTGTGGACGCGTACGTGGTGGCCGGTGGTACGAACACCAGCATCTGGGTGGTAATTTCCGCCTGAGCGCCCTGGCGGCGGCCATGCTTCTGGGGCAACTGGAAATCATCAATGGTGAAATGGATATTCGTGATCGTAACCGGGCCAGACTGGATGATGCCATCGGTCAGATACCCGGCCTGATTCCCCTGGCCCAATATCCGGAAACCTCACGGGTGTCCAATCATCTGTATCTACTGCGTTACCAGGCGGAAGAATTCCATGATATCCCCCGTGAACAATTTTTCAAGGCCATGCAGGCCGAAGGCGTTTTTACTTACGCCGGCTATGTTCCCCTTTATAAGGAAAAATTATTTATTACCAATCCGGCCGAATATCCCTGGCTCAGGGATCGGGACTACCAGAACTTGAATCGGCCGGTGACGGAAGAATTGTGTAATCGTCAGGCAGTATGGTTAAAACAGAATCATCTGTTGGGCAGCGATGAGGATATACAGGATATCATCGATGCCTTTGTGAAAGTGACTGACGAAATGCGCCGGAATCCCCAACGTTTCGGGTAAAATATGGATATTCTGACCGCCGCCATCACCCTGTTTCTGGTTATGGACCCCCTGGGGAATATTCCCATTTTTATTTCCGTATTGGAGGATGTCTACCCGACACGCCGTCGCAAAGTGCTGATCAGGGAGTTAGTGATCGCGCTGGCGATTATGCTGGCTTTTCTGTTTTTCGGCAACAATATCATGGCTGCACTGTCAATCAGCGGACCATCCCTCAGTATTGCCGGCGGGATAATCCTGTTTATTATTTCCATTCGCATGATTTTTCCCATCCGCCACCGGGCATTAATGGGGGAAAACTCCGATTCGGAGCCCTTTATCGTACCTTTGGCAATTCCACTGGTAGCCGGGCCTTCCACCATCGCCACTTTGATGCTCATGTCATCGAAAGCGCCTAACAGGGTTCTGGACTGGCTGCTGGCCATGCTGATCGCCTGGCTGATCTCGGCCGTGATTCTGTTCTTCTCCGATTATCTGCGCCAGGTATTCCGCAGGCGAGGATTGGCGGCCATGGAACGGCTGATGGGTATGATCCTTACCACGATCGCCGTGGAGATGCTGTTATCCGGCATCGCCGATTTTCTGCAGCAATACCGCTGATTGACCGGGGTAAACCATCACTGAACATCCCGCTATCGCCCACATCGATCTGGACGCCTTTTTTTGTTCAGTTGAAGTCCTGCTGAATCCCGAATTAAAGAATAAGCCTATCGTCGTAGGTGGCCGCCCCGAACAGCGGGGGGTAGTAGCCGCCGCCTCCTATCCGGCGCGTAAATTTGGCATTCACTCGGCCATGAGTATGTATCAGGCCCAGAAACGTTGTGGCGACCTGGTTATTTGTCCCCCCAATTTCAAAAAATACAAGACCTATTCACGGATCATCATGGGGATTATGCGTTCCGCCACGCCGGTGATTCAGCAGGTCAGCGTGGATGAGGCTTATCTGGATTTCACCGAACAGTTCGACCGCTGGAGTGAGGTTCCGCCCGCCATCGAAAATCTGCGCCGGCGGATTCGCCGCGATATCGGTCTTACGGTTTCGGCCGGACTCGGCACCGGCAAACTGATTGCCAAAATCGCTTCCGATTTCGACAAGCCGGATGGAATGACGGTGGTGAAGCCGGGGAGGGAACAATCCTTTTTAGATCCATTGGCAGTGGGAAAGATACCCGGCATCGGTCCCAAATCGGTGGAACGCTTAAAACAGTTAAAAGTGGAAAGAGTAGCCGATTTGCGGGCCATGTCCAAATTGGAATTAAGCCGTCATTTCGGCAAATGGGGTCGTGATATGTACCAATGGGCCCGGGGAATCGACAATCGGTCGGTAATTGAAGAGCACGAAACCAAATCAATCAGCACTGAACGGACTTTTTCTGAAGATATTGCTGACGAAACCGAACTTAAGGCGATCATCCGAAAATTGAGCAGTCAGGTAGCCCGCCAATTGACCAGGGAAAAATTCCGGGGCCGCACGGTAAGCATTAAAGTCCGCTATGCCGATTTTACGACCTTTACGCGTCAGAAATCCCTGGGAATATATACTGACGACGAAGCCATAATCGCCGGTCAGGCGGTGAAGCTGCTGGAAAAATCCTGGACAGCCGGCAGTCCGCTGCGATTATTGGGAGTGGGTATCAGTAATTTCCAGCAGCCTGATTACCAGATCAGCCTCGATTTTTAACCGGCGGGGAACATTTCGCCGTTTGGTTTATCTCATATTAAATTATTGTGGACAAACCCCCGATTTGGAGTGACCATGGAGAAAAAGAATCGCTATATCGTGACCCTGCGCTGGCATGTGGAAACCGATGAAGAACTGGTACCCGGCGCCAAGGAAACCGATGAGAAAATTCTGGATATTTTGCGCCATAAAGCCGATGGTCGTTCGGCCTGTGCTAATTGCCCCACCCGCAATCAGGAAGGAGTGGGAATCCTGAATTATCATGAGTTTATGGGCGATAAACCGGTGTATATGAGCGCCGAGAAAATCGCTGAAAAGCAAAACCAGGTTCTCGAATCAGAATGAATATAAAGCAGGTAGCAGTTAACGATTTCGTTCGCCGCCAGACGGCCGGTTCGGGTAAGACATATTGTACAGGCTGGACTTTCCAAGAAATAGCTGCCCATGCCGAAGAGCGATTGCAGGCAGGCCATTTTCGCCCGGGTTACCGCGATGGTGTGGTGCTGGTAGCGGTGGCCGCTGAGGAAGTTTGGCATTTTAAATGTCCATTGGTGAAAATAACGGAGAGTACCCAATTACAAGCCCGGTATGTGCGCCGGCGTGACGGCGAGGAACCATATCTTCAGGTCCGGGCTTTGGAAGGAAAACCTTTACCGGCCGGGAAGGTGGAACTGGTATTATACAGCCACGAAGTACTGGCGGAAAATGATGAGCACACGACTGATGCTCCCTGGGAATTGATCAGCATTAACGCCGTACCAGAGGGAATTGATGTTTTACCGATGGGACCGGTGACCATGATGCGCAATCAATTGGAATTACCAGGGGGGACGGCCGCTCACTACTCGTCAGAGGAATGGGCTGAGTCCGTCAGGTTCTGGCAGCGCTTCGCTGCTTTGGAACCGGTAGAATAATAATATCTAATTTGCTGTTTACGGTGCGGCAAACTGCATGATAATACCGCACAGCCAGGCGCCATAAGTCCCGACGGCGTAACCCAGCACGGCCAGCAGTACGCCCACCGGCGCCAGGGAAGTGTGGAAAGCCGAAGCCACAATCGGGGCCGAAGCGGCGCCACCCACATTGGCCTGACTGCCAACCGCCATGAAAAAGAAGGGTGCTTTGATCATTTTGGCGACCACAATCAGCAGAAAGGCATGGAAGGCCATCCAGATCAGTCCCACCAGAAACAGTCCGGGATTATCGAAAATCGCCAGGATATTCATTTTCATGCCGATCGTGGCTACCAGTACATAGAGAAAGACGCTGCCGTAGCGCGAGGCGCCGATGCCTTCCAGATTACGCAGTTTGGTGAATGAAAGGCCCAGGGCGATGGTGGTGGCGGAGACGATCAGCCAGAAAAACGGCGATGTGAGGCTGAACTTGGCCAGTCCCGGGGCGTTTGTGGCGATCCAGGGGGCCAGGTTATCGGCTACCGTGTGGGAAATCGCCGTTACGGCAAAGCCAATGCCGATCACGGTAAAGGCTTCGGTCAGATTGGGAATTTTGCTGATCTGAGCGCGGTAGTCTTCAATTTTTTTCTGCAGATGGGTGATGGCCGACGTATCGCCGCCCAGCCAATTATCCAGGCGGGTGTGAATACCGGCGCCGTAAAGCAGGAAGGCCATCCAGATATTGGCCACAATCACATCCACGGCAATCATGGCGGAGAACAGGTTGTCGCCAACGCCAAAGACCTCTTTCATGGCCGCCTGGTTAGCGCCGCCGCCGATCCAACTGCCGGCCACGGTAGTCAGGCCGCGCCAGACCGCTTCGGGACCGGCGCCACCTACGATGCCGGGGGCAAAAGCCGAGACAATCAGGATTGCCAGGGGTCCGCCGACGATAATACCAAAGGTGCCGGTGAAAAACATAATCAACGCTTTCGGTCCCAGGCGGATCACTTCCTTCAGATCGATGCTGATCGTCAGGAGCACCAGGCTGGTGGGCAGCAGGTAACGGGAGGCCACAAAATAGAGATTGGAATGCTCCCCGGAAATAATCCCCAGGGAATTAAACACCGACGGTATGAAATAGCACAGCAGCAGGGTGGGGACATATTTGTAAAATTTGCGCCAGAATGGATTATCACTTTGGGAAGTGCGAAAGACGAAAATCAGGATGGCGAACAGGATACCCAGAACAACGGCATCGTTGGTGACTAAAGGAGTCATATTATCCCCTAATATTTTTTAAACAGTTTATTGATCCAGCCGTGGAATTTGTGCAGCCCCGTGCCGTTGACGTACATGACGGCGCAGGTGCCGCAGCGGACGTTGATTCCCGCCTTTTCCGCGATATCGATGGCTTCCGTCGTGTCGGTGCCCAGGTGAATCCACAAGTGTTTGACCTCAGTTTTGGCAACTTCCTTCACCATTGCAGCCGTTTCATCTTTGGGTACTTCCACGATGATGCCCTCCACCGGACCGGGCAAATCTGCCAGGCTTTTGTACACTTTGTGTCCCTCGAATTCATCCAGTGAAGCATCCAGCGGATAGACGGTTTTGCCCTGGTTCAATAATCCCTGAAAGGTGAGGGCCGGAAATTTGCGGTTGGCATTATGCCCGATGAGGGCGAAGGAGCCCAGCTCCCAGAATTGTTCGTAATCGGAGGTCATGGTGTACCTGTTGATTTGATCGGAAAGCGGTAATTAATTTGACCGGGAAACTACGGGCAGCGGGGTATTGGGGGCAGGG
>LSCG01000034.1 GCA_001577055.1 Fidelibacterota bacterium TCS56
ACAGGCATTATTGCGGGTTAATCCCGATATTCGCCGGTGAGTTTTAAGTTGTACTGTTCCGCTGGTTTTCATCTGGCACCTCAATACTTCTTATGCAATAATTTACAATAATCGTGCCAGAAAGTAATTCCGTTAAAGCATTGTATTTATTGTGCTAAAATGATAGAATCCAGTCGATTGCTCCGATAAAACACGTGATTGCCGCCGACTCGTGATCGCCACCGGCGATAGTCATCAATTCAACCGTAGAGGTACTCAAGGCCTGGAGATTCGCCGCGGCCGTTACCGAATTCTGGTATGGGACGGTTTCATCGGCATCGCCGTGGTAAAAACGGATTGGCGTCGCCGGATGCCAGTCCAGTAATGTGTTTGCTGCGATGGCCGCTCGCATTTCCGGCTCATTGCCGCTCTGATAGGAATCGATAAAATCAGATTTTATCAAGCCGGCCAAGGTTTCCGGTAACTCCTGCTGGACTTCATCGGCCGACATAGAGCCATTCAATAATGTGAGAATATGGGTATCATAAGGTGCTACCAGCATATCATCCAGGCGATCCCAGTCATAAACATTATCATAGGCGGCTAAAATAAAGGCCGGATAGAGGGTTATTGAATAATTCTGGTAGCTGAAGATCGTGTCAACCGTACCAGCCAGATCGTAGGGACCGGCCATCGGCGCCACCGCGCTAAGGTTAATCTCATCACTGTAATATTGTTCAATCTCGCGCTGAGCGGCCAACGTGGCATATCCACCTTCGGAGTAACCGGTCAGAAAAATACTCCCGTCCAGGGCAATATCATTTTCACTCGAGAAATTCCTGGTCGCCCGGATTGCATCGATCACCGCTGATGCGGTGGAAGCGGCGTGTAAATAAGTGTGCAATATTTCTGATTCACCCAGTCCCAGGTAGTCAGGAACTACTGTGCATAATCCAGTCCCCGCCATCAGCAGGGCGATGATGCCTTCCGGGGCGTTATAGACTCCGGCGCTGGTCACATTATTGCGACTGGTGACCGTGCCGTGCTGTAAACTGACCATTGGTTGCGGCTGTTCCGAGATGGGAATGAACAGTCCGGCCGAGGCAATTGTCGCCTCGCCATTTGGACCGATGGTCTCATATACTATCTTCCAGGCCTCCACCGCATAATCAAATTGAAAATCACCGCTTAAACCAAAGAAATCCATGCCGGCCTGAATTTCATCTGACGTCAGACTGAGCATCAACTCAGAGCTGGCCAGCTCCCCGCGTGATCCAACCGAGACCTTTTGATCTTCACAACTGATGATCAGGATCGAAAGGATGGTAGCTATCAGTAAATTGCGAGGCAGATGTTTCATTAAGTGGATTTAGCGAGTTTTATTTTCATTTGAATTTGTCAGCGAATTTAGGCTGGAAAGTCTGCAAAAAAAATCTTGTGACATACACCTTTGGTCGATAATCTGGTTTAAATTTGATCAATGCATCTACTAACAATTTACGCAAAGCGTCAGCATTAGCCATGAAACTATCTCAACTACTAATTCTCACCGGAATCTTGCTTATGTCATGTTCAAATCAGAATCCTTTTTATGGCGAATGGGAAACACCATTTCAGGCGCCGCCATTTGCCGAAATCAAAACCGAACATTACCTGCCGGCTCTAAAGCATGGCCTGGAATTGGAATCGACCGAGATTGCAGCCATTATCAATAATCCCGCTAAGCCCGATTTTGCCAATACCATCGAAGCTTATGAAGCCCGCGGCCGGTTTCTGGATCGGGTGGAAAATGTCTTCTGGAACATCACCGGCACTGACGCCACTGATGAATTGGATGGCATCGATACCGAGTACAGCCAACTGAAAGCCAGCCACCTGGATGATATCCTGCTGAATGACCAATTATTTCAGCGGATTGAGCAGGTATATCAGGAAGTTGACCGCAATAATCTTACCGTTGAACAGGCGTCCCTGCTGGAGAAAATCTACGGCGACTTCGTTCGTAACGGAGCGCGGTTGGGTAAAACCGAAAAACAGGAATTACGGAAGATTAATGAGCGTCTGGCGATCCTGACGCTGGAATTTAGCCAGAATGTGCGCCGGGCCAACCAAACCTGGGAAATGGTCCTCGAGAACAGTGACCTGGCCGGTCTGAATGACCGGATCATCAAGGCCGCCGCCAAGACCGCCAAAGAGCTGGACAAGCCTGGCAAATTTGTATTTACCCTGGATAAACCCAGTTGGATTCCATTCCTGCAGAATTCCACCCGCCGTGATTTGCGCGAAAAGATTTATAAAGGCTACATCAATCGCTGTAACCACGATGATGATCTGGACAATAAAGCCCGAATCAACGAAATTGTGAATCTTCGGATTCGCAAAGCACATTTACTGGGTTACGAAACCTGGGCTGATTATATCCTCGAGCGCAGTATGGCCAAAACTCCGGAGCAGGCTTATAATCTTGTGAATCGCCTCTGGCAGCCGGCTCTGGCCCGGGCCAAGCGGGAATTGGCTGAATATCAGGCCCTGATCGATGCGGAAGAGGGCAAGTTCAAATTACAATCCTGGGACTGGTGGTACTACGCCGAACAGGTCAGGCAGGCCAATTACGATTTGGAAGAGGACGATCTGCGTCCCTATTTCGCCGTGGATAAGGTCATTCAGGGTGCTTTCGATGTGGCTAATAAACTGTATGGTATAACTTTTACTCCGCGGAATGACATTCCCAAATATTACCCGGAAGTCAAGGTATTCGAAGTACGCGAGGCTGACGGTACTCATCTGGGGCTATTCTATGCCGATTACCATCCCCGCAGCGGTAAATCGGTGGGCGCCTGGAGCAGCGGTTTCCGTTCGCAATCCAATCGTAATGGCAATTGGGTAACCCCGGTGGTAATTAATGTTGGCAATTTTACCGCCGCCACGGATGATGCGCCGGCCCTGCTCAGCATCGGCGAAGTGGAAACCTTATTCCACGAACTGGGCCATGGATTGCACAGTCTGCTGCGCAACCGGGTTTACACCGATCAGATCATGCCCCGGGATTTCGTGGAACTCCCCAGCCAGGTGATGGAAAATTGGGCTACCGAACCGGCGGTGCTGAAGGAATATGCTCATCATTACCAGACCGGTGAACCGATTCCCGATGAATTGATTGATAAACTTGCCGCCGCTCGTCTGCACAATCAGGGTTTTGCCATTACTGAATATCTGGCTGCCGCCATCATGGATTTGGACTGGCACACCCTGACGGAAGTGGCCGAGCGCGATCCGATCGCTTTCGAGAACCGTACTTTCGACCGCATCGGTTTGATGCCGGAGATCATATCCCGCTATCGCAGCCCTTATTATAAGCACGTTTTTTCCGGTGGTTATTCAGCCGGATATTACAGTTATATCTGGGCCCAGGTCCTGGACGCGGATGCCTTCAAGGCTTTCAAGGATACTGATCTGTTCAACCAGGAGCTGGCGGCTAAAATGCGCAAATATATACTGGGATTGAGCGGCACTTACGATGCGGCGGAGATTTACCGGCAATTCCGCGGGCGTGATCCGGAAATCGAACCGCTGCTGCGGAAACGCGGCTTAGTGGAGCAGGAAGGGTAAGTATTGAGAAGTGCCAGGCACCTCGCAGGTGCCTGGCACTTTGCTATAATTAAACCTTCCGGGTTACATTGTTTTTAACCCCGGAAGGTTGTTTCAGTGGTGTAAATATGTTGCGACGGTTTTGGTATTCTTTGGCTTCAAATATGTAAGATCGTTTCGCGAAACGACCTTACTACGATAATTATTCACCGGCTGATTTTGAAATCAATCTCTGACTGACAAATACCTTTCAAAAGCAGGGAAGGCCGTAACCCGCTACACCCTGCGGGTTACGCAGGTTAAAAAGGACTGGGGTGTGGAAAGCAGCTTCTGGTCTCAACACTCAAAGCTACTATTATCACATCCCTGCTTGTTATTTACATTCTCCTGCTTCCGGCCTCCGGTCTCCGCAAAAAGTCCTTAAGAACTGAGCCAAAGAATTCAATTCCAGAGGGATTGAATGTGAATAACCGGTGGTGCAACCAACGGCGCCAATTCTCAGCTAATCACTAACCGCGCTTCTCCAGTTCGTTCTCAAACTCCAGGAGGTATTTGATCATTTCACCGGAATGGGTATTGTAGTTGGTGCCCATGTCCACATATTTGCTGTGGGGCAGGCCGGCATCCATCTTAAGGATATTCTCATGATCGTGGAGATGGTCATCGGACCCGCCGAACATGATGATCGGTATCGGAATCGTGGGGAGCAGGTCCCATACGGTATAATTTCTAAATGCGAGCGCGGCGATTTTTAATTTACGTGGATCGGCCGCATCCAGATTGCCACAATATTTATAATACTGGAATTGATCGGCCTCCACATCCAGGCGGAAGGTGCGCAGGTACCATTTTAACCAAGGTTTGATAGCGAAATACCAGCCGGGCCGGAAAATTTTTACCAGCACCACACCCCAACCTGGAATTTGAAATTCGGCGTTTGGACCTACCAAAGCGATCAATTTTGGCCGCGCTTGAAAATGGCGGCAAGCCTCGATAATGGCGGTGGCTCCCAGGGAGCTGCCAAACAAAATGAATTGTTGGTCCTTCAATCCCAGTATTTCGATCACCTGCAGAATATCATCAGCGATGGTTTCCACGGTGATGGGTTCGGCCGGATCGATGGGCGAGACGGTTTTCTCCCGGGTCTCAAGATAATAGATTGTATGGGTGGCAGTCCATTCCCGGAGGGCGTCACCCCAGCTGTCCAGGCGGCTGATCCAGCCGGGCACGAAAAGCACCGGGGGACCGGCGGGAGGGACAGGGGGAGAGAATGTGATCAGGTGCAGGGTAACTGTTGGGGAGATCGTCAGCAGTTGTTCCTGCCAACCCACCCCGGTAGCGCAGAAATCACCTGGGGATTGATCCGCCGTCATCTCACAAGACCACACCGATGGCCTGTTTTATCACGCTGTAACGGGCTGGCGGATATCCGGCCACCTCTCCATCGGTTTCGATCGGGATCCGTTGGTCGCTGTAAAAATCAAGTTGTGAGCACTGCCAGTGATGGGCCTCCGGCTTATTCAGGACCGTGCCCAGATACAGACGGGGAATTACCGCCAGCAGTTTCAGGCGGGAAATGGACTCCAGCACCACCACATCGGCCTGGCCGTTATCCTGAATACATTCGACGCCATAGTTCATGCCGCCGCCGAAATATGGTGTTTTGAACACGGTGATATTGCTGATGGCCCGGCCTTCCCACTCTTTGCCATCGGATACGATCCGGCATTCGATGGCCTGGTGGCGGCGGATGGCGGTTGCCCCGGCCATAACGGCGGCTGCATCCACACTCATTTTTTTTACCCAGCGTGAAAATCCGGTGACATTATTGTATAAATCATTGGCCGCGCTAATGACCCCGATACTGGAATTATTAATAAAATAACGGCTGGTATCCTGCCCGTTCTCATCGAGGCAATCAACCCGGCAAATATCAATTTTAGTGGTTTCAGTTGATTGGAAACGGTCCACGAAACTGCGCCCATCAGGAAATTTGCGGGCGAAATCGCAACTGGAGCCGGCGGGGAAATAGAGGAGCTGCAGATCGGCTGTCACCTGCTGGCCGAATTGCGCCAGTCCCTGGATGGTTTCGTTAATCGTACCATCGCCGCCAAAAACGGCGATGCGCTTGACGCCTTCCTGGACTAAATGTTGGGCGATACGAGTCGCGTGAGCCGGTGCTTCGGTTGTAGAAAAGTCATAGTCAAGACTGGCAGAATCCAGTTTTTCCTGGAAGCGCCTCCACCGTTTCTCGGCTAAACCTTCCGCGGCGGCGGGATTGAAAATAATATGGGTTTTATCGGGGTTGATCAACGAGTCGAATTCATTGCAAGTTCAATGAATTAAACTAGGAATATTCTTTAAATTTGACAAAGGCGAAATCGGCAAATTGATTGTATCAGGCTGTGATCGCGGAATTTTAGCGTATTGGGTAAATAAAGTTGGTTGCTGACAACCAAAATAGATTTTAATAGTCGATACAATAGACCTACCTTGAGGGGTAGATTATGTCGTTAATGCCACGCTGGTGGCATATAATAATTCTCAGATGATTCGCAGAGTGAAAGGAATTTTGATGAACTACCGGAATACTATCATTGTTGTGCTGACACTGCTGTTACTATCACTGGTGGTGGCACAGGATGTTCCCCAACGATCTGATATCGAAGATAAATACTTATGGAACCTGACAGATATCTACCCATCGGTGGCTGACTGGGAAGCGGATTATAAATTCGTGGAAGATAATCTGGTCCAGTTCGAAAAATATCGCGGTAAACTGAAGAGATCGGCGAAAAATATCCAGGCCGTTTTGGATCTGGATTCCGAAATCTCGATGAAAATCGACAATATCTATGTTTACGCCGGCTTGCTGAAAGACCAGGATACCAGGGTGTCGGAAAACCAGGGATTGATCGACCGGGCCCGCGGCCTGAATGTGAAATACGGCGTTGCCACGGCATATATCGTACCGGAATTACAAACCATCCCGGAAAAGAAGCTGCGTAAATTCATCCGCAAGAATGAAGGGCTTGAAATATACTCATTTTTCTTCGATAATCTGATCCGCCAGCGCAGTCATACCCTCAGCACGACGGAAGAGGAATTGCTGGCCAAGGCCGGTGACCTGTTCGGCGGGCCGCGGAAAATCCACGAACAACTGACCAACGCCGACATGGTTTTTCCCATGGTGGAAGATGAAGAAGGCAATGAAGTACGTCTGACACGCGGACGTTATTACATGTTTCTGCTGTCCCGCGATCCGGAAGTACGGCGCCGCGCCTTTCTGGCCCGGACCCAGGCTTTCGACGAGGTGAAAAATACCAACGCCGCCATTTTCGATACCTACCTGAAAAAGGATTTTTTCCTCAGCCAGGCCCGCAAATACAACAGTACCCTGGAAATGGCCCTGGATGCGGACAACGTCCCCGTGGCGGTGTTTGATAATCTGCTGGAATCGGTCTATGGCGGAGCCGGCGCTTTGCATCGTTATATGGATATGCGGCGCAAGGTTTTGGGACAGGATGAAATTCATCTGTACGATACGGCTGTCCCGATCGTGGAAGATGTGAGCCTGGAAGTGCCCTACGAAGAAGCCGTGGAGATGCTGATCAAGGCTTTCGAACCGATGGGTGAGGATTATGTGGCCAAGGTAAAGGAAGGTTTCAATTCCGGCTGGGTGGATGTTTACGAAACCGAAGGCAAACGTGGTGGCGCCTATTCCTGGGGGACGTACACTTCCCATCCTTACATTCTGATGAATTACAACGATACCCAGAATGACATGTTCACCCTGGCCCACGAGATGGGTCATGCCCTGCACAGCCATTTGTCCAATTCCAATCAGCCCTACCAGACCGCCGATTACACCCTGTTCGTGGCCGAGGTGGCTTCCACCTTCAATGAAGCCCTGCTGATGGATTACATGATGAAAAACACCGACGATCCCAAGCTCAAGCTGGCCCTGCTGGACCAATGGGTGAATAATTTCCTGGGAACGGTTTTCACCCAGGTGATTTTTTCTGAATTCGAGCGGGAAGCCCACCGGATGGTAATGGACGGGGACCCGGTGACGGTGGAATCGCTGAACCAGGCCTACATCGATGTGGAGGATAAATGGTACGGCGATGTGGCCGTGATCGATGATGGTTATAAATACAACTGGGGCCGGATACCCCATTTCTACCGCCGGTTCTATGTTTACAAATATGCCGTCAGTTACTGCACCTCGGCCGCCCTGTCCAAAGCTGTGCTGGAAGGTCGGGAAGGGGCCATGGATGCTTACATGAATTTCCTGAAATCCGGTGGCAGTGATTATTCCATCGAGCTGCTGAAAAAAGCCGGTGTGGACCTGTCCACTTCCCAGCCCTTCGACGATGCCATGGCCCTCTTCGATGACCTGGTGTCACAAATGGAAGAGCTGTTGCTGGAGTAAAATTAGTTGCGGTTTATATGTCCAAAGGCCTGTCTGCGGATGGGCCTTTTTTAATTCGGCGGGATAGTGTAGTTAGCCGTAATTTTCTACAGTGGAATGATAAATCAATCAGATTGAGGAAAAAAGATGATCAGGATTATGGTGCAGCGATTTTTGGTATTTATTCTGACGATTTTAGCAATGACAAGCTGCCGAAAGGAGAGTGTAATGGGAAAAGATTTTACGAAACATGCTCCGGAAATCATTACCGAATTAGTGAATGAATTCGGCGAAGCCCAGCGAACACAAATTGAGATCGGCGTCTGGCAGGTGGCCCGGAACTGGCGCCCAACTGATGGCAGTGTCGCCGACATGCAAGAATTCTGCAGCTCCAACTTTACTGCCGACGAAAGCCAGCGGTTGAAATCCTTCGAGCGTATCGAAACCGCGCTGGAAAGCATCGACGGGCACCTGGGACAAATGGGCCGCGAGTTGCAATGGAACCTGGATGTTAACACCGGTCCGCTGCTGCCGATTGATCATCTCTTGGGCAGCCTGAGTCTGGGCAGTCATTTGAACGATGATTTGTACAAAACCGGCATCGCCCACTGGGTGCTGCTTAATTACCCCATTCACAACCTGGCGGAATGCCTGAAAAACAGCAGTCAGTGGTCCCGGCAGAAATGGGCGGAGGTGCGCCTGGCCCAGCGTTTCGCCCACCGGATTCCGGCGGTGGTGTCCCAGGCGGTGCATGACGCCTACGTCACCGCCGATACCTATATCAACGGCTATAATATCTATATGGGCAACCTGCGGGATGCGGACGGGAAGCAGCTTTTCCCCGATGATTTGCGGCTGGTGACCCACTGGGGCCTGCGGGACGAATTGAAGAATAATTACGGTGTCATCGACGGACTGGATCGCCAGCGAATGATCTTCCGGGTGATGCAAGAAATTATCAATCAGGAGATACCGGGGGCGTTAGTCGATAATCCCGATTTAGTGTGGAATGTGGCTGAAAATACCGTGAACAATGGCAATAATCAACGCGAACCGGATACGCGCTACGCGATGCTTGGGCAATTCTTTCGCGCCGTCCGCCAGGCTGATCCCTATTACCCACACAATCCCACTTACGTGGATCGCAGTTTTAATCTTTATCGTGAGGTGCCGGAGGATAAAATCCGTGAATTGCTCACCGCCATGCTTGCTTCCGAAGAATTGAAACAGACCGGCGCCCTGATCAGGCAGCGTCTCGGGCGTGACCTTGAGCCATTCGATATCTGGTATAATCAATTCCGTAACCTGGCTAAACCGGATACGGATGAACTGGATCGTATTCTGGCAGCCAAGTACCCCACTGCTGAAGCCTTTCATCGCAATCTGCCGGAAATCCTGCAGAAGCTGGGTTTCGATCGGGAGACAGCTCTCTTTCTCCAATCCAAAATTGATGTAGATGCCTCCCGGGGAATCGGTCATGCCGCCGGCGCCAGCCGTCGTGAGGACAATGCCCATTTGCGCACCCGCGTCCCGGAAGGAGGGATGAATTACCGGGGCTATAATATTGCCGTGCATGAGCTGGGTCATAATGTGGAACAGGTGTTCTCGCTTAATCGCATCGATCATACGCTGTTGGAGGGTGTACCCAATACGGCCTTCACCGAGGCCTTCGCCTTTATCTTCCAGAAAGAGGATCTGTCCCTGATGGGGTATGAATCCACTGATGAATTGAGCGAGCATTACGCCGCCCTGCACCGCCTGTGGTCGGTGAGTGAAATCGCGGCCGTGGCCCTGGTTGATATGGATGTTTGGCGCTGGATGTATGCCAATCCCGATTTCACCAAGGAGGAGTTGAAGGTTGCCGTAATCGATATTGCCCAACGTATCTGGAACGAATACTACTACCCGATTATCGGTCATCGCGACGCGGAGATACTGGCCGTCTATTCCCACATGATTGACAACGGCTTGTATCTGCCCAATTATCCCCTGGGTCATATTATTGAATTCCAGATCGAGGAATATTTGAAAGACAAAAATCTGGGTGATGAGATGGAGCGGATGTGCACCATTGGCAATGTGACTCCCGATTTGTGGATGCAGCAGGCGGTGGGGCAGAAAATTAATGTGCAACCAATTCTGGATGCTGCCCGCCTGGCATTGTCGGAGATTGACCACTGACCAGTGACGAGTGACAAGTGACAAGTGACTGGACCGATTTCTGGAATTTCGGCGCCGGCAGTACGGCGGCGGAGGTGAAAATTAATCAGGGTACCAAGGCCCGGTTGTTTATGGCCGACCTGCTGGCGGCTACCGGTGAACAGTCCCAGGCGGCAGTCAGGGATGTTATTGCAAAGGCCTGGTGGAATGTTAATTGTTTCGATGAACATACCTGGGGCGCCGATAATTCCCTTACCGTCAATCACCCTCAGGTACAATCCCAGGCCCATTTAAAGGATAATTACGCCTATCTGGGGCGGGAGCAAGCTGAATATGCCTTGTTGGACGGACTGGAAAAGCTGGCACAAAATCCTGAGATGAGTATGGTACAGGGAGTTGTACTGGTTGTGAATCCGGCTCCCGTTAAGCAGGAAGTGGCCGTACCCGTACCGGAATGGTGGCGGCAGGCCGGTAAACGCCACCGCACGGCCCGTTTCACAACTCGCCAGCGACTGGATCAGCCCGCCGAAGCACCTTTGTGCGGACCGTTTAAAATGGACCCGCTGAGCTGGCGTATTATACCCCTGGATAAATTGAAATCTATGGAATCCTCGGCTTTGGTAAATCACACGGAAGTAGATTTATCGGTAGATCCCGGACAGATGGAAGTCCCCGACCGCTCATCGGATCGCTGCCCGGAAAATACCATTGAATCACCTTATTATCGCTTGAGCTATAATCCGCGTACCGGCCGGATTTTGAGTGTTGTTGATAAATCCACAGATCGTGAGATCGTGGATAAATCCAGCAAGTGGTCATTTTTCCAGTTGATTCGCGAATATCCTGATCACTTGCATGATGGCGAGCGGAAAGCCCTTTACAATCGTGCTCAGGAATGGGAAAATACCGACCGGTCCTGCTGGAATCCAGATTGGGTTGCCCGGCGCGAGAGTATCGACCGATTTGACGGATTTGAGGTCGAGGTGCTACCGGACGGAGTCCGTCTCAGACTGCGCTATCAGATGGCAGATATGGAGCTTGTTGAGCAAGAATCACCCTGAAAGCCGATCAGCCACTAATCGATCTGACAGCCCGTTTAAAACTGGCTGATCGAACTGACCCTGAAGCCTATTATTTTGCCTTTCCATTAAATCTGAATGCCTGGTGGCGCAGTCATTTTGATTCGGCGGGACAGGCCATCGAATTAGACTCCGGTCAGCTCCCCGGCGCTAGTGGATTATTTTGATTACGAAGCCTGTGCCTGGGCAGCGGCCCAAATCAAACTGGGGAAACTGGAAAGTATTCAGATTTCATCTCCGTATGCCGGAGCCTCATTTCTATCCCGGGACAGCTATCGCCAACTGGTATTTGATTCGGTGAGCAAAATGTCAGCGGCCGTGCAGCAAGCCGGTGGTCATGCTTACCTGCATACCTGCGGCAATATCGCCGATCGTCTGTGGATTTTTGCCGAGACCGGTGTAGCCGGCATCGAATGCATGGATCCGCCACCGCTGGGTGACGCCACTTTGGATCAGGCGGTGGCAGAGGTCGGTAACGATCTCTGTTTAAAGGGAAATATCGATTCAGTTAATGTATTACTTAATGGTAGCGATGAGCGGGTACAGCACACAATCAAGACTTCGATTGAAAACGGAAAACAGGCCGGTGGACCCATCCCAGCGCCAAGACCCTGGCAGAGCCGCTTCCCGATGGAAAACACTGTCGATATTTGCGAAAGTTGGCCGCTGAACACCAGGTTTACCTTTGTGCCGGTTTGATAGAACAATGCGGCGAGGAGGTTTATAATTCAGCGGTGATTATTAATCCAAATGGTGAAGTAATCCTGACGCATCGCAAACTCAATGAATTGACGATTGGCCACGAATATTATGCCCAGGGTGATCATTTGAATGTCTGCCAGACCGAATTCGGCGCCTTTGGACTAATGATCTGCGCCGACGCTTTTGCCGACGGGGAGGTGATCAGCCGTTCACTTTGTTATATGGGGGCCGATGTTCTTCTGGCGCCCTGTTCCTGGGCTTTGCAGAATGATCATCAACCTGAACAGGGTCATGAACAGCCCTGCGTGAATATGTGGCGCCATGTTTACCGTCCGGTGGCCTATGAATATCAGGTATATATTGCCGGTTGCAGCAATGTGGGTCCAATATCGGCCGGTCCCTGGCAGGGTTATAATGCCATTGGCTGTTCACTTTTATACGGTCCTCAAGGTGAAGAGATTTTCCAGGGACCTTATGGACCCGATGCGGAGCAGATACTATATCACGACGTTGATCCGGTACCGCGGCCGGCACGCGGCACGGAGTGGAGTGAGCGTTAAAGGCGATTATGAATTTTTAATTTTGGATTTTGGATTGAAACCTGGGTGCAGGCTTTAGTGGGTAAGAATCAGATATTGACTGAATGGATATGATCTATCGCAGGGACACGGCGCGCCATATATGTCATTACCCTGATAGATTGTTATACTGGTCAGTCGTTAGGCTGAGAAGTATCACGCAGATAACCGTTGCTGCAAGTATTAGAGATTCTTCGTCCTACGGACTCAGAATTACAATGTAAAGGAAGCGATATTTAGCCTGTCCGTTGTATCAGCAAAAGCGGATGCCATCGCTACGAGAGATGGCATCCCTTCATCATTGATGGATCAACCTTCCGGGATAAAACAAAGCAACCCGGTAGGTTTTTTCTTTGCAGCGCCACCGGTTATTCATGTTCAATCCTGTTCGGGATTGTATAAACTCTGATTGCAACTTTCCGTAGCCCGGTCCTTATGGGCCTGGTTAACAGGGCATACATCAATATGAGGCCGTTCACGGCCTTATCGATTTACGAACAAGGATTAACGAATGTTAATTTTTGAAGTGATTCACCGGGCACGTTCTTCTTACTTCATATATCGTTAATCCTTGTTGATTATTCAGAGTCCCCTCTTGAGAGGGGAACTCACGCAGTGAGAAGGGGTGTGTTTTTTAATGTTGGATGTTGAATGCTGGGTTTTGATTTGGGTGTCCTGATCTGAAATGGGAAATTGTTTTGTATCAATCCAACATTTTATCCACCGACCTGTCCTGCCTAAGCTACGCGTAGGCAGAAGTTTCAGCATAGGCGGGCCAAAATCTATCATTAATAATTCGTAATTCATTTACCCACCCCGTCCCTGCGGGCCACGCCTCCGTGGGTGGGACTATCTCACTGCACAAACGTGCCCGCAATCAGGCCGAACGTTATTCGGCCCCTGCACGCCGGGCTTGATCTTCATAAACCCATCAACTCATTTACTCACCTACCCATTTACCCAACAATACTTGTCATACTGAGCGGAGCGAAGTATCTCTGACATTTGATACACTGATATACATTACCAGAGATTCTTCTTCACCCGATAAAATCTGGATTATCAGAATGACAATACAGACACAAATCAAAAATGCCCGACACAAGTGCCGGGCATTTTATTAATATTGGTTGGTTAACCGATCAGGTCAGGTAGGGTCGCAGGGCTTCGCGCCGGGAGCGATGTTGCAGCCGGCGGATGGCTTTCTGCTTGATCTGTCGAACACGTTCGCGGGTCAGATTGAATTCTTCTCCGATTTCATTCAACGTGAGGGGTTTGCCGCGGTCGATGCCGAAATATAATTTCAGGATCTGCTGTTCGCGGTCGGTGAGGGTTGAAAGGGCGGAGTGAATTTCCTCTTTCAGCGATTCGAACATGATCGGTTCATCGGGGAGGTAATAGCCGTTATCCGGGATGATATCCTTCAGTGAGCCGTCTTCGCCTTCACGCAGGGGATTATCCAGCGATTGGGCGCGACGGGAGATGCGGATGGCATCCACGATCTCATGGCCGGTCATTTCCAGATGACGTCCGATTTCATCAGCCTTTGGAGAGCGTTCCATTTCCGCTTCCAGTTTCTCGGCCGTGCGGGTGATTTTGGTAATCATTCCCACGCGGTTCATGGGCAGGCGTACCAGTCGTGACTGCTCGGCCAGGGCCTGCAGTATTGACTGGCGAATCCACCAGACGGCGTATGATATGAATTTAAAACCACGGGTTTCGTCAAAACGGCCGGCGGCTTTTATCAGTCCGATGTTACCTTCATTGATCAGGTCCGTAAGTTGAAGCCCCATTCCCTGATATTTTTTAGCGGTAGAGACTACGAACCGTAAATTAGCTTCTATTAATTCTTTCTTGGCGATCTCGTCGCCCTGTTTGATTTTTACGGTCAGTTCTACTTCGCGATCGGGGGAGAGAGGTTCAAACCTACTGATTTCCTGGAGATAGCGACTTAGTTCACGGTTTCCGGAACCACTTCTTGAATTTGCTGCCATTTATCTTCCTGAGATTACTCGAAATTAACTTACCAATTTACCAAATATTTTACAAATATCCTAGAACAAAGGTTCCATGAAATAGTATGATATTATAAGAACTTATCAGGCCTGATCGGCGGAATGAGCCGTGATGAACTGACCGGGGGCATGGGCCAGGATAGTTTCTTTATCGACTGTTAATCGGCCACGTAAGTATACCCGCTCGGGAAATATGGCCGCCATTCCCCGGTAAGGCGTCCAGTCGATGGTGCCAATTTGTTCAGGGGTCCAATCACGGGTGCTGCGATCTGGGTCTACTATCACCAGGTCGGCATCACCGCCGACGGCAATGCAGCCTTTGGTCGGCGCCAATTGGAAAATGGCGGCGGCGTTAGCGCTCAGCAGGCGTGCCAGCAGCGATAAATCCCAGCTACGCTGCAGGAATTCGGCCAGCAGCAACGGAAACAGCAGACTGACTCCGCCCATGCCATTGGGAATTTCCGCAAAAGGTATGTGGGCTTTTTTATCGTTAAGATTAAACGGGCAATGATCGGTTCCCAGGGTGGCGATTTGGCCATTTTGCACGGCCTGCCACAGGGACAGATTGTCGAACGGTGTGCGCAATGGTGGACTGGCCACATACATGCGACCGTCAGAATCGGCGTAACGGCGATTATCCAGCAGCAGGTACTGTGGACAGGTTTCAAGGATCAACTCGGGGAATTGACCAGCCGCTGCCAGGCCGGCGGCAGAGCTGAGATGAACGATATAGGCCGGACAACCGGTGCGCGTCACGATGGCGGCGATTTTCTCGATGGCCCGGACTTCAGCGGCTGCCGGGCGACTTACTCCATGTAGAGATGGATCAGTCGAATCGGGGTCCAATTTTTCACGGGCTGCCTGCAGAATCCCATCGTCTTCGGCGTGGACCATCAGCAATCCGCCGTATTTGGACAATACCCCGGCCAATTCCTCGATCCTGGGATAATCCAGATACAGTCCGCCTTCCCGGTAGGTGGTAAATACTTTAAAACTGGAGACACCGGAATCAATTATTTCAGGTATTTCGGCTAAAATGTTATCATCCAGTCGGGTGACGTTGCAATGCAGACTGTAATCACAGAGCGCAACTTCCGCCAGTTTCCGGCGACTGGCGACGCTGTTTGCCAGAGATTGGCCCCTTTCCAGGCTAGTGAAGTCGATAACGGTGGTAACGCCACCCAGCAGGGCGGCTCGTGATCCGCTTGCGAAATCATCGGCGGAACGGCCGTCTTTAATGGGAATACCGAAATGAGTATGGGGATCGATGATTCCCGGGAAAATCAGACGTCCGGTGCAATCGATTTTCTCAGCGCCATCGGCCGCCAATGATTGGCCGACTGCTTCAATTTTGTCGTCACTGAATAGGATATCCGCCGGTTCAATCCGATCGGGGTGAACCAATTTGCCATTGGTTAGCAGGGTCTTCACCGGATACCACCGGCAGATAGTGATTGACGGCCGCGTTCACCGCAATGATAATGATTAATGATCTCGGCGATGATGCTGACGGCGATTTCCGGTACGGTCTCGGAGTTGATATCAATCCCGACCGGTGCATGTACGGTGGCAAGCAGGTCGTCCCCGATGCCATGCTCCCGCAAAGCTTTGAAGAGCGCCTTCTTTTTATGCTCGGAGCACATTAGACCAAGGTAGGAGCCAGATTGGGTAATTAGCCATTGCATCAGCTCAAAATCATGACGATGCCCGCGGGTGGCGATTAAAATCAGATCACCGGAGGAAAAATTCACTTTCTGCGGCAATCGATCAACCGGGTCGGTGATAATTTTCCCGGCCCGGGGGAATCGCTCCCTGCTGGCTTGATCCCGACGATCATCGTACACCGAGTGGGGCAGATCGATGAAGGCCGCCATTTCCGCCACCGCTTTGGCCACGTGACCGGCGCCAAAGATATGCAGGTGGGGAACGGGTGAAAGGAAATGATAACATGTAGTTGTATTGCCCGTGATTTTTAGGCGGGATTTCCTCTGAGCAAGTACTTCTGTTGCTATTCTCTCCTGCTCCCCGGAAAGTTCATCATGGCTGTTTGCCACAACCAGGCGGCGCGCGACAATGGGAGTCGGGGCGGTTTTAATGGTGATAATTTGTACCGCATCAGTTTCGAGCTGATCGATCTCCCGGTATATCCTGATAATCTCTTCTGTCAGCGGTTCGATCAGGACGGTGGTGCGGCCCCCGCATACCGCTTTATCACCCTGGGCCTCCGATCCGGATAAATCCACTGCTCGGGCCATGGGGATACCAGACTCCAGAACCTGCCGGGCGCTGTTGATCACCTGATGCTCCATCTCACCGCCGCCAACCGTGCCGACACAGCGGTTGTCAGCCCGGACCAGCATTACCGGGTAATCCCGCCGCGGGACTGATCCCCGCCAGTCAATTTGCGAACAGATCACGGCCGGGGTTTCGGGCTTGTGGGTCAGAATTGCAGTCAGAGTTTGTTTATCGATCATGACTATTTAATCCGGAATTGCATTATCGCCTCCAGCACGCCCCGGCCGATGCTGCGGGCTTTATCCGAAATCAAATTCACATCGATGGATTTGCCACGGGGATCTACATCGCCGATTTTCATCTTCTGTTGCACCGGGGTTGCAGGATTGATTAATCCCCGGATAATGCCATCCAGAGGAGATTTGATCGGACGTACTCCGTCCACTAAACCGAGGAGTTCACCTTCGGTAACCAGATTGCCGAAATCCAACCGCCATTCCACCGCGCCGTCAGCCGGAGCCGTAATCAGTCGCTTATAGGTTTCGCCGCCCAGTTCACCGGGGAGGCCCGTGTCGGGAGCGGGACCGCCCTCAGTGATGATCCGGCCCAATCCGTGGCCGCGCTTGGTTTCTATCGCCACATGGCAATTTTTACCCGCGGTAAATCCGGGACCGAGGCCAAGGTAAAATGGCTGGTCGGCGGACTGGCGGTCAATCGTCCGTTTCAGCAGACGGGCATCGACGATGATGGTTGTATTGTCCGGAAGGTTTTCAATATCCGTGGCGGTGATGATGGGAACCTCACCAGCATCAAAGATGGCCTGCATATTGCTGATTTCGGTTTTCCGGCCGGTGATTCCTTCCACCACGGTTGATTCGTCAAACTGCACATCAGAGAAAGTGACCGTCCGGCGGATAGCCAGTGGCCGGGGTAATTCGGACAGGGAGACCCGGAAACCACAGTTGTGCAGCACGCAGGCTGTTGCAGAGGCGATTTCACCGGCGCCACGGATGTGGATTTCCTGGTCGTTAAACATGGACGAGTTTAATCAGAATCGTGGCTGGATTGCCACCAAATCCCGGTGAGGGAATTAATTGAGTATGGCGATTGCCCCACCGGTAATAAAAGCCAGAATCCACCAGAGGTAAGCATAGCGCGAGTAAAGATGCAATCACCGGGGGACCATGGTAACTGCCCCCGATTTAAGACGCCAGCGCCACATCAGACCGGCATCGATCAACATGGCTGTCATGGATGAATATCCCAGGATACCGTGGATCGTGAAAGGAGTGTTTGCCGATCCGGCGATCATGAAAGCGGTGGCGGTAATATCCAGGATGATACCCAGTGAAATGAACCACAGCACCCGGTTGGTAATTTTGTGCTGTTTCTGCTCGGTGATAATCGCAATTGAGTAAGCCAGTAATGCCAGCACGACGATCCTGGTCCCAAAAGTAAGTAAGGTATTCATAATTCCGTTGCAACGGCTCAGATTTGGCCTAGGTTCCCGTTAAAATTTCGCCCGGCAGTTCTCCGGTCAATTGACCATTATCAATTGCGAGCCGGCCATTTACCAGCACATAGTCAATACCGGTAGGATACTGATGCGGATCGGCGTAGCTGGCATTATCGATTACGGTCTTGTCATCAAAGATTGTAATATCGGCAATATTGCCGGTTTTCAGGACACCACGGTTGGTGAATCCCAGTTTGGTCGCCGGCATGGACGTCATCTTACGGATTGCCTCGGTCATGGGGAGGGCTTGTTTTTCGCGCACATAACGACCAAGTACCCGTGGGAAAGCCCCATAATACCGCGGGTGTGGTTTGCCCTGATGGAGAATGCCGGTGTTGGCCACGGCGGTTCCGTCGGAGCCGATCATCACCTGCGGTGAATTCAACACTTTCAGCAGGTTTTCTTCACTCATGGCAAAGCCGACGACTCCCACATCCAGGCGGTCTTTGATTAACAGTTGCCTGACAAATTCAGCCGGTTCCAGTTTGCTTTTATCGGCACAGTCACTGATCTGGCGTCCTTCCCACTGTTTGCTTGCTTCCGTTTCACAACTGCTGATCAGAATGCGATCCCAGCCGCCGATCCGCCGGGCCCGTGAATTGGCATATTCCATTATTTGGGCGGCCTGCGGTGGATCTTCCAGGCGCTTAAGCCTGTCATCCGTCTTACCCTGCCTGGCCCACTGCGGCGTGAAACTGGTGAGGCCGGTACCCCAGGCGTCATAGGGATAACGGTCGGCTTTCACAGGATGCCTGGCGGCCGCCTGGTCGAGTATTTCCAGAATCTGTGGTATCTTATCCCAATTATTCTTGTTGCAGGCTTTAAGATGCGAAATTTCCAGGGATACGCCGCTTTCCCGGCTGATCTTGAGCGCTTCTTCGATGGCTTCGATTACCCTGTCATCCTCGTTACGCATGTGAGTCGCGTACACGCCATCCCGACGCGCGACGATCCGGCATAAAGCGGTTATTTCATCCGTATCGGCATACGATCCGGGGGCGTATTCCAGTCCGGTTGACAATCCCAGACTGCCCATTTCCATCGATTTTTCCAGCAGGTCCTGCATGGCTCGTAATTGCTCGGGAGTGGGAGGGACGTCATTCAAGCCCACCACCGCCGCCCTGATATCGCCATGCCCGGTAAAACTGGCGTAATTAAAGGCCATTCCCTTTGCTTCCAGAGCCCGAAAGAATCCACCGATGTCGGTCCAATCGGTTTCGATACCGTATTCCTCTGCCCATTCGCTGCGTTTCCGCCGCATTTTTGCTTCCGTCATGGGAAATGGCGAGTAGCCGCAGTTACCGCCGATTTCGGTAGTAATCCCCTGCCGCAGTTTGCTGTCGCCGCCGGGATTGGCTAACAGTTCCAGATCGGTGTGGGTATGAATATCAATAAATCCTGGGCTAACCGTGTAACCATTAGCGTCGATAATTCGACTGGCGGAGGCGTCGGATAAATCGGCAATGGCGCTTATCAATCCATAACGAATACCAATATCACCGTTGATCGCCGGATTACCCAAACCATCATAAAGAAGACCGTTTTTGATAATCAGGTCAAAGCGACTCCTGATTGAACAGCCCATCATAAATCCCGCCGTCGCCAGGGCGCTGAACTTGATGAATTTTCTTCTGTCAATTGATTTTATTGTCGGCATAGGCAGCTATCCGTTGAGGGTGGAAAAATATCTTTTGGCTTCGTTCATTACCCGGCGTGAAAGTAGAATGGTGGCAGTCATCGTCGGAATGGCCATAATGGCATACATGCCATCGATGAAATTTATCGCCATATCCAGCGAGGCCATGGCGCCGAAAATCAGGGTTAGTACGTAAAATACCCGATAATATTTCTTGTAACGCGAGCCGAACAGGTAACTGGTGCATTTGCTGCCGTAATAGGAGTACCCGATCATGGTGGATATGGAAAAAATCAGGACGCACAGCATCAACACATAGCGGCCGGTTTCTCCCATCTCGGTGGTGAAAGCCGTGGTAGTCAGGGTAACGCCGTTGGCATCGGTGGTTTGCCAGGCGCCGGAAGCCAGAATCACCAGAGCGGTGATTGTACAGACCAGAATCGTATCGATGAAAGGTCCGATCATGGCCACCAGTCCTTCGCGCACCGGTTCCTTGGTTTTGGCGGCGCCGTGTGCCATGGCTTCGGTGCCGACGCCGGCCTCGTTGGAAAATGCCGCCCGCTTGATACCGGTGATCATAATCGCTCCCAGGGAACCACCCAAAACCGCTTCGCCGGTGAAGGCGTCGCTTAAAATTAGCGCAAACAGGCCGGGGATTTCACTCAGGTTATTCAGCAGGACGAAAATTCCGGCGGCCAGATAGATTATCACCATGAACGGCACCATCCGAGAAGCCACATAACCGATGCGCTTGATGCCGCCGAAAATTACCGAGGCCACGATCAATGCCATTACCACGCCGACGATGAAATTCCCGCCGTGGGCCGAACCGGCGAATAAACCCTGGTTGTGGAACACTTCATCCCGGATGATTTGCGTCATCTGATTGGCCTGGAACAGGACCAGGCAGCCGAACAGGCCGGCCACACTGAACAGGACCGCCAGAAATTTGTATTTTTTACCCAGACCTTGCTCGATGTAATACATGGGGCCGCCCTGAATTACCCCTTCGTCATCCCGGCCGCGATACATGATTGACAGGGTGCAGGTAAAGAACTTGGTGGCCATACCCACAATGGCCGAGCACCACATCCAGAACAGGGCTCCGGGACCGCCGGTGGCGATAGCAATCGCCACCCCGCTGATATTGCCCATTCCCACCGTGGAAGCCAGCGCCGATGACAGAGCCTGGTAATGAGGAATGGCGCCGGGATCGTCGTGATCGTCGTATTTTCCGCGCAGTACATTGACGCCGTGGCGGAAATAACGAAAAGGCACAAAGCGGCAGTAAATGGTGAAATAGAGTCCCCCGCCCAGCAGGAGCACCAACAGCGGCATCCCCCACATGAAGCCTGAGAAATTTGCCAGCAGATTATCAAGAAATTCATAGAAGCCGGAATTCGTTTCCATATTCCTGTCTCAATATTAAGTTCCAAATTGGCCGGAGATTCAACCTGTCTCCCCAAACGGTTTAAATTCAGCCATCGTTTATGGCCTTGACAGGGGAAAAAACTATGCAGACCAGCCGAACAATCATAGCAATCTTATGGACAAGTTTGACGATCTGGCTGGCAGGTTGTTCTGCCAATCGGCCGACTGAAGTCAATGATGATAATCCCCTGCCGTTCATTCTGGCCCGGGGTTCAGAGCAATTTGCCCCGGTCTTAGCTGACCAGGATGGGCATCGCCTGCAAATAATTTACACCCAGGTTGACAGGGACAGTGAAAACCACCCCCACTTAAGAACTTATCGCTACCGGGTAAACCCCGAGGAGTATTATTACCCGGCCAGCGTGGTGAAACTGCCGGCAGCGGCTTTGGCGCTGGAGAAACTGAACCAACTGGCAATTGCCGGCCTGGACCGCGATACCTGGCTGCTGATCGACAGTACCTGGTCCGGTCAAACCTCAGCCTATAATGATGATACTTCACCGACATCGCTGCCTTCCATCGGGCATTATGCGCATAAGGCCCTCATCGTCAGTGATAATGATGCCTTCAACCGCCTGTATGATTTTCTGGGCCAGGAAACCCTGAATCAATCCCTGTGGGATAAATCCTGTACTTCCGCCCGTTTCGTTCACCGGTTGTCGATCGCATTGTCACCGCAGGAGAACCGTCACACAGGACGCTGCATTTTCTATGATGAGCAGGGCGTTATTCATGTTGATGATCAGAAATACAATCCGGTTGACTACGATTTACCCGCGGTTGATTATATCCTTGGGAAAGGTGAACTGCGCGGGGAGACTGTGGTTATGGAGCCGAAAAACTTCCGCCACAAGAATTTCATCAGCTTGGATGATTACCACCGCCTGCTGATTGCCCTGATGATGCCCGAGGCGGTACCGGAAAGCCAGCGCTTCGACCTGAACGACGACGATTACCTTCACCTGTACCGCTCAATGTCAATGCTGCCGCGGGAAAGCAGCAACCCTGCTTATGATGCCGATCATTACTGGGACAGTTATGTGAAATTCCTCATGTTCGGCAATTCGAAAGAACCGATGCCCGATAATATCCGTATTTTCAACAAGGTGGGACTGGCCTACGGCTTTCTTATCGATAACGCTTATATCGTCGATTTTGAGCATGGGGTGGAATTCTTCCTGTCCGCCGTGATTTATGTAAATGCCAATCAAATCCTGAACGACGGGATCTATGAGTACGATCAGGTGGGGCTGCCTTTTCTTCATCATCTGGGACAGGCCGTGTATGAATATGATCGTGCCCGGCCCAGACAAAATCAACCGGACCTAACCCGCTATAAATTTGATTACGGGAGTAAATAATGGAAATGACCCTGACCACACCGGCCCTGCTGTTTCCGGCCATCTCATTGCTGCTGCTGGCCTACACTAACCGTTTTCTGGCCATTGCCGGACTGGTGCGTAATCTATACGACCGCTACCAGGCCAACCCGGAAGCCAAGGTCCAGGCCCAGATCGACAACCTGCGTTATCGCCTGGGTTTAATCCGCGGGATGCAGTTATTCGGTATTTCCAGCCTGTTTCTGTGTGTCCTCTGCATGTTTGTCCTGTTTCTCGGGCACATGACCATTGGCGAAATTATCTTTGCCGTCAGCTTGTTTCTGATGCTGGTTTCACTGGGATTATCAATTCGGGAGATCCATGTTTCCAACCGGGCCCTGCGCTTCCAGCTTGAGGATTTGGAGGGGAAGCTTAAGTAGGGGAGGCTGAGGCTAAGGCTGAGGCTAAGGCTGAACGGGAGAGTTTTATCACAGTGGTGATCGCGGAGAATTGGAGTAATCGCGGTATTCCATCACCATACTTTATGTTATCACTCTTGAATCACTGATATCTCTCTTGATAAAGGTGTGTATATGTGTAATGTATTTGAAGAAATAGACCTTGTCCGTAGATAGTACCATTTATACATTCAAATCAAATAATTGGAGGTGATATTTTAATTGGAGGGCAGTTAATGAAGTTGATGAAACAGTTAATTCATTTCTGTACAATATTATTGTTGATCTCTATTATAGGTTGTGGAGCAACACCTGTAGAGCCGATTGAGGATATTGGAACATGGACAGTTTTTTTTGAGCTTGAATCAGCTTCGGAAGTATCTATCCAAATAACCAATAGATTTGATACCGTTATCCGCCTGGTTGATTTAGGTGAATTGCCTTATGGCAGCCACGAGTATGTTTGGGACAAAAGGGATAATAATGGCGAACTTGTAATACCTGGATTTTATTTCATTCAGTTAATTGCTGATGGAAAACAGATTTATTCAATTAAAAACTGGGTTGTCTGGGAAGATAAATGGATTCATGAATAAACCAGTTCTGTTATCGATCTTTCTGTTTTCAGCAACATTATCATATGCGCAGGTTTACATTGGTTGCGGATATAATTATTTTCCGGATCATTCAGAGAATCAACAACCCAGGGTATTTGATGGGAAGATTGAGGATTCATTTATATTCACCACAGGATATAACCTGAAACTCAGCGGAGCACGGTATATGCAATTTGAATTCGGCTATTATTCTATTGATAGACCTGTATTCAATGAGCCTGATCACTTTATCTCAGATTCCTTTTCCGAAGCAAATTACACTTTTTCGCCGCGAATTTATTGGAGTTCGAACGGATTAATCGGTTATGGTATTGGACCAATACTTGGTCTTATTGATCAAACTGTTGATGTGAAAACTAAATCTCTTGATCCACGAAGTAGTATCTATGATCAAATCTATATCTATTCAGCGGGTATTGGTGCTGTGGCCAGATTAGGATATCCGGTCTGGAGAAATTGGTTCGTGCTTGGCTCATTACAATATGAATACCTGTGGGCCTTTCGCTTCGAAAGTGGCGGACAGGATTTGAGCGACTACGAGCACTGGTCAAGCAGTCTGAGTGTTAATGTTGGGCTGGGGTATAGGATTACTCAAGAGGGGAATTGATGAGTATTTCAAATAGAAATCAAATATTGGTTTGTTTACTGATGGCTGTTGCGTTGGCTCTTTTTATCAGCTGCGATGAACCGAACGAACAACACGACCCACAACCGACGATATGCTTATCTATCGAGTCAGCTTGGCTTACATCAATTACTCTGAAAGTTGAGGTCGATGTAGAAAATGAACCTTGGAGTTTTAGTATATCCAATGATGCTGGATTTTTCAGCGAGTTCAATGTTGTCGGAATTGATACCATAATCAAAATTATCGGTCTGGAGCCGGGGCATGAGTATAACTTTGTCGCAACCCTAACTTTCCTTGTCACTTCTCAGAAGATAAGCACTCAATTGTTGGCGAGAACACTGAATGCAACCAGCCATGATTTTGTTTGGGAATACCATTATCCCCCTTATCAAGGGAGTGCCACTGATGCCTGGCCTTCTGCAAATGACGAAATCTGGCTGGTAGGCGAATTTGATTCAGATACAACAACACCGTGGATCAGCGATGAGTATCAATGCCTGTTATGGAATGGTGATCTCTGGAATCCAGTTCCAATGGAAAATGGAGTTGATGTTGTAAGCATCCACCAGAACGAATATAGTCAGATGTGGGCTCTTGGCTATAGTGGATTATGGCAGTATGATGATAATCAATGGCTTGATTTGAGCAACAATCTGCCTGGGGATCAATTCTTGGTATCTAAAATCTGGAGTCCGGTTCCTGATGTAATATTTTTCGGTAGCGCAATGGGACAAATTATAAGATATTCAAATGGAAACAGTGAAATTATTGGTTGTATGGATTCCGAATTTATAATCATGGAGATCGACGGTAATGATCCGGAGGATTTTTTCGTCAATGGATTTATACCAATGTGCTTTGGAGAAGCATCCTGGCGACAATTCCGAATAACTGATAATGTCTGTTCCAGGTTGAATTTAAAAGACTCTGTACCTGATTATTATAATTTTTCGTCACGTAGTTTCACTATACATAGTGATACGGCGTATTTTGCTACCGATGATGGCATGTGGCTTTTAGATACAGAGTATAATGATCTTCGCTTTGTTGACGTGCTTGATTCTGCAGATTATGTTCGCACCCAGGGTTACAATGATATTATTTTGACAAGAGAAGTAGATGATGGGATTAAGTTTCAGCATTTCAACGGTCTTGACTGGTCATCTGATTTTATCCCTTTCCAGATCCATATCAAC
>LSCG01000036.1 GCA_001577055.1 Fidelibacterota bacterium TCS56
TAATTGACAATTCACCTCCGCACCTCGGCTCCCTTGCTCCCCGGCGCCTCCGCTCCCCGTTCTTTCCTCCATGCTCCGTGCTCTTTGCTTAACAGCCTTCGCCTTTTTCTACAATCAGGGAGTAAATTTGACCTTATTCAAAACAGGAGAAAATATGTCAGAACTAACGATTAAAAATGTGTGCGCACGTGAAATTTTCGATTCCCGTGGCAATCCCACGATTGAAGTTGATGTTTATTTAAGCGACGGCAGTTTCGGGCGCGCCGCCGTGCCCTCCGGCGCTTCCACCGGCGAACATGAAGCAGTGGAATTGCGGGATGGCGACCAATCCCGGTTTGTGGGCAAAGGTGTCCGGAAAGCCGTTAATAATGTTAACTCTATCCTGGCCGGTGCCATCGCCGGCTATCCGGCAGCGGATCAAACCGGCCTGGACAAATCCATGATCGATTTAGACAGTACCCCCAATAAATCACGTCTGGGCGCCAACGCCATCCTGGGTGTATCCATGGCCACGGCCCGTGCTGTCGCCGCCAGCCGGGGACAGTCGCTGTATCAATATCTGGCCGTCGATGAAGCCACGTTGCTGCCGATCCCCATGATGAATATCCTCAACGGCGGCAGCCATGCCGATAATAATGTGGATATCCAGGAATTCATGGTTTTCCCCGTGGGCGCCAATTCCTTTTCCGAGGCCCTGCGGATGGGTACCGAGACTTTTCACAAGCTAAAAGCCGTTTTAAAGTCCAAAGGATTGAATACCGCCGTGGGCGACGAAGGCGGTTTTGCCCCCGATCTGCGCAGCAACGAAGAAGCTGTTGAAGTAATATTGGAGGCCGCCGACAAGACCGGTTATAAAATCGGCCGGGATTTATTTATTGCTCTGGATGCCGCCGCCAGTGAATTTTATCGCGACGGGCGCTATCACCTGGAATCGGAGAACCGCAGCCTGAACTCAGCGGAAATGGTGGCCTTTTTGGGCGATCTGGTCAGCAAGTATCCGATTATATCAATTGAAGATGGATTATCGGAAGATGATTGGGCCGGCTGGCAGATTTTGAATCGTGAGCTGGGCGGTAAAATACAGATCGTTGGTGACGATTTAACCGTAACCAATATTGATCGTTTACAACGCGCAATCGATGAAGCGTCGATGAACTCAATTTTAATCAAATTGAATCAGATCGGATCGGTTACCGAAACCCTGGCCGCCATCAAACTGGCCAGCAACAATGGCATGGGCGCTATCATATCCCATCGTTCCGGCGAGACGGAAGACACCTTCATTGCCGATTTTGCCGTGGCTACCGGAGTTGGTCAGATCAAGACCGGGTCGGCCTCACGAACAGACCGCATCTGCAAATACAATCAACTTTTACGGATTGAAGAAGCCCTGGGCGCCAATGCCCGCTTCCCGGGGATGGAGGTACTGGGCAAAAATTAGTGGCCCGCAAACGTAAATATAAACGCCGTTCAAAGCGGCCAAAAACAAGCAGCGGCCCCAGGCAACAACGCCTGATACGTGGAGTTTTGTTGGCAGGTGCCGCTGTCTTGTTATTAATATTTTTCTTCGGTGACCATGGACTGTATCAATTATATCAGATTCGGCAGGAGCGGGCGCGGATCCAAAATGAAATCCAGCAATTACGCGCAACCCGCATCCGGCTGGAGGCCAAGAAACAACGCCTGGAAAATGATTTCGAATATATTGAACGCCTGGCCCGCGAACGTTATCGTATGGCCAAAAAAGGAGAGAAGGTCTTCAAAGTGCTGCGCACCTCTGATTGATGTTGGATGTTGG
>LSCG01000035.1 GCA_001577055.1 Fidelibacterota bacterium TCS56
TGGCCCCGGGACGGCGCAAGGATTTGGCCAAAATCGGCCTGAAAGCCATGATCGGCGGAGCGCTGGCTTCCTGGCTCACGGCCACCATAGCAGGAATTTTAATCTGAACCGTAACATACGAGGAATAAATGAAACTGGTATTATTGGGACCCCCGGGCGTTGGTAAAGGCACGCAGGCGGTTAACGTTAAAGAACATTTCAACATCGTACACCTGTCAACCGGTGATATCCTCCGGAGCGAGGTTAAAGCCGAAACAGACCTGGGGAAACAGGCTAAATCATTCATGGATGCCGGTAAACTGGTGCCCGATGAATTATTACTGCAAATGATGGATGCACGCCTGCGTAAACCGGATTGCGATCCCGGCTACCTGCTGGACGGTTTTCCCCGCACTATCCCTCAGGCGGATGGACTGGAACAACTGCTGGAGGCCATGGGGCATAAGCTCGATGCGGTCATCAGTATCACGGCAAATGAAGAAGAATTAATCAACCGGCTGGTCCTGCGCGGAAAGACCTCCGGCCGCAGTGATGACACCCCGGAAGTGATTCGTCAACGCCTGGAAGTGTACCGCCGCCAGACCGAACCTCTGCTGGATTTTTACAGCAGCCGAAAACAGTTGAAAGAAGTGGATGGAATTGGAGATATTCCGGAAATAACCGAGCGCATTCTGGAGGTATTAAAATAAAATGTTGAAAGTCGGTCTCACGGGTGGAATCGGCAGTGGCAAGAGTACCGTCAGCAAAATGATGGCGCAGATGGGCGCCTTTATCTTTGATGCCGATTCGGAAGCCCGCAAGCTTCTGATGGAAAACACCACCGTTCAGAACGAATTAATTTCCGAATTCGGCACCGATATCCTCTGTCCGGATGGTGAAATCGAACGGAAAAAACTGGCCAAAACCGCCTTCCAGGATGAAGACCACCAATTGCGGCTGAATGCCATTGTACACCCCTTCGTATCGGAGGCCTTTGACCGGGCCTTCGACCGGGTGGCGGCCGCTGGAGAGCATGATTTATTCATACTGGACGCAGCCCTGATTTACGAAGCGGGACTAGACCAACACATGGATTACGTAGTGGTGGTTTCGTCAACCCTGAAACACCGCATGGAACGATCCCTGAAGCGGGGCACACTGGCCCGGGAAGAAATAATCCGGCGCATGGACCTGCAATGGGGTGACGAAGAAAAGGCCGGACTGGCGGATTTCGTGATCCGCAACAACGGCACCAAGGAACAATTGCGGGAGCAGGTCACGGAAATTTATAAGCAGCTGGTGTAAAACTCGTTAAGCGTTAAGCGGTTACGATGCCCGAAAAACTCGTTAAGCGTTAGGCGGTTACAATGCCCGGCACTGCATTCGTCCATGCTACCACCAAACTCCATCCGGCGCGACAACGGGCTTCGTAACCGAGTACCGAATAACGAGGTAAGCGTTAAACGGTGACGATGCCCGGCACTGCATTCGTCCATGCTACCACCAAACTCCATCAGGCACGACAACGGGCTTCGTAACCGAGTACCGAATAACTAATTAGCCCGGGAGCCGAACGAATTCTATCTGATTGTGCGCCTCTTCGAACGGGGTTTATCCAGAATCTCCTTCATGATAATCGCCTGGCGCCAGTCCTCACGATCTTCCAATTCCGGGAGAATTCGTTTCATGCGACGACCCAGGTTAACATGTTTGGGAATCTCAATCTTAACCTGTTCCGGGACCTCGGGAGTCTCCAGGACCTCATCCATCTCCTGGTCGAATTGCTCGATTTGCTGACGGATGGTGGCGATTTTTTCCTGAACCCGACGATCGGTTTTCGGTGTTTCCGCTACGGGACCCGGCTCGACTGCCGGAGCGGCAGGTTCTTCCTCTTCTTCCACGACCGCTTCCTCCTCCTCAAGGTCGAGGCCGGCTTCTTTCAGGAAGTTGCGCATGAAATCACCGCCGCCGAAGGACGCCGGGGAAGGCCCGGGAGGGGCCTCCCCTTCATCGTCCAGCCTTTCACGGCGCTGAGCCTGCTGCCGTTTTTTAGCCAGGGCCGAAATCAGATAAATGATTATCAGAATGACCCAGTAGCCGATACCTTCCATCAGTCAGTTAATCCTCATCGGGCATTTCCGGGGTGGAGGCCTCATCGGAAATCGACTCGCGCATGGAAGTATCAGCCGAGATATTGCGCATATTATAATAATCGAAGATACCCAGATTGCCGTCACGGAAGGCCTGGGCCATGGCAATGGGAACTTCCGCTTCCGCTTCCACCACCTTGGCGCGCATTTCTTCCACACGGGCTTTCATTTCCTGCTCCTGGGCCACCGCCATGGCGCGGCGGGTTTCGGCCCGGGCTTTAGCTACCTGCAGGTCGGCCACCGCCTGATCGGCCTGTAATTTGGCGCCTACATTGGTACCCACGTCAACATCGGCAATATCGATCGATAAAATTTCGTAGGCCGTTCCGGCGTCGAGACCCTTGTTCAGGACGGCCCGGGAGATATTATCCGGGTTTTCCAGTACATGTTTATACGTCTGGGAAGAGCCGATGGCACTGACGATACCCTCACCCACGCGGGCGATAATGGTATCATCGGTAGCACCGCCAACCAGTCCGGCGATATTGGTACGCACCGTAACCCGGGCGCGGGCTTTAACTTCAATACCGTCTTTGGCCACCGCCGCCAGACTGCCGTCACGGGGGGCGTCAATCACCTTGGGATATACGCTGGTCTGTACGGCAGTTTTCACATCACGGCCGGCCAGGTCGATCGCCGTGGCAGTAGTGAATTCCAGGTTGATTTTGGCCTTGTCAGCGGCAATTAAGGCCGCCACAACATTGCCCACATTACCACCGGCCAGATAGTGGGTTTCCAGCATATCGGTGGTAATGCTCTCTATCCCGGCCTTGTGACTGTTGATCACTCCATCCGCCACCAGACGCGGTGATATTTTACGCAAACGCATACGGATCAAGTCGACAATCGTTATTCGACCGATACCCAGACTAACCACCGATTGAATCCACAGACCCACCGGCACGAAATAAAAGATTATCGCCAGTACTACAATTAGTACGGCGATCAGAATTAATGATACTGTTGTCATGACTACTCCTTGATATCTACATTAATTTTACGAACTACGATGCGGTTGCCGTCAACCGCGATAATTTTTACCGGTTCACCTTTCTGAACAAAACTGCCCTCGGTTACGACGAAAATACGCTGGTCCCCGTGGATTACCCAACCGGAGGGGCGTAAATCAGTATCGGCCTGGGCCAGTTCGCCTACCAGCGATTCCAGTCCCAGACCGGTATCGTAGCCTTCCTCATGCCGCTGGGTTCCGGGGGCCGTGATTTTCTGCCAGAATTCGGTTTTGATCAGGATGCGAAACATGAGAATCAGGCCGATAATTCCGCCTATAATGCCAATAGCTATGCCGGTTACCGCCATCGAATAAACCTCCTGTCCCACCGGAATGTCCGGTATCATTAAATAGAACATACCGCCAAAGATTAAAATAATTCCGGCAATACCGGCCAGGCCGAAGCCGGGAATCACCAGCACCTCCAACATCAATAAAACCACACCGACAATTATGAACAGCAAATCCGTCATGGAGGCCAGTTCAGCCAGATAAGAAGCGCCCAGTGACAGTGCCAGACAAACGGCGCCAAAAGTCCCGGGGATACCCCAACCGGGGCTTTGCAGTTCAAACAGGATACCCAGGAAACCAAAGGTGGTCAGCAGCGATGCCACAATTGGGTTGGTGAGGAATCGCACCAGGTTTTCCGACCAGCTTTCCTTCAGGTCAAAAACGGTGGCTTCTTCCAGGCCCAGTGCGGCCAGAACTTCGTCCAGCGACTCGGTTTCGCCATCGGCAATTTTGTATTTCAGGGCCAGTTCGGTCGTCAACGTAATTAATTTACCTTCCTTGCGGCCTTCCAGATCTTCCACGACAACCGTATCGCCATCAACCACCAGCGTGGTAAATGATAATTGCTCGTCAACCATGCCCTTGGCAATCGCCACGTTACGTTTCCGTTTCTCGGCCGTTGCCGCCATTTCTTCACGCATATAGCTGATGACTTTCTCGCTGGCTTTTTCACCGGACATATCCACGGCCGTGGCAGCGCCGATCGTGCCGCCGCCGGTCATCATTATTTGCTCACAAGACAAGGAAATCAGGGCGCCGGCCGAGATAGCCCGCCGGTTGATAAAGGCCACCGTGGGAATCGAAGTGCCGAGAATGGCATCCTTGATCTGGGTGGCAGCATCCAGACGGCCTCCGAAGGTATCGATATCAAAAATGATGGCGGCAACATTATTCTCTTCGGCATTTTCCACGGCCCGTTCGATAAAAGGCGGGAGTCCCAGGTCGATAGTACCCTGAATCGGCACGCGATAGACGGTGTCAGCGCCAAAAATCAGCACGGGAATTATTAATACCAGCAGAATGGGATTGAAGTTTTTCATAATCACAAGTTTACCTGTGCCTTAGTTGAATGTCAATAAAATGTAGCCCGATGGGGATCACCATCCACGGAGAAAAACCGGTCGTGAGTATTATTACTGTCAGCATAAAATATTATTACGTCAGATTGCGGAATTTGTTGCCTGAGCCGTGAATGGTCAAATCACACCGCCGCCCCAATTTTACCGATAAAATTTACCTTGAAATCCCTTAAAACCCGTAGATAAATTGATCGATTGTTATTCATGAACCTGTACCACAAATTTACTTATCTGAGTTTAAACCTGTTCGCCCGCTGGCTGCGGCTGCTGAATGATCAAACCAGAGATCGCTTAGCCATCCGCCTGGCTGCTTTCATATATAATTGGGTACCGCTGCGCAAATCCACCGCCGTGAAAAACATCGCCCGGGCTTTCCCGGATAAATCCGCCGACTGGCGCGAAGAAGTCTTGCGTCGCTGCTACCAGTTTTTCCTGCGCCTGGCCTGCCTGTTTTTCGTGATTCCGGAGAAATACCCGCAGTTAAAAATCCATGTCACCGGCCGGGAAGCCCTGGATGCGGCCCTCACCGGCAATCAGGGGGCGATAATGGTCGCCGGCCACTTTGGCGCCTGGGAAGTTTATGCCGCCTGGACCGGCTATAATAATTATCCGGTGGTGCCGGTGGCGGTACGACAGAGAAACCGGGGAGCCAATCGCTTCTTCACCGAGCTGCGGGGACAGGCCGGCATTACCCCCATCTACCGCAAGGAATCACTGGAAAATATGTACGCCGCCCTTGAAGCAGGGAAATTACTGACCCTGGGCAGCGATCAGGATGCCCGCAAACATGGCGTGTTCGTGGAATTTTTCGGACAGTATTCCTCCACGCCCAAAGGGACGGCCCTGTTCCATCTGAATACGGGCGCACCGGTCGTTTGCGGGGCCTGCTATGAAGAGAGTGACGAATATTACCTGGAGCTGGAGCGGCTGCCGATCACTCCCGAAGATGATGTGCAATCGATTACCCAGAAATACACTACCCTGCTTGAACAGGCCGTCCGGCGGCACCCCGAGCAATATTTCTGGTGGCATCGCCGCTGGAAAACCCGGCCCCCGGCCACGGAATGACCGGCGTGCAATTTCTGCATGTCAATCACCGCCGCAGCCTGACACAGGCCGTGGAAATTATCCTGGACGGCGGAGTTATTGTTTACCCCACCGACACCCTCTATGGACTGGGTGCGGATGCCACCAACACGGCGGCCATCGGCCGTTTGAATAAACTGAAAGGCCGGCAGGGCCCGGTCAGCGTGATTGCCCGGGACACTGAAACGGTAGCTGAGTGGACCACCCTAAGCAGCAATGATTTTGAATTTGTTCAACCTTATCTGCGAGGTAAAACCACCGTTATCCTGCCGGTGAAACCGGGGATCGTAGCACCGGCGATACTCGCTCCCGACGGCACGCTGGGCATACGGATACCGGACCACCGTTTTCCCCGTATTGTGGCCGAAAAAACCGGGCGTCCCCTGACCACCACCAGCGTTAACCGCAGCGGACAGCCGCCCTTAAACGATCCCGGGCTCATCCGGGAACAGTTCGGACAAGCAGTTGATTTAATCGTCGATGACGGAATTCTGCCTCCTTCGGGCGGGTCAACCATCTATCGCTGGGAAAATGATCACATCCAACTGATGAAATCACGATGATTAAATTCAGATTGCTGCTGTTAGTGCTTATCCTGAAGGTTGCCAGTGCCCAGAGCCTGCCCTTTGCCGTGGGCGAACGGCTGGAATACACGGCCCGCTTCAACGTACTGCCGGTGGGGGAGGCGCAACTGGTAGTTGAGGCCAGCGATACCATAAACGGCGTGCCGACGATGCATGTCAGCTACCAGGCCCGCACCGGTGAGGTGGCCGACCGTTTATACCGCATTCGCGACCGGATCGATATCTGGTTCAGCCGCGATGACCTGAAAACCTACCGGGTGGTAAAAGATATCAACGAGGGTAAATATCGCAAGCACCGCACCACCCGCATCGATTACGACAACCTGTTGGCCATTACCAATAATGACACCCTGCCCATAGCGGTCGATATCCGCGATCCTTATTCCCTGTTTTATTACCTGCGCACCCTGCCGCTGGCGGACGGACAAATTCTTGATTTGACCACCTTCGATAATAAGAAATTCACTTCGTTCCAAGTTAAGATAACCGCAAAACAGAAAGTCAAGGTGCCCGCCGGCCGTTTTTCCTGTCTGCTGGTCAAGCCCTTTCACCGGCAGCGGACCCTGTTTAAAAACCAGGGCGATATGGAAATCTGGCTCTCCGATGATGACCGGAAAATCCCGGTACAGATCAATATTAAACTGAAATACGGCTCGCTGATACTGAAACTGAAGCGTATCGGCTGACTGTTTCAAATTTATTTTGAATCAGCATCTCCGGCGGCGTTATTTTCGACCGGGAGAATTACTAACTGTCAAGACTCACTGGGGAGTTCAGTCAAATGGGAAGATATTTTAATGCCGAGTACGACGGCGGCCGGTTCGAATTCTATTCGCCATCTCACCTGACAGCCCTGGCGGTCCTGCTGGGCGTCTATCTGCTGCTATATTTTTACCGCGCTTATTTCAAGAATAATCCACGTTCCGACAATGCCATCCGCTATGGTCTGGCGGCATTGTTGATTCTGCAGGAGCTCAGCCTGAATATCTTCCGGGCGGCCAACGGCATCTGGTCGGTGTCCACCTCCCTGCCTCTGCATCTGTGCGGGGTGGCGGTAGTTCTCTCGGCGGTGATGCTGGTGAATAACAACTACAAACTCTACGAGTTAAATTATTTCTGGGGCCTGGGTGGTGCTATTCAGGCCTTGCTCACGCCGGATATTGGAATTTACAGCTATCCCCATTTTCGCTTTTTCCAGTTCTTCATCTCCCACGGACTCATCATCCTGGCCAGCCTGTATCTGACTTTTGTCGCCGGCTATCGGCCAACGATAAAATCGATCCGGCGGGTGTTTATCATTACCAATATTTATATGGTATTCATTGCCGGATTCAACTGGCTGACCCAGGCCAATTATCTGTTCATCTGCCATAAACCGGTGGATGGTTCCCTGATCGATTTCCTCGGTCCCTGGCCCTGGTACATCCTTTCGCTGGAGCTGGTGGCCCTGATTTCCTTTTTTATCTATTACGCCCCGTTTGCCATTGCTGACCGGCTGCGGGCTCGCGGAACGGTGCCGGGGCTTAAGGTTTAAATATCAGTTTCCAGATGTCGTTGTACATGATTACAACGATTAACATCAGCAACAATGCCATACCGATCTGCTGAATCAGGATACGGGTACGAACGGTAAGCGGTTTGCGCCTGATCGCTTCGATCATGATTACCAGAATATGTCCGCCGTCCAATCCCGGGATCGGCAGAATATTGATGAAGGCCAGATTAACGCTGATCAGGGCCATGAACTGAACCAGGTAGATCCAGCCCATCGCCGCCGCGTCTCCGGCGTACTGGGCAATGGCGATCGGTCCGCCGATGTCGGTAAATGAGGCCGAGCCGTCGGCAATCATTCTCAATGACATAAAAATCAGCCCGAACCCATTGAAGGTTGCCCGGCCACCGGCCTGTATCGCACCCCAGAAATCCACTGGTTGGTAATGCCATTCCGGGGCGATCCCCAGCATTCCCACCGGATCGCTGCCGGCCTGTACAGGATCTACGCCAATTAATACCTTCTGTGAAAAAATTTCATCACCCCGCTGCCAGCGCAAAGTCGCCTCTTGATTGGGCAGCGGCCGGATCAGGGCCGTCATTTCATCCCAGGTGGCCACGTCCTCACCGTTAATGGTTAAAATCCGGTCACCGGCCTCCAGCCCCAGTTCTTCCGCCGGCATCCCCTCCAGCACCTGGGCCACCACCGGCTGGTCACTGACTTCCGGGACACCGGTAATGCCGGTAATCCAGGCAAACAGGATGAAGGCCAGCAGGATATTCATAATCACCCCGGCGCTCATAACCCAGGCCTGGGCCCAGCGGGGCTTGGACATTAATTCATAGGGCTGGTGATTGATCTCGCTGTCCAGGCTTTCGTCAATCATCCCGGACATTTTCACGTAGCCGCCGAAGGGAATCATGGCCAGGGTATATTCGGTGAGACTGCCCTTGCGGCCGGGGCGCGGCAGGAATTTTTTAAACACCGGTCCCCAGGAGATTTTACCCTGCTGATCACGGCCGAAGAAAAAGAGGCGGAATTCCCAGCCATCCGGCACCGAGGTGAAAGAAATCAGGCGGGGTGGTAATAAAATAGAAAATCGTTCGATGCGCACGCCTACCGAACGGGCCGCCACATAGTGGCCCAGCTCGTGAACGAACACCAGAACCGTAATTACGATAACGAATGCCAGCAAGGTAATCATTTAATAAATCTCAATTATTTTGTCAGTCGTGGGTGGAAAATTACACAATTCTATGATCGCTTCAGCCAGGAGTTCCGCTGGGCCGCCACTTTCGGGCAAATTCCCGGGCCCATGCTCCGGCCTGTCTAATCGTCTCCAGCTCGTCAGCATCCTGTTGGTGGTGGTGCTCCAGCGCCGCCGAAATCAGATTGGGAATATCCACGAAACGAATTTCTCCGTCCAGAAAACGGTAGACCGCTTCTTCGTTGGCCACGTTCAGCACGGCCGGGGCGGTGCCGCCGGTTTTAAGCGCTGCATAGGCCAGTCCGATACAGGGGAATTTCTCCAAATCGGGGTCGCTGAAAGTCAGCTCACCGATGCGGACCAGATTCAGTTCTTCCCAGCGGGCCGGCGCATGGCGGGGATAGGTGAGGGCGTATTGAATCGGTAATTTCATATCCGGCAGTCCCAACTGGGCTTTAACCGAGCCGTCTGTGAACTCCACCAGTGAATGGATGATGGACTGTGGATGGATAACGATAGCGATTTGCTCAGCCGGCAGGTCAAACAGCCAGCGCGCCTCAATCACTTCCAGACCCTTATTCATCATGGTGGCCGAATCGATGGTGATTTTGCGGCCCATGCTCCAGTTGGGATGATTCAGCGCCTCGGTGGCGGTGATGGCGCCAAATGTTTCCCGGGCGCGGGTTCGAAAGGGGCCGCCGCTGCCGGTTAATATCAGTCGGCGGATATCGGCCTGGTCTTCACCGGTAAGACACTGCCAGATTGCCGAATGCTCACTATCTACCGGGAAAATTCTACTGCCGCTGCGCCGCTGTATTCCCGTAATTAAATCACCGGCCATTACCAGGCTTTCCTTATTACTCAGGGCCACATCAATACCGGCTTTAACGGCGGCGACCGTTGGCTCCATCCCGGCGGCGCCCACCAGTCCGTTTAGACAAATATCGGCCGCCTCATCAGCCGCCAGCTCCACCAAACCGGCGGGTCCGGCCAGAACCTCGATTCCGCTGCCGGCCAGGGCCTTTTCCACGGTTCGAGCCGTAGCCGGATCGGAGACCGCCACCCGCTGCGGCCGGTAGGCCCGCGCCTGGCTGATGATCAATTCGCCATTGGTGTGGGCGCTGAGCCCAACCACCTGCAACGCCGATCCCAGATTATCCACCACTTTTAGGGCGTTAACGCCGATCGACCCGGTAGAACCGAGGATGGTGAGATTTTTAGCCATTAATTCAATACCTTCACAATTTCAAAACCGGCGGCCATCACCTGGTTGTTCAACCGCAGTTGTAAACCAGGAACACCGAATACGTATTGGCCCAATTTAATCCCCAGAAGGAAATAATTCGATTGTCCGCTCTGACGGCGTCGGCCGGTACCGGCCGTCTCCGCACTCAGGCGCCCGGAATAAAAATTGGCGCCGAACCCCAGCGTTATTGGAACCGGCAGGTGGACGTCACGCCGGAAACGCAGATCGATGGTGCGCAGATAGAAATCGGCGGGACCGGCTGTTAGCGGGAGAACCGGCGTCGAGTAAAAAGGAGCTGGCCGTGGAGAAACCGATTCGCAAGCGTTGTGAACCCTGGGGGCGGACTAATTGCTGCTGCCCCATGGCAAACCCGAAACCTCGCAAGGCTGCATTGAGTTCGGAATTGGAGGATACCAGCGGATCAAGATCGAAATCAGGAAGGAAAGTTTGCCCTGCCAGACGCGGCTGCACCACCATTCCCAGGACACCAAGCAACAGTAAAACCTGCCGCACCCGGTTAAATAATTCCGCGCTCACTGGTTTCGATAAAATCTATGAGTTGATTTACATCCGACGTATTTGAGCCGTTAGATTTTAATTTCGCCAGGGCCCGGGTACGACCATCCGACGACCGGAAATACTGGCGCATGGCGCGCTTGATTGGCTGCAGGCGGTCAGAGTCAAACCCGCGCCGCTTCAGGCCAATGGTGTTAATCCCGGCAAAGCGCAGCGGTTCGCCTGCTGCCAGGATGAAGGGCGGCACATCCTGTACCACCCGAAAACCGCCGCCGATGAAGGCATGTGCTCCGATCCGGCAGAATTGATGGACCAGTACTCCACCGCCCAGGGAAGCCCAATCGTCGATCTGGACATGCCCGCCCAAAGTGGCCTGATTGGCAAAAATCACATTCTCACCCACAATGCAGTCATGAGCGATATGGACATAGGCCATCAGCAGACAGCCGGCGCCCAGCTCGGTGACGCCGTGGGCCCGGGTCCCACGATTGATCGTACAATATTCACGCACAACCACGTTATCACCGATTTTCAGTTCGGTGGATTCGCCATCGTATTTCAAATCCTGGGGCGGCGCGCCGATTGACGAACCGTGATAAATGATTACATTCTCCCCGATGGTGGTGCCGCTTTCGACCGTCACATGATTTCCGATGCGACTGTCAGCTCCTATTTTAACCCCGGCTTCGATCACGGAATAAGGGCCGATGGTGATATTTTCCGCCAGTTCAGCATTATGATCGACAATGGCGGTAGGGTGAATGGTTTTGGTGATACTATTTCTCCCGGCGATCCACCAGCTGCGCCGACAGCGTGGCTTCGGTGACCATTTTATCGCCGACGAAACAACGACCGTGCAGTTTGGCATTCCCCAGGCGGAATTTCTGCAGTTCCATCTCGATCCGTAATTGATCGCCAGGGATTACCGGCACCTTGAACCTGGCTTTCTCCACACCGGTGATGAACATATTCTTGGCGTGTTCCTTATCCAGGGAATGGAGAATCAGAAAGGCGCCGGCCTGGGCCATGGATTCGATCAGCATAACCCCGGGCATTACCGGCTGCCGGGGAAAATGGCCGGGAAAGAATGGTTCGTTGACGGTGACATTTTTAATGGCTGTCAAGCGCTCACCGGGAATCATATCAATGATTCGATCCACCAGCACGAAGGGATAGCGGTGGGGGAGAATGCTTAAAACCGCATGAATATCAAATAAAAAATCGGTGGTGGCCCGGGCCTGAAAGCGTTTCTGTAAAATCTTTTTTTCGTATTCTTTTTTTATCTTCTTGACCAGCTCAACATTGCTGGCGTGGCCGCTGCGGGCGGCGATAACATGGCCGCGGATGGGAATCCCCAGCAGGGCCAGATCACCGATCAGATCCAGGGTTTTATGACGCACGGGTTCATTTTTAAAGCGCAGTTCCTTGCCATTTAGAATCCCGTTGGCTCCTAAAATAATTTCTTCCCGGATGCCGAAAGTATCGCGGAGACGGTTTACCTCGTTTTTGTCGAGTTCCTTATCGATGATCACCACGGCGTTATCCAGGGCGCCACCTTTGATCAGGCCCTTATCCTTTAATTCTTCCACTTCACTGAGGAAGCAGAAGGTACGGGCCGGGGCGATTTGACTGGCAAAATCCTTTTCCATATTATAAATGGAAGTGTACTGGGTACCCAGGGTCTTGATTTTATAATCGACCATAAAGGTCACCCGGAAACGGTCTGAAGGAAGAACGTGAATATCGATGCCATGCTCCGGATCGGAATAGGTAATGGTGCGGTCGATCTCCAGCACTTCGCGCTGCATATTCTGTTCGGTAATACCGGCGGAAAGCAGGGCTTCCACAAATAATTTGGCACTGCCATCGATCACCGGTGGTTCTTTTTCCGTCAGTTCGATCAGAATATTATCGACACTCAAGCCGGAAATGGCCGCCAGAACGTGTTCGACCGTGTGGATGCGCACGCCGTTTTCACCGATGGTTGTCCCCCGCGAAATATCAACGACATGGTTAATATCCGCTTTGATTTCGGGACAGCCGTCGATATCCATTCGCACGAAGCGAATTCCACTGTTTTCGGCTGCCGGCTTAAATGTAATCGTACATTCGACACCAGTGTGTAAGCCCTTCCCAACAATGGATACCGGCTTGGCTATGGTTTTCTGGTATTTAGGCATCCTTATGCGGATGAAGTGCAGTTACTTCATCTTCCAATTTTAATAAACGTTTTTTCAATAATGCAACTTCCGTAATGACCGCATCGCGTTTATGCTGCTGGCGAATTTCCCGGGCGGGCATCCCGGCATAGATTTTTCCACCGGCCAGCGATTTGGTTACACCGGTCTTGGCGCCGCAAATACTGCGGTCACCGATGGTTAAATGGGGGGCAATCCCCGTGTGACCGGCGAATACACAGAATTCGCCAATCGTGACGGTTCCGGCCACACCAACCTGACCGGCAAATAAACAACCGCGACCGATGCGCACATTGTGGGCGATGTGCACATGATTATCAAATTTACAGTCCGATTCAATGATTGTATCGCCGATGGTTCCACGATCAATGGTGCAATTGGCACCCATTTCCACATTGTCGCCGATAATAACCCGGCCGGTCTGCGGTATCTTGTGGTGTTGGTCTTTATCGGTCACAAAGCCAAAACCGTCGATGCCGATTACTGTTCCGGCATGAATCAATCCGGCTGCACCCACAACGCATTGATGATAGACCACCACCCCCGGCATCAATCTGGTGCCGTCACCGATAGCCGCACCGATGCCCACGTAACAATTAGCGCCAATTCGGGCGCCATCACCGATCCGCGCCTCGGCCTCCACCACCGAGAATGGTCCCACCGTAACATCATCACCCAGGCTGGCCCGGGGATCAATTAAAGCTTTGGGGTGTATTCCTTCCGGGGGAGACGGGGATTGGTAAAAATGAGCCAGAATAACCGGCAGGGCCAATTGGGGATTGGCAACGATAATTCCATCCCGGCCCTTCAAAAGGGATTGATCGTTTACAATAATTGCGGAAGCCCCGGTATTTTCCAGGAATCGCTTATAGCGGGGATTACCGAGAAAAGTGATGGTACCGGGAAGACCGTTTTGAATTTCAGAAACGCCGCTGATTTCCAGGTGGGGGTTGCCCGCCACCTCTCCGGCTACCAGAGCGGCAAGCTCAGCCAGGGTTGACAAACTCAGTCTTCCGCGCCGATTTTCCTCAGTTCGTGCAAAACGTCATCGGTAACATCGTGGGTCGGTTTGCCGTACAACAGCGATACGGAACCGTCGAGGATATAGTCATAGCCTTTATCGATTGCCACCTTGTCCACCGCCTGTTTCACGCGGGTGAGAATGACGCTTTCCAGCTCGGTCTGTTTACGGTACAATTCTCCCTCAGGACCCACTTTCTGCTGCTGATAAATCTGAATATTCTGCTGCAGTTGGGTAATTTCTTTTTCTTTCTCACGCCGCCATTCGGGGGAACTCATCAGGCGCTGGGTTTCAAAATCCTGACTAAGACTGTCAAGCTTGGCAACCATATTCTGATATTCGATCTGTACCTTGCGGAATTCCACCTGCAACTGCGATTCCGCGTCACGGAATTCTTCGTATTCGGCCCGGATCCGTTCGGAAGCTACGAAGCCGATTTTCACCTGGGCTGTGGCTGAAAACGGTAATAAAACAACACCAAGCAATACAACCAACATAATCATTTTTCTTGTCACTGGTTCTACCTCCTTGCGACGATTAAAATTGCTGACCAAAAATAATGTGGTAATTCCAGCCGGAAGGTTCGCCTTCCCTGAGGATATCATCAAATCCGTATCCCATGTCGAAACCTAGCATACCAACCATCGGCATGAAGAAACGAATTCCCACGCCAGCCGAACGACGCAGATTCATGGCTGATGTGCGGGGCAGGGCAAAAGGCTCGACCATCTGGTGGGTTTCCCAAACGTTGCCTGCTTCGGCAAAAGCCAGAATGTACACCGTTGGATTCTCCGACAGCGGGAAGCGAAACTCCGATGAAACGCGAATCATGGCGTTACCGCCAACCGGCTGACCATTGTACTGGGGTCCAATTGAATTATCCGTGTAGCCGCGCAACATGTTCCCGTAAGGTATTCCACTGCCTCCCATGATGAATTTTTCATCCAGGGGAATAATCGAATACTGTTCACCCGGGTCGGGAAGGGGCTGTATTACACCTATTTTGAAAGAACTGGTTAAAACAAATTTACTAAATGTAGGCGTATACCATTCCAAATTTAATATATGTTTGTGGTAATCCTCGTTTCCCGGTAGTGGTCCGCCGGAAAGTGTTGATTCCCAGGTCATCTTCGAACCACGGGTAGGAAACTCGGGATGGTCACGACTTTCGCGGGTGATGATCTGGGTCAGGCTGATTCCCATCGTTTCGCCGGCGCCGGCCACATAGCGGTCGATATCCTCCTGAGAGCCTTCATAATTCTTGTTAACGACTTGCGCGACCCAGGTCCCTCGAAAATAATCGTCGGGCCATTTAAAACGCCGTCCCCAGCGCAGGCTACCTCCGCGTAATTCAATATTCAGGGGGAAATAATAATAGGTGGACTGACCGCGCATGGTGTAGAAAAGTGAAAATCCCACCAGATTGCGGCTGTCGCGAATCATGGGATCGACAAAACTGATGGAAAATGAGCGATATTTCGAGGCCGGTTGCGTACTGGTAAGCGAATACTGTGTACCCACGTTGAAGCTCAGACTCAATTTTTGACCGTTGCCACTGCGAAAGGGATTGGCCAGATCGAAGTTATTAAACTCCAGTCCGCCACCGCCAGTCATGCCGTATTCACCGGTAAAACCGATATTGGCGCTGGCTTTGTCGGAGGATTTCTCTTCCACGGATATTTCCAGGTCGATCTCATCATCATCCACCGGTACGACATCAGGAACCACATCGGCGAAATAATTCAAAATATAAATCTTGCGCTGGCTCTGGATCAGTTTTTCCCGGTTGAAAATATCCCCGGGATAAATCATCAGCTCCCGGCGAATTACATTTTCACGGGTTTTGGTGTTGCCGACAATATTGATATTACGCACCGATACCTGGTGGTTTTCGGTGATTGAAAAATGGATATCCAGCGAATCTTCCCCCACCGGCCGGAAGCCGGGTTCAATCTGGCTGTAGATATAGCCGCGATCCATGTACAGCCCCTGCACACGATCATACAAAGCCAGGTTGAATTCTTCATCGCCGTAGGTATCGCCTTTGTTCAGATTCAAGCGGCGGTTAAGCTCGTCAACGGTGAACAGAGTATTGCCGTCCCAACTGAAATTGCGGTAATGATAACGGAGACCTTCATACACCGTAAGCGCGATGTTCATTTTCCGCAGATCCTCGCTGTAACTCACCGAATCGGAAAGAATAGTGAAATCGCGATAGCCACGATCGCGGTAGAATTTTTCCAGCAGACCCCGGTCCTCGTCAAATTTGTCATCGTCAAAATGTGTGCGCCAGAAGAGATACCAGCGTTGCTGCTTGGTTTCCTTCAATACCCGGCGCAGGCGGAAATCGGAATAGGCCTGATTGCCTTCGATGACAATTTTGTGAATCTTTACCTTAGCATTCTCTTTGATAGTAAATACCAGGTCGCGCACGGCGGGATTATCCCTGACGGCCGTCTTGGTCTTGGACTTGGCCTGTCCCCACCGACTTTTTTTATTCTCCACCGGTCGTGGTTCAACCACCTCACCCTTAATCTCGACATTCAGGAAACCGTCATCGGTATACAATTCCCGGATCTGGCGGATGGTCTGTGAAATTGTGGCCGGCTGAATTCGCTGTCCAGTGGTCAGGCTGATTTCTTCTTCAAATTTATTGACTTTGATCTTTCGATTACCCTCGTAGTGCACCCGGCCCAGTACCAGGTTTTCCTGCACTATAATTGTTATCGCCACTCCTTCGGGACTCTCACTGTCCAGCCGAATCTGCACATCACTGAAAACCCCCAGTTGCCACAACCTTTTAACGGCACGCGGAAAATCATTGCCGCCAATCGTCTGCCCCGCCGTGAGTCCGCTGGTATAGCGGATAACGCTGGCAGAGGTAATATCATTACCCTCCACCTTCACTTCCAGCAGGGAGACTTCAGGGGCATCCTGAGCGATAGTCAGGGAAAAACCAAATATAAGCCAGGTCAGATATCTAAATAACTTCATCAATTTCATTTTAGTTGTTCACTTACCATGCCAAATCGTCGTTCACGCAATTGATATTCGCTCAGAGCCTTTAAAAGTTCCCGTTCACGAAAATCAGGCCAGAATACCGGTGTGATATAGACTTCGGTATAAGCCATTTGCCACAGTAGAAAATTACTGATCCGATATTCACCGCCGGTGCGAATCAACAAATCGGGATCGGGCATTCCGGCCGTATACAGCTGGGAGCTCAAGACGTCCTCATCAATATCTTCCACTGACAGCTCACCTTTCGCTACCAATCCACTGAGTTTTCGCACGGCCGAAATAATCTCCTGGCGACTGCCATAGCTAAGTGCCAGGTTCAGGTTTAGGCCGCTGTTCCCGGCGGTTTTTTCCATGCCCTCAATCATTCCCTGGCGCGCCTCGGCCGGTATATCTTCCAGTTGGCCAATAACAGTCAATCTCACATTATTTTTATGCAGATTGTCAACCTCGGCGCGTATCGTGGTCATCAAAAGTTGCATGATCGCCGACACTTCTTTACGCGGCCGGTTCCAATTTTCAGTGGAAAAAGTATATAACGTCAGATGCTTGATGTCCAGTTCACCGCAAATTCGGGTAACCTTGCGAACAGAGTTAATTCCTTCACGGTGACCGGCCACCCGCGGCAACATGCGCTTGCGCGCCCATCGGCCGTTGCCATCCATTACAATGGCAATATGTTCCGGCAAATCGCCGCGGGCGGTAATATCCTGGCGTAACTGTTCAACAGAGGTCATGGATTAGATTGTGTTTAAGGTCAAAAAAGAAGATGAAGTTACCCTGTTAGTATTTGTTCAGTCAAGCTCTTAGGCCGGCGTGTGCATTACAGCAGGAAACCATACTGACAATGAAAATAGAAAAAAATCGTGGTGGCGGACAGGCTGCCGGCCAACACCGGCCATATCAGCCGCCGTAAGCGCCTGGAGGCCTTATCGTGAATCATGCTTATCATGGCCGGCGCGATCAAAATTGGAATAACCACGCCGATAAACACCGCGCCGATTAAGATACCCTGTTGAAATCCGGAAAATAAATCGTACTGGTAAGCCGTCGGCAATGGCAATGACCCAAAACCAACCAGATAAATTATCCCGATCCAGACCAGGTGCAGAATATTCAATCCGGTAATCGTCAAGAGCTGTAGCCTGGACCGTTCGCGGTAATCATGCTCGAGGTCTGTCAATTGAAATTCCAGCGCCAGGACCGCATATACGCTGGTCACGGCCATCGTAATTAATTGTACCAGTACCACCAGAAAACCTGGCTGGATCAGCCGGGAAGCTACCTGCACATATACAATAATCCCAAACAACGAGGATATGCTGACTACCAACGGATGAATTTGCGATAACCCTCGATAAAAAAAAGTAGTGGCTGCCAGGGCCAGCAACCAGGCTATCCCGGCCAATTGCAGATTCAGGCTGGCAATCCCGACGGCAAATATCGCCCAGCCAACGATGCCGGCAACCAGGGATACCAGCAGTAAGCGAAAATAAAATTTACCGATTGGCACTCGCCGGTAAAACCAGGTAGTCAGTGGCATTACCGTACTAAGTGCCAGCAGTAACAGGGTTAACGCATTAAGGGATGATCCCATTTTACCAACCTGGCGAGATTAGATTTTACTCGTCGGGCAATCCCAGCGCCTTGCGTCCCTCCGGGGTAATCATATCAGCGTTCCAGCGCGGGTCGAATACCATTGAAACCTCCACCTCATTCAGTCCTTCAAGCTGTTCCACATTGCTGCGAACATTGGCGGCAATCTGGCTGTGCATCGGACAACCGGGGGTGGTGAGCGTCATGGTTATGGTCACTTTATCATCCGTCACGCTCACATTATAAATCAAACCCAAATCAACAATATTGACCGGAATTTCCGGATCGTAACACTTATACAATACTTCCATTACCTGTTTCTCCGTAACCATCGAGAATCATCCTTCCAATTTGGTTTGCAGTTGTTGAGCCAGGGATTGGTAAAGCCTGCTGACGGGCGCTTCAGGATCACTGACCAGTAATGGCTGACCGCTGTCGGTGGCCTGCATCAGCGCCTGGGAAAGGGGAATTTCCGCCAGCAGCGGTACTCCCAGCCGCCGGCTTTCGCTCTCACCGCCGCCACGTTTAAACAGATCATAACGCAGGTCAAACCGTCCCTGGTCATCAGTCTGCACCCGACCAAATCCGTCCAGCTCCAAAGCCGCGGTTATCGTTTCGCCATCCCGGTTCAGCACCGATCCGTTGAGCTGCAGACCGGACATATTCTCCACGACACCCAGCACCGGCACTTCCACTTTGGTAAACATATCGGCGCCTTTGCTCACGTCGGCCACGGCAATATCCTGGGGGGTGGTGACCATGATGGCGCCACTGATTTTCAATTTCTGCACCAGCGTTAACTGCACATCGCCGGTTCCCGGTGGTAAATCCAGAACCAGATAATCCAGGTCGCCCCAGTCCACGTCGTTAAAAAACTGCTCGGTCATCTTGGCCACCATCGGTCCGCGCCAGATGGCCGGGGCGTTACTGCCGCTGACAAAACCGAAACTCATGATGCGTAAACCAAATTTTTCCAGCGGTATCAATTTCTTTTCAGCGCTCACGTCGGGCCGTTCATTAATTCCCAGAATGATCGGCAGTGAGGGACCATAAATATCCAGATCCAACAATCCAACGCGCTGTCCCTGCGCCTGCAGGGCCAGTGCCAAATTAGCCGCCACCGTGGATTTACCCACGCCACCCTTGCCACTGGCCACGGCAATCACATGTTTGACATTGTTCAGTTCGGAGCGGTTTGCCCAGGGATCTTTATCCGCCGGGGAAGCAGTTTGTGCCTGGGCCGGCTTTTCCATTACTTTGACCATGATTTCGTCAAATTTCCCGCTGGCCCGCAGGCGGGTGCCCACCGCCTGTTTGACGGTGTTGACCTTATCTTCCTGCTCTGAAGAGATGTTCAGGCTAACAACAATATTTTTACCGGCAAGCTTCACATCTTTTACCATTCCGAAAGAAACAATATCACGGCTGAACCCGGGGTATTTAATTTCGCTGAGAATTTTCAGTACTTCATTCTTGTCCATAATTCACCATAAAAAAGCGGCTGCCGAAACAGCCGCAATTAATCAACTACTTAATTAACCACCGACTGTGGTTCGCACCAGCAAAACTAATTCTGGCGGCGATAGTTCCGGTGGTCGCTTTATCGCCCGTCAGGCGGTCAGCCGGTTGTAACGCTCCATCAGAACCTCTTCGGATTCTTCAATTCCAACGGGGATACAATCAACCGGGCAGACTTCCACACACTGTGATTCGTCAAAATGACCTTTGCATTCCGTGCACAGCTCAGGGTCGATTTCGTAAAATTCGTCGCCTTCAGTAATAGCCTCATTGGGGCATTCCGGCTCGCAGGCACCACAGTTGATACATTCATCGGTAATTGTGAGTGACATAATTACTCCTGGTATTTTCTGGTTTAATTTTTTTTACCGGCCGGCCCGGCAAGCCAATTACCGAAGACCTGCGGCATGCAATAATCATGAATCCTATGGAGAAATTAACCTGATTTTTACCAAAGATAAAAAGTTTTTACAACCTATATTTACCTTCCGAATCGTTGACGATATGACCACAAATTCTTCTGTAAAAAGGCTGGTGCCGCTGTGGTCGGCCCAATTAATCTCCTCCACCGGTGATGCCATTTACCAGATCGCCCTGATCTGGCTGGTGCTGGATATTACCGGTTCGGCAACTATCACCGGGCTGGTGGCGCTTTCCGCCCATCTGCCCGCCATGCTGTTCGGTCTGCTGGCAGGCGTATTTGCTGATCGTTACCATCGTCTGCGGTTGATGTTGTTTTCCAATATAACCCAGGCCGCCATCGTTTTTACCATCCCGATCCTGCTTGGGTTGGGCTATGAAAATATCACCATGATCGGCCTGCTGGCCTTCGCCCGGTCTGCTTTTGGCACCTTGTTCCCACCGGCTTTAAATGCATTCGTACCAACGATATTCTCTGCCAGCCAGTTAGTGCGGGTCAACTCCCTTTTGGCCACTTCAGCACAACTGGCCTACTTTATCGGTCCGGCGGCGGCAGCCGTGCTTCTAAATTTTATCTCACTGCAAAATCTGTTTACGCTGGACGGAATTTCATTTCTGCTGGCCATGGGCCTGCTGATGACCCTGAGAACCGCCAGTGAGAAGAAAAAACCGGCACCGGTGAGTCAAACCCTGGATGATTTGAAGCTGGGTCTTGACTATGTTCTGCGCCGGCAGCGCACCATCGGTATGATAATAGCCCTGACGATTATCAACAATCTGTTTATCATGGGCCCGGCCATTGTCGGTATGCCGATTCTGGTGAAAACCACCCTGAACGGCTGCGCCTCCGATTATGCTGCCATCGAAGCCTGTTATGCCATCGGTATGTTGATCAGTTCGTTTGTGATTTACCGGTTGGATAAACGGCTCCATAAAGGATTGACGCTAATGCTGGGAATGATCGTGGACGGCCTGACCTTCTGCCTGTTATTCATAGCACCGTCGGTACCGGTGGTAATGGTGCTGATAATCATCCATGCCCTGGGAATTCCCATGATCACCATATCGCGTACGGCCATTATACAGCATTACGTCCCGAATGAACTGCAGGGACGGGTATTTTCCATGGTTCATCTGGCCGTGGTGGGACTGACAGGAATTTCATCGGCGCTGGTGGGCGTAGCGGCAGATTTTATTCCCATGCCCACCATCTTCCTGATTATCGGCATCGGGGCGGCTATCTGCGGAGTGGTGGGGCTGCTGGCCCGGGGGATTAGAACCTTAAGCTGAACCGGCTAAAATCCAGTTGTCGTTCCAAAATTTAGCGGCTGAACATCTTGCCCAACGCCTGGAAATCCCGGCGCTTGAAAAATCCGCTGATTATTAGCAGCACCGGGTAGGCGACCGTCAGTCCAGCCGCCACGAACCAGCGCTCTGGCAGGTAGTCGCGGGCAACAAAAATGGCGATTAGAATTACGCCGATGCGGATAATCCGCCACCACTCGAAATTCATGGGGAAAATGCGGCGGTTCACAAAATAGAGGGTGCCACTCATTATCAGGTAGGACACACACATGGCCACGGCAGCGCCCATGGCGCCGAAAAACGGAATCAGGGCCAGATTGAGAATAATTGTGGCCGTGGCGCCGATTCCTCTGGTGTAGGCCACCCACTTGGATTTTTCCGTGAGAAACGGTCCCGGCAACTGGAGCAGATAGGTGGCCTGGAAGAAATATCCCAGGGCGATCCAGGGTACGATGGCGGTGGATGACCAGAATTCCCGGCCGTAAAATGTGGCATCACCGATGGGCAATCGCACCAGGCGGCTGGTCCACAGCAGCAGAAAAACCCACACAAAACCCAACACTGCCAGCACCAATGAAGCGATTCGCCGGTAAAGCTGTTTCTGGTCTTCGCTGCCGCCCTGCCGCAGGAAAAACGGTTGCCAGGCCATATTGAAACCCATGACCACCAGCAACATCAGCATGCCCAGTTTGTAACCGGCGCTGTAGATACCAACTGTTTCCATGTCAGTCATAAATTTCAGCAGGTAGCGGCCGGTCATTTCCATCACCATGGCAAAGATGCCGGAGGGTAAAAACGGCAGGCCGAAGCGCATCAGCTTTTTCCAAGTTCCACCCGCCAGCAGACGCGGATTTATCCGGCGGATAACCACCGGTAACGTAACCAGGAAAATAACCGTCGAAGTCCACAGATTGCTCAACAACACACCATCCACCCCCAGGCGGAAGCGCAGCACCAGCAGCAGGTTTAATCCCAGGGACAGGATCACGTTCAGCATACTGAAACCGATGAAGGTCAGCGGTTTTTCCTCCGAGCGCAGCAGCAGCATGGGCACGGACCAGAGAATGTCCAACATGAGGATAAACCCGATCAGCACTACGTATTTGGGTGCGTAAACACCCAACAGTGGTACTGTGAGCAAACGCCTCAGGATGATCATCAAGACTGCGAAAGCAATGGATGAAATCAGGAATGATGCATAGGCATTGGTCAAATATCCACGGCGCTCCTCGGACCCGGCCGGGACATAGTGTTTCATCAGGGCCGCATCCAGTCCGTAATGCAAAACCACCGCCATGAAGCCCATGAATAAATAGGCCAGTGACACCACCGCGTATTCCTCCGGCGAGAAAACGTTGGTGTAAAGCGGCAGCAGCAGAAAAGTGATCAGGCGCGCCAGAATATGGCCGGTGCCGTAAATCAGGGATTGGAACGAAAGGGCTTTAATTGGGGAGGACATTTAATTAGAAATTAGCCGCAGAGGCACAGAGAACAC
>LSCG01000037.1 GCA_001577055.1 Fidelibacterota bacterium TCS56
TGACTTTGAAGCCCCCTCCGGGGGCAACTCAAAGCCACCTTCTTAGAAGGTTGGTTTTTTAATGGAAGTCGCCGGTGGCTTATTGATTCTATATGGTGGAGTGGGGCCCGAGTGGGCAACCCGTATTGCCGGCGCTATTTTCGCGGTGACGATGTTAGGCGCCATTTTCATGGTCCATTGGCCCAATGGCTGGAATTTTATGGCCGGCTATGGTGAAGGAACCAATAATATGGGTGGTATGGAATTCCAGGTGCTGATTGCCGCAATCTCTATTTTCTTTGCCGCCCGAGGAAATTCTGACTAAGCATCACTATTAACCGTATTATGCAAAAACCGCTTCTTCGGAAGCGGTTTTTTATTACCGGGGAAATTCACCGATGAAATAGTAAATTCCACGTTACAATAAACTTTCTGTTATTATGGAGTGGATCATGAAACGTTGGTGGATTATCATTGCCTTATCTGTTATAATCAGCGCCCAATGGGCGCCTTTGGGATCGGTGGCCGAACTGGATGATGCGGGAGCTATTTTGGTTAATCCCGCCGGATTGGGAGTGGAGCGCAATTTCAATAGTCGCCTGCTATTACCGGTTAATTATAATCAAATGAATCAGGAAGACCAGGATTTCAGTTGGACAATGCACGCCGGGAACAGTGGATTCGGTTATACCCACCGGGCCGTGGGTTATGACCTATTTCATTTTGGCAGCGGGCAGTACCTTGAATATGGCTCATATTTTGGCCTGATGTCACATGTCAGTACCCGGGGCTACGAGGCCGTTGATCTGGGATTAATGTTTCGTGGAACCGACTGGTTGTCAATCGGGACCGGTTGGAAAAATATATATTCGCGGGATGACTTACCCCGGGTGGTGCGGACCGGCATCGCGCTGCGTCAATTGGGTGATCGGTTGACTATCTGCTACGATCATACTCTATCCTTCCAATCCGGTGAAGATACCGGGGATCTGGGTGGGAATTTGCAGTTGAAAGCCGAGCTTATGCCCGGTGTCGATTTAATCACCGGCTATGCTACCGATGATCAATCAATTGCTCTGGGGATCAATTTCAGTCTGGGTAACGGCGGATTGGAGAATTACAGCCGTATCGACAAAAACGGTGAACTGGCGGATGCCGGCGTTGTTGGATTTTCCACCAATCTGGATCGAAAAAGAACATTGATAAAAAGTGGAAAAAGCCAGGTTGTCGAGCTGAGATTTAAGTCCGGTATTCAGGAATCCCCCGACGCAAAAGTTTTCTTCGGACGGCATAAAACCACGCTGCGGCAGGCAATTCATCAAGTTTACGCCCTGGCGGATGATCCGAATGTGGCGGCCCTGATTATCCATCCCAAAGGCCTCATGATGGGTTTTGCCATGCAGATGGAACTGCGCGAGGCTTTGGTCCATCTACAGGCCAAAGGCAAGAGAATCTTTGTCTTTGCTGATATTCTTACCGACGCCACCTACCCGCTGGTCGCACTGGCGGACGGAATCTATTTGAATGAAGGGGGCGTCATACTGGTGGATGGACTGGCTTTATCGGCTACTTTCTGGAAGGGTACGCTGGATAAATTGGGCATCGAAGCCCAGTATTTCAGGCGGGGCAAATATAAGAGCGCCGCTGAGACCTATACCCGTGAATCGATGTCCGAGCCCAGCCGCGAAGCAAGGTGGGCCGTCCTGGAAGATATCAATCAGGAATACCGTACCATGTTGCTGGATCGACATGGAATGACTGACAGCAGTCTCACCGCTGTGTTGGACCGGGCGATTTTCACTGCCGATCAGGCGTTGGAAGCCGGTTTGATCGATGGTTTAATGCATCCTGATCAGACCGACGAAATTCTGGAGGAACATTTAGGCGAAGAAATCGAAATCATCAGCCTGAAAAAATGGCGCCGGCGCTGGGAATACGTCTGGGAACCGGGACTGCGTCCCCAGATAGCCCTGATCTATGCCGAAGGTATGATCGTCCCCGGTAAAAGCGAGTCCTCACCGTTTGGCGGTCAGAAGCGAATCGGTTCTGTGACCACATCGCGGGCGATTAAAGAAGCCCGTGAAGATGAGCAGGTAAAAGCTATTGTTCTGCGGATCAACAGCCCCGGGGGATCGGTGCTGGCTTCTGAAGATATCTGGCGCGAAGTTTCTTTGACTACCAATCCCGATTCCACCACGGAAGGTCAACGTAAGCCGGTGTTTGTATCCATGGGCAGCCTGGCTGCTTCCGGTGGATATTATATTGCCTGTGCCGCCGACACGATTGTGGCCGATCCGGCCTGTATCACCGGGTCAATCGGGGTTTTATCAGGCAAACTCTCGCTGGGCGGCCTGTTTGATAAAATCGGCTATAACGTGGATGTACTGAAAACCGATCCACACGCCGACATGCTTTCCATGCATCGATCATTTACCGATGACGAAAGTCAACGAATGCAGTCGCTGGTGGACAACTGGTACGAGAAATTTCTTCGGCGGGTGGCCGACGGCCGGGATATGACGATGGCAGCGGTGGATTCGGTGGCCCAGGGCCGAATCTGGACCGGTAAGGATGCCAGGGAAATCGGGTTAGTCGATGAACTGGGTGGCTTACGTAAAACACTTGAATTGGCAAAGACCAGGATCGGTTTGGATCGGGATACCAGGGTGCGCCTTAAGGTATTTCCCACTGTTGAAAAAGCCGAATTCAATTTCACCCGCGAATCGGCTTCCGTGCTGTTTGATGAAATGGAAAAACTGGACCCGGACATGAATCCCGGCATGATTCTGGATCGCATCGCCCTGCTTAATAGTGAACCGGCCCTGTTCTTAATGGAAGAATATCTGGATTTTGTAAATCCACATTGATTACCAAGGAGTAAAAAATGGCTAGAATTGGTGTGATATTATCTGGTTGTGGCGTCTATGACGGCTCCGAAATTCACGAAGCGGTTCTGACGCTGCTGGCCCTGGACCGGGCCGGTGCCGAGATCGTCATGATGGCTCCCAACATTGAACAGTTACACACGGTTAATCATCTGAACGGCAATGAAGAAGAAGGGATGAGAAATGTTTTGCGGGAAAGTGCCCGTATCGCCCGGGGTAAAATTATGCCGACAACCAACATGGCTGCCGCCGATCTTGATGGATTGATTATCCCCGGGGGCTTCGGTGTGGCGAAAAATCTGAGTGATTATGCCATGGTTGGGCCTGGCAGTGCCATCAATCCTGAGGTGATGCGCTTGACGGCGGAATTTCTGGATGCGGGCAAACCAATCGGAGCCATGTGCATTGCCCCGACCCTGGTAGCCCGGGTTGGACAGCAGATGGGCCGCACTCTGAAATTAACGATCGGTAATGATCCTGCCACCATTGCCGATTTGGAAAAAATGCAGGCCGTGCATGTGGAATGTCCCGTCGATGAAATCGTCGTGGATGAAGAAAACAACCTGGTCTCCACCCCGGCCTATATGCTGGGAGAAAGTATAAGTCAGGTTGCCGTTGGCGTGGATAAACTGGTGGCTAAAACTCTGGCAATGGCAACTGCCGGCTGAGTTAATATCCTAGCGCACTAAATCGATATCGACTGAACCCAGTCCGATGGAAACATCCAGTTCGATGGTGGGCTGGCGTGATTTCCAGTTTCTGGTGCTCCATTCTTTGTGACCGCTCTTGACCATATCATCCACATCCACCGAGGACAAGAAACTGTCATCCACACGAATCTTGATATTGGCTTTTTCCGGCAGGACCAGTTCCAGCGATCCCAACCCGACTCTGATATCACCGGTAACGTCGGTTTGCTGATCACTCAAATCAATATAAGATGAGCCCAGGTCCACATCCACGTTGATATATTTAGCCCGTAGATTACCCAGGCCGTATCCATTGAAATCACCAAGTCCGCTTTCGATATAGACTTCTTTACATTTAATCGGGTTGGTTTTCGACATCTTGACTTTTACGTCACTGAGTCCACATTCCAGCTCCAGGTTGCGGACCGACAGACCGCTCAGGTCAATTAAAGCGTTACCAAGTCCAAATTCGGTTTCCATACTGATGGGGATATCGATTGGCAGTTGGAAGGCAATTTCCTGCGTCATTTCATCGTCAGTTATGTCACCAATGCCGAATTTTATCCGAATGTCCCGTTCATCTTCACTTTGTCGACTGCTTGACCGTGAATGTGATCGGGAACTGGAACGCGATCTGGAGCTTTCGTCTTCGCTATCTTCATCATCGCAGTCATAATCGTAATCATATTCATAATCGTGCTCATGTTGACCGCCATAATGATAATGTTGGGATTCTACCGAGATGTCCAGTTCACTGCTGGTGCCGAAGGTGGTAAAATCAACCTGGGGCTCGAATTCATAGGCGTCATATTTGATCTGTCCGGTAATTTTTTGTGCTACCCCGGATTCCAGAGTCAGGGTACCCAGCGAATATTCGATAGTTACATCCAGATTATTGACCTTGCCGATTTCGAATTCATAATCTTCGACCAGGATATCGGTATGGTGGTCGTCTTCATCATCATTGTCAGGATCATGTGCCAGGGCCAGCATAGCAGGTAGCTCGGCTAGTTGCTCCAGTTCTTCCCAATTTTGACCCCAAATCAGTGGAGGGCCAAACAGCAATAATATCAGTAAGTATCGTATCATCATCAGAAATTCAGGTTAATGCGCAAGGTGGTTTCCCAGTAATCGGTGCCGTCCAGCGGGCGGGCGATATTGAAGCGCAAATCAATATCGTCATCGTCGGTGGGAGTAAAGCCGATACCCGCCGAAGATTTCCCATTACTGATAATGGAATTGATATCTCCTAAAGTATAGTCCGAGTGCTGCCAGGCGTTTCCTCCGTCAGCGAAGAGAATCAAAGCCCAGTCCCCATCCAGAAATTCACCGGTGAAAATCACTTCAGTGTTTATCTGGGCGAAATGATCACCCTGCTGCAGTTTGAAAGGGTAGCCCGAGATTGAGCCCAACCCGCCCACGCTGAAATATCTGAATTCAGGTAAGTCGCCGCTGGAATAGCCGGCTAACACCCGGTTTCGCAGTATCACCCCCGGCGTCAGCCGTATGCCCATGGTGGCCATGGCTAACAAACGCTGGTAATTATCACCAATATCCGTACTTAGGGTCTGTTCGGCGGTGGCATAGAGGGAGACACCGGACTTAAAGGCATTGAAATTCTTTGGCCGGAAAGCAAATGATAAACGGATGCTTTCCACATTGCCCGGTGTGATAAGCGGGTTATCCCGCAAACCCCGGCTGTCGTTGAATACGGACCATAATTTATGGTCAACACTGATCGAATCCTGTTCAACGTTATTATACGAGGCCATTAAGCGAATCCATGACAGATCCAGGCCAACGCCGTAGGCATATCCGGTTTCATCCCAGCGGTCATAGAAATCCTGCCGTGCCAGAATACCGGCCAGCGAATTCTCCAGCTCCGGCAGGCGATAATAATCATCCGTACGGGCTTCTTTAAAGGCGCTGCCAAACAGAATAATCCGTCGATTAATCAGATAGGTTTCCACCGTCAGGCGGCCGGCGAAATCATCTTGTGAAAAACGCCATCCGGCCGAAAGATTCAGGCGCAAGTTGGATAGGGAGCGCCGATCCCAGCGGAAATTGAAGGGGGTAATAAGTAATCCTTCATTACGGTTATAGGCGAACCACTGACGCTTGGGATGAATCCAGCTCTTGCGGGCATACCAGGAACGTTCCTTCAGTTCGAAATCCGTATCGCCTTCCAGCTCGTTTTGCCCACTTTCATCAAAAGTCTCTTTGTAGGAAAGCCCTTGCGACAGATTAGTCTCGATAATCCGGCCGTTGATTTGCGCTGCCTGCGAACGATGTACCGTACCACCGATGGCTACGATCCGGCCGTTGATGATGGCGCCATCTTTGATAATAACATTGCCGCCGATTACCGTGTATTGTCCTTCGGCCCGGCCTGAAATGGTCAGGTCGCCACCCACAATTCTGACTTTGTCGTAGTTGACTTGTTCACTGCCAATCAGATAGTCGCCGAAAAATTTGACTTCTTCCGTTTGAACCGGATCGTCGCCCAGGCCTAAATCCTGTTCTTGCGCCACAGCCAGATCGGAACCGGTGGGTTGGGCGAATCCAGTGGTAAATAGTAATAGTGTTATCAATCCAAAATTCTTCATCAGTCATTACCCCTTTCAATCGAAATTGAGCCATGACTGGTACGCAATTTCACCGAATAAGTACCGTCGCCAATAATGGTCTCAGCCCGAACTTCATCTTCCTTCTGGCTAATTTCCAGTGGGAAATCACTGTCGATTACCGTGGAGGAGATTTCGTTTTCCACCGCCGCATCAATATGGGCGGGGAAGTTATCGGGCAGTAATAAATCGATCGATCCGTAATTATTGATTATATAAATATCGTGCTCTGGTAAACTGGCATCCCAGATTTTTTCCACTTCCATTGTGCCGGCATTGGTCTTGGCCCGCAGCGATCCCCGCAGTCCCCCGGCATAAATATCGCCACCGGAGGTGGACAGGTCGGCGTTGCCGCGGATTTCATCTATTTCGATATCGCCACCGGAGGTGGAGGCTTCCAGATGGCCGGCGAGATCATCTATTTCGATATCACCACCGTTGGTCTGAACATCCATATCGGCTTGAATCCGCGTGGCTTCGATACTGCCGCCGGAAGTGATTCCTTTTATACGACGGCCAACAATATCTTCGAAACTCAACTCGCCGCCGCTGGTTTGAACGATGACATCACCTTGCACCGATTCGACGTAAATACTGCCGCCGGAAGTATTGGCTTCCACTTCACCGGCAATCTGATTCACATCAATGTCTCCGCCGGAGGTGACCAGCGCCACCGAACCTTCACAATGTTCCGCTTCCACATCACCGCCGGCGGTGCGTAGCACACATTTACCGGTGATATATTCACCATCAATATCGCCGCCCTGGGTGGACAGGTTAACTTCGCCGGTTATCCGTTCCGCGTTCACATCGCCGCCGGCGGTCTGCAGACTGACATTGAAATTAGTCGGCAGACTGATGGAATAATCGAAGGAAGACCGCGACGGCCAGTTACCGCTTCCTTCTACTGTTATTACATGACCTTCGACTGATTGATTGACACGGGCTCGATATTCATCGAACAGGGCCTTTGCCCGGAAGCCGGAAATGGACCAGATCGATACCTCTTCCGTAATCTGCACAATATTTCCCGGTTCACCACTGAGATAGACATCGCCTTTAATATCACGGATATCCAGTGTCCAGGCACCGGATTCCTGATCGATGGAAAATTCGTAGGTGGTGGTTCCGAGATAATGATTCTGCTTGTCCAGATCAAAATGCTGCAGGATTTCCTGTCCGAATGCGAATGGGACTATTAGGACCAGAGCCAGTATCTGTTTCATTATTGTTCCTCGATTCGTTCTACTGCAATTTGTCGTGCGAATGAGTCCACGATCCTGCTGGCCTGATCGCGGATGAATTCATTTTTATCCATTTGGGAGATTATTTCCAGTGCCGGAATCAGATCTTCAGTGGGAGACTCAGTCAGTATGCTCAGAGCCGCCATACGCACCGCTTCGTTTTCATCTTCGAATAGGACTTTGATGCAGGCGTCCCGCAAAGTCTTGTCCGCTTCGTAAGCATTCAGGGATTTAGCCGCCCGCAGCCGTACCCCGGGATTGGGATCAGTGAGCAGGGATGAAATCAGCACAATCCGGCCTTCTTCGATTGGCTGTGCCTCGGAGATCAGATTCACCGCTTTCATCCGGTTGCCGGGATTATCATCATTTTTAAGCATGTAGAATAGTACCTGGCGAATCGATTTATCGTCCAATCCGCCCTGCAGGTTGTAATCACTGACCGTTTTAAGATTCAGATTAACCGACTCGGGATTATTAGCGGAATAATCAATATCGGCGCTGGTCAGTGATCCGCTTTCCAGCAACTGCTGAATATCGGGCTGGCTGGTTTCTGCCACGGGGGCGCTCACCATTCGCACGGTGGGGAAGACCAGGCGGCCCACCAGAAAAGCCATCAGGACATAAGTAGCAACAGCCCAGGCCGGTTGGCGGGGGATTAGGACCCGCTTGGTTGCACTGTACCAGAAATCCGCTAATCTGGCCGATAGGCCGGTGGATCGGGTCTGGGTTTCCAGTTGCTCGATTTTGCCGCGCAACAGATTGCGCTGGCCTTCCAGTACGTATTCCGGCGGTTTAACCTTGGCGCTGATATTGGTGAGGTTGAGCGTGTTCTTCAATTCTGCCACGTAAGTCTGCAACTCAGGGTGCTGCAACAATAATTGCTCAAATTGCTTTTTTTCGCCGTTTTCCAGCGCTTCCAGCACATACAGCATGGCCTGGTCGCGAACTTTTTCAGGAAATTTCTCAGGCATATTGATACTCCTTAAGCTCAATACGAAGTTTTTCCATCGCCCGGAATAAATAACGTTTGACCGTTCCTTCCGAGATGTTCAAAATCTTGGCGATGTCTTTGATTTTTAAGTTTTCCAGATGTTTTAGAATAAAAACGGTCCGCTGTTTTTGTGGTAAAATTGTTAAAGCCTCTTTAACGGCTGACATGACTTCACGGCGGTCAGAACTGTTATCCGGTTCATCCGGTATCCAGTCCAGATGACTGCCCGGATTTTCTTCATCCGGTTCCAGCAGATTGAGTCTGGCTTGTTTACGTTTAAAATTATAGGCCGTGTTAACGGTTATGCGGTACAACCAGGTATAAAACTGACTCTCGAAGCGGAAACTCTTGATATTCTTATAAGCTTTCAGGAAAGCTTCCTGGTACAGGTCTTCCGCATCCTGCTCATTATGTGTCAGTTGGTAGGCCAGAATCATAACTCTTTCATCATGTAATTTTACCAGTGCGTGAAAGGCTTCCGTGTCACCGGACTGTGCCTTCTTAATTAATGCTAAAATCTGTTCTTTCAATTGGAATTTTTATTAGCGTATGGTACGACAAGATGAAAGAGAATTGGTTGTCACGAACTTATTTGGCAGCCGCTGAAAATGCAAGCTGGAAAGTATAAATGTAAGTTAATCCCCATGATACAAAAAGCCCCGGTTGCCGGGGCTTTTATCGATAGTCATGACCGTTGTGGAAATCAGGCCGATTCTTCTTCCAGTTGCTGCGTGGTTACCAATGAACCGTATTTCTTTTTAAGGGCTTCCAGACCCGATTTCCAATTGGCGTATATTTGGAACAACTGGGATGGCAGATTTTCTTCCTTGCCATAAGCCTCGGTCTGCAGCTCAATGCGGTCGATAATCTTATCCAGGTAAAAGGCGAACTGCATGTCATAGAGTTCCCGTGGATAATCTTTATCAATGCCGGTAAACAGCTTCTTCAGGTCACTGTAATGGGGAATAAAGCCGATCGGTGTTTTGATGGCTGACACCTCATTATGGGCGAAAAGCTCTAACCAGCCCAACCAGACTTTCACGTCACGTTTTTCACCCAGCAGACCCGGCTTATCACTGCCGCGGCTCTCATGAGTCAGGAAGTAATTCAAGCCTGCCAGGATCGGACGTCCGTCTTCGGTCAATTTATCCGAACCATAAAACCTGAACTGGGAATCCATGTAATCGGCTAAGGCCCCGGGAATAAAGGGCGCATTGGCCCAGGGCTGGCGTCGAACACCGGTGGCTCCCACTTCCGTGGCGGTGGCGGCCGAAACAATCGAAGCGCCGATAGCTACGCCTTCATCGGTGTTTTTAGCCACCCATACCGGTGGCATGGTGTCGGCATCGCGTCCGGAGTATGTCACTACCTTCACCTGGACGCCGGCCGGATCGGCATTGGCGTTCGTATTATGGTTGGCGATAGCCGAATTCAGCAGGGTACAACGAGCATTTTTATGCGAGATGGGGACCAGGTTACCGTCCTGGTCCTTCTTCCCGGTGTGCCAATCGCCCTGGAAATTTACACCCTGGTCCGGATGTGTCTCGCCATTGCCTTCCCAGTGCGGAACATTCTGATCATCGATCAACACATTGGACCAGATTACTTCCGTGCCGTCGCCGCGCAGACATTCCATCAAATAGGGATCGCCTTCACGGTTGACGTCGGCGACAATCCCGAAAATCCCATTCTCCGGATTCACCGCCCGCACGGTGCCATCATCGGCAATCCACATTTGCGCCAGGTCGTCGCCAACAAAATCGGACCCTACCATAGCGGTGGTGGTTTTACCGCAGCCGGATGGCGCCGCTCCCGTAAAATAAGTCTTGCGCCCACCGGGACCGGTCATACCGGTGATAAACATGTGCTCGCTTAATTCCTCGCCGCGGCGCAGGTAAGTGGAATAATCCACTGCAAAACGGTGATTGCCCTTTTTCAGCAGCAGGGTATTCCCCGCATAGGTGCAGAAAGTGGAAAAGGTAGTCTGCCAACTGCGGTCCATGAAAATACGGGCATTGGGCACATCTTCCGGCCGGTTTAATCCTTCGGAATGGAGATTGGTAAAGAAAATACCTTTGCGCTCCACTTCCGCATCAAACTGATCGTAAATATTGCGATAGAGTAATTCCCCGGAATGCAGCACATAACCCGATGAGGAAATCTCGATGGCGGGAATCGTGGCCTGGGCACCGGCCGGGCCGCGGCCGAAGAACCCGATAATCATGGTCATGCCATGCATAATGCCGCGCATATGTTCCTTTACGTACTCCAACGCGTCATTGCGGGCGATTGATTTGGCCAGGGCGCTGACCTTTTCATCCTCGTTGACAATATAATAAGTCTGGTTAACCAGACGGGCCTGATCCTGTGGCAGGTCAAAATGGATGGTATGTCCATCTTTGGCCAATTTCTTTTCTTCGCCTTTTTTCAGCGAGTACTCACGCACCCACTGGATGTCTTCCGGCGAGCCGCTATCAACAAAAACCGCCTCCGGTTCGCAGATCACGATTGAGTTGGCGACTTTTATCAGGGCATCCTGATTAGTGATGACCGCCAGCTTGCGGTTGTTATCGCTATCCAGTTTATCAGCAATTACCTGTTTAGCTGTTTCCAGCGATTTGATCCCACCGACTTCAGTGAGAATTTCAACACCTTTATTTAGTTCCAACATAAGCCACTCCTTAGAATCCCGTTTCGCAGTTAATTGTCAAAAATTATTCTAGATAATGGTGAGATGCGAGGACAATCTAAACTAAAAAAGCCCCGATTCGTTGCCGAAACGGGGCTTTAAATTATGACCTGCGCCTGCTAGTCGTTGATTACATTAACCAGTTTGCGGCTTCGTCCACTGCGCTGGAATTTAACCACACCATCCGAGGTTGCGAACAATGTGTCATCACCACCACGGCGAACATTCAGCCCTGGCAAAATACGTGTGCCGCGCTGTTTCAGGATAATGCCACCGGCCAGAATCGCCTGTCCGTCGGTAACTTTTACGCCAAGCCGGTTGGCGTTTGAGTCGCGACCGTTTCGGGAACTTCCCACACCTTTTTTATGAGCCATTATTCATTCCCCTTTTCTTCGCCAGCTTCCTTCGCCGGTGCCGCATCAGCCTTTTTCCTGGCTGCTTTGGCAGTTGAAATCTTATTGATTTGAATCAGGGTATATCCCTGCCGGTGTCCGTTCTTCCGCTGGTAACCCTTACGGCGTTTCTTTTTAAAGACTATTACTTTACGCTGCCGACCATGTTCCACGATTTCTGCGGATACGGAGGCATTTTTAATATGGGGACTGCCGATTTTTATTTTTTTTCCGTCGTCCAGCAGCAAGACCTGGTCAAACTTGAGTTTATCACCGTTTTTGCCGGCCAGACTGGCTACCGACAGTTGTTCTTTTTCTCTGACCCGGTACTGTTGTCCGGAAATATTCACAATTGCGTACATATCGTTCTCCTAAAGCCCGAAAAATTATTAATCTAAATTATCCTTTTCAAGTCCGATTTTACCGGTTACGTCCTCGCCGTTCTTGACCGAGATAAAACGAAACTCATCCATGGGCACAGATGCATCATCTTTAATTTTAATGTGAACCAGATTCTGCCACATGAGCCCTCTTAACACGCGCTTCTTCTGTTCACGCAGATACTCACCCAGTTCGGGATGAAGGTGCAGGGTCAGCCGCAGGTCGTGGTGGCTGCTGCGGTAACGCCGGATCCAGTGATCAATGCGGGTGAGCATGGCGTCTTTGGAAAGTATGCGGCCGGAACCGTGGCAGGTGGGGCACTCGTCACTCATGGAATCCAGCAGGCTGAGGCGAATTCGCTGCCGGGTCATCTCCAGCAAACCAAATTCCGAAATGGGTGAGACGGCCACTTTAGCCCGATCCTTGCGCAATTCTTTACGCAGTTCGTAATAAATTTTTCGTTTATTGGATTCTTCGCGCATATCGATAAAATCAATGACTATCAATCCCGATAAATCACGCAGGCGCAGTTGTCGCGCCACTTCCCGGGTGGCCTCCAGATTTATCTTCAGTGAATTCTCTTCGTGCTTTTTCTTGCCGATGAAGCGCCCGCTGTTAACATCCACCACCACCATAGCTTCGGTTTTTTCGATGATCAGGTAAGCTCCGCTCTTCAGCCAAACTTTGGGACGCATCACTTTATCTATTTCGGCCTCAATACCCATGGTTTCGAACATGGGTATCTTGGATTTATAACGATCCAGCCGTGAACCAAGATTCGGTGAAATATCTTCCAGATATTTCTTCAGCCGGCGGTACAGCTTGCGACTATCGATGACGATTTTTCCGATGTCAGGAGTGAATAAGTCGCGCACGACGCTGGAGGCGGTAGCCATATCTTCGTAAACCAGGGTTGGGGCGTGGTTACGGTCGGCCGTCTGCACCAGACTGTTCCAATTGGTAATCAGGGCGTCATAATCATTTTTGAGGAATTCGTCACTTTTCCCTTCGGCCACCGTGCGGACGATTATGCCAAAATCCTTATCCTTCATGCTGGATACGATTTTTTTCAGGCGGCGCCGTTCGTATTTGTCCCAGATTTTTTTGGAAATACCGATATAATTGGCATTGGGGACCAGCACCAGCAAACGACCTGGCAGGGCGATTTCGGTGGTGACCCGGGGACCTTTACCGGCGAAAGGCTCCTTTATTACCTGAACAAATATATCCTGTCCGGTTTGCAGGTCAACCTCGATCCGGTCGCTGTTTTTGCGATGGCGCTTACCGCTGCGGGAATTGCTGTAATCATCATCAGCCTGGGCCAGATAATCACTGTTCTCGATTTCAGAAAATGGCAGGAAAGCGTTGATTTCGTAACCCACATCCACAAAAGCGGCCTGCATCCCGGGGATAACATTCTCCACTTTGCCGAAATAGATATTTCCCACCATGCGCTGGTGGTCCGGCTTCTCAACATATACTTCAACCAGTTGATCATCTTCCTGGATGGCGATCCTGGTTTCCCCCAAACTTTCATTGATATAAATCTCTTTTTTCATCTCTTATGTCCAATTGAATTGGCAATTAGCACCAACAGGTGCCGTCAATAATCTACTACCATGATGGTAATCTGTGGTCGGGGAGCAGAACTGAATCGCGCGAACCTCGAAGCACAGGTTGGCTTGCTGCAGGTTCCGGACCGACCGCGCTGAAGGCGGGGTGAAGGAAAGAAAAAAATCTTTTTACGGGTAAAAAAGTTTGGTCAACGTGAAAAAATACTGCTTCAAATTACCCTTCAATACGTCTTCAGCAACAATGAAGCTAACTTTTTTCCGGCATTTTCTCAAGAGCTTTATCGGTGGCTGACATAGGAAACTACACCATGATTTGACTTGGATGATTATGTAAATTGCGACGCGAATAAATCATTTTTCCGCAAATTTGGCCATGATTTATTGCACTTGGATTTTTTAATAAACCTGAACCGGACCATACTCACAGAATGAATAATGAATTGAAGATCGCCATCTCCGCCGCACAAGAGGCTGGTGCAACTGTCCTGAAATATTATAAAGCAGATTATGAGATAAAAGAAAAGGGCTACCACAATCCCGTTACCACCGCCGATCATGCCGCCGATGCCCAATTGAAGAAAATCCTGCGTGACGCCTTCCCCGATTACGGCTGGCTTTCGGAAGAAACCGTCGATTCGAAGGAACGATTGGCCAAAGAACGGGTATGGGTGGTGGATCCGCTGGACGGTACCAAAGAATTTATCGAAGGGGTGCCCCATTTCGTGATCAGTATCGCCCTGGTGGACAAGCAACAGCCCGTAATTGGCGTATTATACAATCCGGTGACGAAAGAGTTGTTTTCTGCCGCCGCCGGCGTGGGCGCCGCCCTTAACGGTGAACCGATCCGCTGTGCCACCAGGACCAGTGTGGACCAGATGGTGATATTAAACAGCCGTTCGGAGACCCGCCGCGGTCTGTGGGCGCCGTTTGATGATACCTTTGGCGAATTACGCGCCATCGGCAGTGTTGCCTATAAATTAGGTCTGACGGCCGCCGGCCAGGCCGATATTTTTGCCTCCCTGCGACCGAAAAACGAATGGGATATTTGTGCCGGTAATTGTATTATCAACGAAGCCGGGGGAAAATTGATCGACCTGAATGGGAATCAGGTTAATTATAATAATGCCAGTACCTTGATCACACCGGGACTGATCGCCGGTGAATATGATGCAGTCGATAAAACCCTGGCAGTGTTGAATCAAAAGGGAGAATAATGAGTGAGGTGAAATTACCGGCGGGGGCCGTTCCCTGCCTGGACAAAGGCTTTGTCCGGTTGGTGGATTCCATGGGCGGTGACGCGGCTATCGTACAGGCCGCCCGCGTCAGTTATGGCAAAGGCACCACCAAAGTTTCGCGGGACCGGGCGCTGATTCGCTATCTGATGCGCCATTCGCATTCCACGCCTTTTGAGATGGTGGAATTGAAATTCCATGCCAAGATGCCGCTTTTCGTGGCCCGCCAGTGGGTGCGCCACCGCACGGCCAACATCAATGAATACAGCCTGCGTTACTCGGAAGCCATCGATGATTTTTATATCCCTGAAGAAAAGGATATTCATTTTCAGAGTAAGTTCAACAAGCAGGGCCGGGATGCCACCGATGTTCCCGAGGAACTGAAAGCGAAAACCATCGCCGCCTTCCGGGAGATGTCGCAGCGTAGTTTTGAGTTGTACGATGAACTGAATGAGGCAGGTATCGCCCGGGAATTGGCCCGGGCCATTCTACCGGTGAATCTGTACACTCAGTGGTACTGGAAAAATGACCTGCACAATACCTTCCATTTTCTGCGCCTGCGGATGGACGAGCATGCCCAGTACGAGATTCGCGTGTATGCCGAAGCCATGGCCGAGATGATTAAATCGGTGGCCCCGATTGCCTACGAAGCCTTTGAGGATTATCGTCTGAACGGCATGTATTTCTCGAAGCTGGATCGGGAAATTTTCCGGCGCCGGTTACCGTCACGGGTAGTCGATGACCTGCTGGAGGATGCGGCATATCAGATAGTTGGCAGTATGCAGGCCGCCAAGCCGCGAACTGACGATGAAGTTTTTGGGCTGTATCAAGAAGAAGGCGGTCAGGATTCGGCGGGGGAATTTAAAACCAAGTTTTCCCTGCTGGAGGCCGAGCCGGGCAATGTCTTCGAATTACGGGAGTTCAAACAGAAATTGACACAACTGCAGTCGTGATTTAATTTTCATTCGTTTACAGCGGAGGATTTTATGGAATATAATCGGGAGGGGCACCGGCAGCGCCTGAGGGACCGTTTCCTGAAAGCGGGGCTGGACAGTTTAACCGATTTCGAAATCGTCGAATTATTGCTGACCCTGGGCACGCCTCGGCGCGATTGCCGACAAGCGGCCAAAGCGGCCGTCGCCAGATTCGGTTCACTCAAAGCAGTTTTAGAGGCATCACCGGTTGATTTACAGCAGGTGAAGGGAATCGGTCCCGCCAATGCTTTCGGACTGCAACTGGTGCGGGCGGTGGGGGAACGCTATCTGAAAGACCGGATCATTGGTCGGGAGTTCATCGAAAGCTCGGAGCAGGTGATCGAATTTCTGCGCCACGCCCTCAGTTCCCGGGACCGGGAATCGTTCATGGTGATTTATCTGAACGGCCGCAACCAGGTGATTACGGCTGAAGAATTATTCAGCGGCACGCTCACGGCGGCGGCGGTTTATCCGCGGGAGGTGGTGAAAAAGGCTTTGGCCAATAAGGCGGCGGCCATGATTCTGGTCCACAACCACCCCAGCGGCAATTTATCGCCCAGCCGTGACGACCGTGAAATCACCCGCCGGGTCAAGGAGGCGCTGGCTACAATCGACGTGGCCGTCCACGATCATTTGATTATCGCCGGCGATGGATATTTTTCATTTGCCGACAAGGGTGAGCTGTAAGTCCGGTACAATTTGATTGACTGCAGCACCGTGCTCGGGATTCGTAGCAGCGGGGATTTAACCTGCGTTGCTCGTCCGCCGTAGTCGCAGACGGATTAGTTAAATTTTGAATAGTATCCTGAAGTAAGTGGTTGTCAGACCACAAAAAAGCATTAAGTAGCTAAGAGCCAAGAGCGGAGAGCCAAGAGCCGGTAAGTCGTTAAATGTGAATTAATCGTAAGGACACGGCGCGCTGCGTGCCGAAGTTTTAACGAAGGCATGCCGTGTCCCTACAAATATGTAATTTTGATGGGTGTTCGCAATCAATAATCCGCTAGCGGCCTCAGCTGAATTGTTGTCGTCTATTCCCCGCTCTTCTGCTCACCCGCCCCGGTTCCTAGTCCCTAGTTCCTCGTTACTTGTCACTTGTCACCCGTCACCGATTATCCCCTGCCAATCCACTTTACCAGCGTACTCAGCTTCGGCGGCGTGCCGGACAGCAGGATACCCACCCGGAATATCCGGCCGCCGGCCCAGACCGAGAAAACGGCGAAAAACAGCACACCCAGTGCACCTACCCAGGGTTGCCAGACGGGAACGGCCATGGGGGTGCTGATCCGCAGCAACATCAACATCGGTGTGAAGGGTGGAATCAGGCTCATCCAGGTGGAAAAGGCGCTGAGAGGTTCCTTGATCACCGGGAACATGATGAATATGGGAATCATGCTGGGCAGCATTACCGGGAAAGAGAGGTTCTGCGCATCCTTGGCATCGTTGCAGGCCGAACCGGCGGCAGCCATGGCGGATCCCATCATGGTAATCTGCAGAGTCAGGAACAGAAACATCCACGGCAGTACATCCAGGGGAATTTTATCTTCCAGGCCAAAGCGGTTGACCGCAATAGTTCCCAGTGTAATGTATACCATGGCACCGGTCAGCGCCACCGCCAGGCCACCGATGACCTTGCCAATCATAAAATGGAAAGGTTTTACCGAACCAAGAATCACCTCCGCAATGCGCTGGGTTTTTTCCTCCATTACCGAATTCAGCAGCGGCGTGGCGCCCATCATCGTCATCAGGAACATGAGCATCATCATGATCAGCGGAGCAATCAGCGATTCCAGTTCGCTGGTACTTTCGGCATCTTTCACTTCACCACTTTCATCAACGGAAATCAAGCCCATGCTTTCCACATTGATCCACAGGAACAGGTCATTCATCAACGCTTCTTTCACTCCCGCTTCTGCCAGTCGCGCCCTACGCAGGCGGTCATTAACCGGACGACGCAACCAGCCCCGCAGGTCATCCATGGCCGTATTCTCTCCGTGGAATTTGATCCGCCGGCGCTCCCGGTCGTCGCCGGGATGGAGCACGTCGGGACCGATTTCCAGAAAGGCGAATAATTCCTTGGCACGGATCTGATCCGAAAGAGCTAACCGCTGGGCGGCGATATCCGTGGCCGGAGCCTGCTTTTCAAAATAGTAGGCGGGACTGATTTTTTTACCATTTTCCTGATCGTAAACAGCCTGCTGGTTGCGCTGTTCGGCCAGATCGATTAAGTAGTCGGCCATGAGATTGGAATGGTCGATGATCACTACCCGTTTATCGTTTGTGTCAACCTGATCTTCCAGCAATTTAATCGCTATTCCGCTACCACTCATGAAAATTGGTGCGATGATCAAACCAATGATGAATCCTTTGGTGCGGACGGTGGCTTTATATTCGCGCCAGGCGATTTTCAGGGCCTTAAGCATGGGTGGCCTCCTCCGCTTCCGGTCCGGCAATGCGGACGAAAATATCGTGCAATGATGGTTGGACGGTCTCGAATTTTTCCACGCTGGTGCGTTGCATGATCTCTGCCAGTACCGCCTGGGTGTCGGCTCCCGATCGGAGGCGCAACTCCTGCTGACGGCCAAAATCATTGATCTTATCGATGCCCGGCAGATTACTCAGCACCGATCGACCGTCGGCCGTGCGGATGCGGATGGTATCGCTGCCGTATTTATCCTGAATTGCGGTGAGGGTGCCGTCCAACACTTTCTGGCCCTTGAAAATCATGAAAATGAAATCACACATTTTTTCCGCTACGGCCATGTCGTGAGTACTGAAGATCACGGTGGTGCCGGCCTGCTGCATTTCCAGGATGGCATCCTTCAGGACATCCATATTCACCGGATCCAGTCCGCTGAAGGGTTCATCCAGAATCAACAGTTCCGGCTTGGCCACTACGGTGGCGATGAACTGCACCTTCTGGCTCATTCCCTTGGAAAGGGTCTGCACCTTTTTATCAGCCCAGTTCGTCAGATCCAGGCGCTCCAGCCAGTAGTCCACCTGTGCCGGAATATTCTGCCCATTTTTCAAATCGCCGTAAAAACGGAGCATTTCCCGCACTTTCATATTTTTGTACAAACCCCGCTCTTCCGGCAGGTAACCAATGCGGTCCGAGGCGGCGCCGCTGACCTGTTTACCCAGGACTCTGATCATACCGTTGTCGGGGTAATAAATATTCATTATCATTCGCAGAGTAGTAGTTTTTCCCGATCCGTTGGGACCGATAAAACCATAAATACTGCCATTGGGAACGTTCAGTGACAGCTCATTCACCGCGATGACTTTTCCAAATGATTTGGAAACCTGTTCGATTTCTACTGTATTCATTTAGTCGCTCAATTTAGTTGACTGGTCGGCATCGTTTTCCTCCCAGAATAATTGATCCAGAGATTTGCCCAGCGCCCGGGCGATACGGCGGCACAGATCCAGACTGGGATTGTAGTTCCCGCTCTCGATCAACCCGATTGTCTGGCGCGAGGCGCTGACCCGGTCGGCCAGTTCCTGCTGGGACAGGTTTTTCTCCACGCGGGCCAGTTTTAATTTGATATTCATAGGATTTTCGATGACGAATATATTTTATATTTGGCATAATGTCAAATATATATTGCATAATGGTTAGTATAATGGACATTAGTGATCCGTTTCGATAAAATACGATAATGTGTCGAAATCTTACCCGGTTCCCTGTTTACCCTGCTCAATTTACTGGTCTGTATTGATATCGATTTTTTTGGAATCATTCTCAGAGTAGCCAGGCCAATGTTCAAAAAACCAATTCCCGGTAATCATGGGACTGTCGCGCTGTTCATTTTATATCATGACTTTTTTGAGCGACTTGAAGGAGAGATATTCAGGAATCCAATTCAGGTAATCGATTCAAAATCGATTAGGACTAAATAATATTCACAATTCCGTGGGTGTAGCAATAGTAAATGTAGAATTAGAAATATCTGGCATCAAAGTAGAAATGATTTTGGCGGAAGGCCGCCATGATTAGAAAGCGGCAAATAAAAAATGTTGCTGGTTGACTGCTGGATTGAATATATTCGAACGAACGTTCGAACAAACCAAGGAATGGAGCAATGCTCATCACCAACCGGAAAACATTATTTATCTTCTTGTTCAGTAGTCTTACTTGGGGGCAGGGTTTATTTGAAAATGCCGGGACTGGAACCGCAACTAATGATCGATCAGGGGTGGACTTCAATGGGTTTATTCGCAGCACGGCCTATGTTAATCGGCTGGACAAGCCCGACTCAACTCAACTGCAGAGCGGCTACGGCGAAATCGCCTTGCTGTTAACGGTAGATCCCTCCGACTGGGCCAGCGCTTTTACCGAAGTGCGTTTTCGCGGGGGAAACGAATACGGTGGTGAATTCATGGAATATGATTTCGCCGAAGCCTATATCAATCTCTACCCGGGTAAATTCGATCTGCGGATCGGTAAACAGATCGTGGTCTGGGGCCGGGCTGACGGATTCAATCCCACCAATAATATCACGCCGATGAATACTACCGTCCGTTCCCCGGACTCCGACGATATCCGCGGCGCTAATTTTCTGGTGCGCTCACATTATAATTTTTCTCCGGCTCTCCGCCTGGAAGGCATCTGGGCGCCGACCTATTCGCCCACCGTTCTGGCTTTTGAAATGGCCGATCTGCCGGCCAATATCACTATCGGTGAAGGAATTTATCCGGACGCCCGGCTGAAAAACAGTCTCTGGGCGGGACGCCTGTCGCTGGAATTCCCCGCCTTCGATGGCTCAATTTCTTACGCGCGGGGCTATAATCCCATGCCGGGCATCAAACTGGAATCATTGGACATTGCCACACAGATAATGACTATCTCTCCGGCGGCTTACCGTCAGCAGGTAATCGGTGTTGACTTTTCGACCGCGGTCGGTTCCTGGGGCCTGAGAGGGGAGGGAGCCTGGCGCATTCCTGATCAAATACACGACGGTTTGCGTAATTATTATATTCCCTACGAGGATTTTTACTATGTGGTAGGCCTGGACCGGATGTGGGGTGATTTTAATCTGATCGCCCAGTACGTCGGCCGCTTCGTGCCGGAGTTTGAGAAACTGGTAATCCCCTCGGACCCACTACAGCAGCTTTATCCCCAATTGGAAAATTATAACCGCCTGTTCACCTACCAGACTGACCAAACCCGCCACGCCCTCAGTTTCCGGCCTTCCTACTCGATGTTCTACGAAACCCTGAGCCTGGAATTATTTGGAATGTACGATTTGACCACCGGGGAGCTGATGTTGATACCCCAGGTGGTTTATAAACCGGCCGATGCTTTATCCATCACGTTCGGTGGCAATTGGTACCGGGGTGATGACGGCACGCTGAATGATTTGATCAGCGACAATTTTAACGCCGTTTACGGTGAAGTGCGGCTGGCTTTCTAGACGGGGGAGTAATGAGCGAAGCTAAAGCCCGGGAAATCAAAGCCCGAATTTTCGAAACGGCGGTGCGGTTATTTGCCCGGAAATCCTATGGACTGGTAGGCGTGCGGGAAATCGCCAAAGAAGCCGGGGTCAGTATCTCCATGATCTCCTACCATTTCGGCGGTAAAGCCGGAATCCTGCAGGCTATCATTCAGCGTTATTTCGAATTGTTCAATGCCATGTTCCGCGACGCTGTCCGCGATGATGATACCTTTGATGAAAATGTCCGCCGTTTTATCGCTGGTTTTGTGAACCTGATCCGCCGCCAGCGGGATTTGAGCATGGTCTGGTTTTCCGAATTGAACAACGACATCCCGGAAGTACACGAATTGAAGCTTCATCATTCCCGTGCCATGGCCACCGATGCCAACAAATTGCTGGGAATACTGGGGCTGGATTTTAACCGGGACGGGGAAATAATAAATATCCTTGGTTCGGCCATAATTCATATGATTTACTCCCATTTTATCTCGGCGCCGTTATTATCCGATTCACCTTCACCGGTGATATTGGATGACGCTTACTATGATCGTTATGTAGATATTTTGACCCGACTCTGCCTCAATGGTGTCGGCAGTGCTGTTGCTGATTTAGATTGATATACTGAAAGAAAAATTCCGATGGAAGATATAATTATTCGCTACCGCTGGCCGATCATTATCGGCTTTATTCTGGTCACCCTGTTTTTCGGCTGGCAGGTGCCCCGGGCTACGATCCAGTCCGATTTTGAAACCTACATCCCGGAGACGGTGCCGGCCCGGATCAACACCGCCGCCCTGGAAGATGTTTTCGGCGGTTCCGACATGGTGATGATCCTGTTCGAGACCGAGGATGTGCTCAATCCCGCCACCTTGAAGCGCGTGGGTAAAATCGCCCGCCGGCTGGGGCGGGTTAAGGGGGTGGAGCAGGTACTGTCCCTGTTCGATTCCAAGGATATCCGCGGCGAAGACGGCATGATGATTGTCGATCCGGCGGTAAAGCGTTTACCGAAGACGCCGGAACAGACCGAGGAATTGCGCCGGCGGTTGCGCACCAACGACCTGGTTTATGAGCTGGTGGTCTCCACCGATTTTACCATGACCGCCATTATTCTTACCCTGGACCAGGAAATCGAGGACCAGGCCATCATCGATGAAATCAATACAATCATTGCCGACTTTCCCGGCGATGAGACCGTTCGCCTGGGGGGCATGCCCCAGACCCGGGCCTCTTTGAGCCGTGACATCGGCCGTGATTTCATCTTTCTCATGCCCCTGGCCCTGGCGCTGATGATCGTCATTCTGCTGATCAGCTTCCGCCAGGTGCGCGGTGTGTTACTGCCGTTTTCGGTGGTGATTATGTCGGTCCTGTTTGCCATGGGCCTGCAGGTGATGATGGGCTGGGAAATGACGATCCTGGCCATTCTGCTGCCGGTGATGATGATCGCCATCGCCAATAATTACGGCATCCATCTGGTGGCCCGTTACCAGGAATTGAACGGCAGTGACGGTTTCGAATCCCGGGAGGATTTGGTGAAACAGGTGGTTTCCAGCATGAAGTCGCCGATTTTGCTCACGGGACTCACCACCATCGCCGGTATCCTGGGGCTGCTTTCCCATATTTTGATCCCCGCCAAACGCCTGGGGGTAATGGCCGCCATCGGCATCACTTTCGCCCTGCTGGTGAGCCTGCTCTTTTTGCCGGCGGTCATGTCCCTGTTGAAGCGGCCTGAATGCGATATGGCGACACGCGGGAAGCAGCGCTTCAGTTTCGAACGCAACCTGCTGCGGGCCGGCCGGGTGGTGGCCCGTCATCCTAAACGGGTAATCGCAACAGTTACTGTAATTACTGTGGCGCTGGCGGCCGGCGTAAGCTGGCTCAAGGTTGACTCCAACGTGATCAATTTCTTCCCCAGGAAGCATGCAACGCGCGTAACGGCCGGGATCATCAATGAGAATTTCGGCGGTTCGGAAAATCTGGCGGTGATGATCGAAGGCGATATCAAGGATCCGGCGATTCTGAAACGCCTGGATAAATACGCCAGGGATTTGGAGCAACTGCCGGACGTGGGTAGCGTTACATCTCTGGCAACCGCCATCAAGGCCATGAGCCGGGCCTTGAACGATCCCGATGAGCCGGGCTACGACCGCATTCCCGACAGCCGGCAGGCCGTGGCCCAGTACCTGGAATTATACAATATGTCCGGCGACCCCGATGATTTTGAGAAAATCGTCGATTTCAACTACGAGCACGCCCAGATGATGATTACTCTGCGCAATCCCGATGCTTCGGCCATCCGCGCGGTAGTGGCGGTGATTGAAGACATGACCGCCGGCGATCCCGCCGTGAAATTTATCGGTGGCGCCAGCATGGTGACGGCGGAACTATCAGATATCGTTGTGCGGGGCCAGATGATCGCCCTGGCGGTGGCCATCGCCGTGATTGCCATCATGTTGATGATTATGTTTCGCAGTCCCACCGCCGGGATTTTAGCCGCCATTCCCCTGATCGTGGCCATTGTGCTGGTGTTCGGACTAATGGGCTGCCTGGGCATCCGCCTGGATATTGCCACCGCCATGCTGTCGTCGATCATGATCGGGGTGGGAGTGGATTACACCATCCATTTTCTGTGGCGTTACCGCAGTGAGCGGCAGGCGGGCCGGGATTATAGCGCGGCGGTGGTAAACACGCTTACCACCACCGGCCGCGGCATTGCCTTCAACGCCCTGTCGGTGATCATCGGTTTCGGCGCATTGATGGTATCCCTGTTTCCGCCGATCAGATTTTTTGGTTTTCTGGTGGTAATGTCGATCTTCAGTTGTGTCATCGGTGCGCTGGCGCTGGTACCGGCCCTGTGCCTGGTTTTCAAACCGCGGTTTCTGGAGCCGCAGCAATAATTTTCGGAGGATAAAATGAGGTTAATTATTACGACAGTTTTAGCGTTTGTATCACTGGCCAGCAGCCAGGAATTAACCGGTCGCGATATCATGGAAAATGCCAAGGAAGCCCAGACCATGTCCGGTACGGAATATGTGGGTACGCTGGAAATTTATGATAACAAGGGCAACCAGCGGATCCGCAAGATTGCCGCCGCCACCAAGGATTACCCGGCCGAAAATGTCTCCAAGCGGATCATCCGCTTTCTGGAACCGGCCGATGTGAAAGGCACCGGCATGCTGATATTCGATCATGATGATCAAGATGACGATATGTGGATTTATTTGCCTTCCCTGCGCAAGACGCGGCGGATCGTCAGCACGGAAAAGGGTAAAAGTTTCATGGGTTCGGAATTTTCCAATGCGGACATGGCGGCTGAGAATATGGAGGATTTCGAATACAAGCTGCTGGGTGAAGTCGAATTTGATGGTATTGAGTGCTGGCAGATCGAAGTTTTGCCGGTGGATGATGATGTTGCCGATGAGAATGGTTTTACCCGCAAGGCGACCTGGATTGCCAAATCCGATTATGTGATGCGTCATGCTGAATTCTATGATTTGTTTGATGAACTGTATAAAAAGCAGACCAACAGCGATGTACGCCTGCTGGATGAAGACGGGCAGAAGTATCAGGCGGCGAAAATGGTGATGATCAATCTCGAAAACGGCCGCAAGTCTGTCATGCGCATGGATCAGGTAGTGTTCAATCCCCAGGTTAAAGATGAGTATTTCACCACCAGGTATCTGGAGAAACAGTAGCTTTTAAAACCTTCCGGGTTGCTTGTTTTGTAACCCGGAAGGTTGCTGATTACCAATCATTCCCAAATTTGTAGGGGCCGAACAATATTTCATATTCTTATCAACCATCCAGATCCGTAGGGGCCGAACAGTATTCGGCCCGATAATTGGTTTTGCATGGTCTCGGACAAGGCCTGTCTTGTCCCTACGTATCTACGTATCGGTATTGTTACGCGTGGGGGCAGAATTCAAGACCTTCCCAATAACGTAAAGCGCCTGGCACTTCTGTTCAATATAT
>LSCG01000041.1 GCA_001577055.1 Fidelibacterota bacterium TCS56
ATTTTTGCTTTGACCCAGTTTTCCAGCCCCTCGGTGAGAATCAATTCCTGGGCCGCTTCTCCGACTGCACCGATGCTGTGAGTCTTACCATCACAGGTCAGTTGAGCGGATTGAAAATCGATTTCAATTTCCAGATCGGTACGCACCGTTAATTGATCGCTGCCAAATCTGGCCTTCAGATCCGCCAGCAATTCCGGCGCTTCCAGCACCAGGTAACCGTTATTGATGGCGTTGCGTTTGTAAGTCTGGCTGAACGATCCCGCCAGCACCAGTTGCACGCCACGAAATTTCAACGCCGTGGCGGCCTGTTCCCGGGAACTGCCGCTACCGAAATTGAAGCCGCCCACCAAGATATCACCTTTTTGCACCAGCTTACCGAATTCCGGATCGTAATTCTCCATCACCACCTCGGCCATCTGTTCCGGCGTAAAATCATCGATATAAGTGTATTTACCGGGATAGATGCCGTCGGTGTTCAGATTGTCCTGATAACAGAAAATTGCCGTACCGCTGACTTTGGCCGGGAAGCCTTCCAGCAGGTTGGCAGTCGCTGCTTCGCGCTTGGGAGCGGGAGCGGTTTTAATCGTGGTAGCAACAGTTTTCACTGGTGTTTGGTTCTGTCCGGCAATCTTGCCGGCCAAAGCACTGGCAGCCACCACCGCCGGCGAAGCCAGATAGGCTTCTGCTTCTTTCGAGCCCATACGACCTTTGAAATTGCGATTGGTGGCCGAGATGCCGACATCGCCATCCTGAAGCAATCCCACGCCAAGACCAATACAGGGTCCACAGCCCGGGGGAATGGCGATGGCGCCGGCCTCCAGCAGGGTCTGCCAGTCGCCGCGTTTTTCGCTTTCCTCCTGCACTTCTTTCGAGGCGGCGGCGATGTAAAATTCCACACCATCTGCCACCTTTTTACCTTTAACCACCGCAGCCGCTTCGGCCAAGTCTTCCACGCGGCTGTTGACACAGGAAACCAGATAGGCCTTGTGAATTTTCAGGTTGCGCTGTTCCATTTCGGCCACCGCGGTCGTGGTCTTCACATTGTGGGGACCGGCGACATGGGGTGTCACCGTGGCGAGATCAATCGTGATTTCCCTGGCATAATAAGCATCGGCATCGGCCACGGGAATATCGGCTGCCAGGTCGTCGATGCGAGCGGAATTCATCCGGGGATGGGTGCCGTTGCCGTCGGCATCGGAAGGCACACCTTCCAAACCTCGTTCGGCGATTTTGGCTGCCCGTTCCCTAAGCCACTGGATGGTAACATCATCGATCGGGAACAAGCCCACCAGGGCGCCCCACTCGGTGGTCATGTTGGCGATGGCCAGGCGCTCATCAACAGTGAGTGTAGCGACTCCTTCACCGGCAAATTCGATGGCGTAATTCAAGACTTCATCATTATTAAAAATGCCGCACAGGGTAAGGATCAAATCCTTGCCGTAAACTCCCGACGGCAGCTCTCCGGTGAGGGTAACCTTTGCCACCGGCGGTACCTGCCACCAGGTCCGACCGGTAGCCCAGATGGCGGCGGCATCGGTGCGGACGATTGGAGTACCCAGGCAGCCCACCCCACCGTACATATTGGAATGACTGTCGGATGCCACGGCCATGGTGCCGGGGAAAGCGTAGCCTTCTTCCAGCATCAGCTGGTGACCGATCCCCCGCCCGGCGGGATAGAAATCCACGCCCATCTCCTTGGCAAAGGCTTCGATCCCGGCATACTTTATCAGATTGGCTTCGCTCTTGTCCTGGACGTTATGGTCCAGGGCAAACATCGGCTGGCGGGGATCAGCCATTTTGCTGGCGCCGATGGCGCGAAATTTATTCATCACCGCCCCGGTATTGTCGTGTGTCAGAATATGTCCCGGCTGGATTGACAAATAATCACCGGTCCTAACGACAGCATCATCGGCCAGACCCACGGCATACTTCTGGGCTAATTTTTCAACTAAGTTTTGTTTCATTTTCAACCACTCCCAAATATCGAATCGATGACTGTTCCGTCCACCCATTTGACGATGCCGATTACCTCATCGGTCAACTCCGGTTTGGCCGGTGGTCCACCGATCAGATCATCGATCTCGGCTTTTAATTCTTCGATTGTGCGAATCGGCAGATCGGTGTCCCGTACTTTTTCCAACAAATCCTTCCGCTGGGGATTAATCGCTATCCCCCGCTCGGTGACGATCACATCGATCAATTCTCCCGGGCCGACCAGGGTGGTAACCTCATCCACAATCACCGGGATGCGGTCGCGGAAGGCCGGGATCGGCAGGATCGTACATTTGCTGAACAGGCAGTTCTGCCAGCCACCGATACCGTGGAGCATCTTGCCATCGGAGTGGGTCACCACATTGGCATTGAAATTCACATCCACTTCGGTGGCGCCCAGCACGACGGCATCCAGCAGGGAGGCGAAATTGCCTTTGCCATGCCAGTTGTAGCTGGTGAATGGCGAAGTATTCACATGACCAAAATTCTCTCGCATGGATCGTACGCCTTCCAGGTCGAAAGTCTGGCCATCCAGGATGAAATCGGTGAGGCCCTCTTCCAGCATCTCCACCAGGTATTTAGTGGAGCCGCCGCGGATGAAACGGGCCTTGATTCCGGCATCTTTCATCATTTCTTTCAGGTAAATGGCGAAAGCCAGGGAGGTCCCGCCGGCGCCGGCCTGAAAGCTGAAACCATCGCGCATTATCCCGGTATCACGAACGAAACGGGCGGTAAGTTCGGCGATATGCAGGCGGTCCGGTGATTTAGTCAACTGGGTGGTACCACTGACGATTTTGGCCGGTTCGCCCACCTTGTCCAGCACCACCACATAATCCACATTCTGCCCCTGAATCTGCCACGGTACGCAGGGAAAGGGCACCAGATTGTCGGTGACTACGATGACTTTATCTGCATGGATCGAATCCACCAGCCCGAAACCCAGCAAACCACAGGCCGAGGGACCGCGGTCGCCGGTGCAATTGCCAAAGGCATCGGCCGTGGGGGCAGCGATCACGGCGATATCGATTTCAACTTCGCCATCCTGCACGGCCTGCCAGCGGCCGCCGTGGCTGCGTAAAACGGCGGTGCCGTTCATCTTGCCTTCAGAAGCATAATTGCCCAGGGGACCATTCAACGAACCTTCCACCCAATCGATCACACCGTTTTCCATATGTTCGATCACCGGTTTGTGGCAGGGAAAAGCGGCGGAGGGAAACCAGCGCAAGCCTTTCACACCACTTTCGGCAGCCACATCAAACACCTGATTCATCACCAGGTCGCCATTGCGGAAATGATGGTGAGACGAGATGGTCATTCTGTCTTTCAAACCACATTTATCCAAAGCATCTTTTAAGGTTGGGACGGTCTTGTCACCATCCGCGGGATAATCACTGCAGGTACGGATCGGCAGGGCCGGTTTTTTCCCGGTGGGCCTGAATTTTCCCACACCCTGGAAAGGAGTCTGTTTCACACCATTAACTTCCGGCGGCACCATGCGACCGGCGGCATTCTTAATCATTTCTTTTTTCATTATTGTAACCACGAATTACACGAATTTCACAAATTGAATTAGCAATTAAACCACTGATTTCACAGATTACACTGATTTTATTTAATTCTCTAAACCACGAATTACACTAATTTCACAAATTATTGAATTTTATCTGATTTTTCTAAATTATGTCGGGCACACAGAATTCTAACATTTTCGGCTGTAATACTTGTTCCACCCTTTGAAAAAGGTAGATCATGATCAAAATGCAATTCATCTGTCCTACCACACATAACACACTGGCCACCATCTCTTTCCCATACTTCTTTCTTAACAACCGTTGGAATAATACGTGATCTGGGTCTCATTCTTCGTGTTGATGAATTATTTTCTAATTCTTCTACTTCTGATTCTTTTAAAATAAACCTAAACACCATCCTACCATTGGAGTCTTTTTTAATATAATCAATGAGCTTAAAGAAACCGCGTTCGCTCCAGATTCCAGGAATTATTTTTTCGTACACTCTAACTAACTCAGCAACTCTTAGATCACTTTTATACTCATCAATAGCTTTTACAAATTTCCCATTTTGAGTTAATGATCCAGACTTTGTATACAAAGATTGATCAATTGATTTGGGATCAATTGTTGGGTCAAACATTGGAACATCATGTCCTTCATACTCAATCGTTATTTCATCCTCATGTATACAGTCAGTATATGGTGCATTCCTCCTTTGTGACATAAGTATTACAGAGTAATCACTATTTAGGTTAAAATTCATTCCACGTTGAAGTGTTTGTACATCTTCCGAATCACACATCTCGCGGTATGTCAGAATTCTATCTTTCACTTTTTTTATTAATTCGAGTAATTCGTGGTTAGCTCTTCCAGTTTTCATCCAGTAAGCCCGAGGCTATGGCCAGGGCAATAGTCTGCTGGGCCCGTTTTACCACTGGCGGATCAATCATTTTATTCCCCAGTGAGACTACCCCCAGGCCCTGCTCTTTGGCCCGGTCGAATGCCAGATCAATTTTCCTGGCTTTTTCGATCTCCGCCTCAGTTGGCGCGAAAGCCTCATGCAGCGGTTTAATCTGCCGCGGATGGATACATCCCTTGCCATCGAAGCCCAGAGCCTTGGCCTCCAGCACGGAGGCCCGCAGGCCCGCTTCGTTGCCCACATCGCTGTAAACCGTATCGATAGCCTGAAGACCGGCGGCACGGGCGGCGTTCACCAGCATGCCCCGGGCAAAGAATGATTCGCTGCCCTCATCGGTGCGGGGCACGCCCAAATCGGCGGTGTAGTCTTCCAGTCCGATGGCCAGGGCCACGTTATTTGGCGATGCTTCGGCGATTTCCAGCGCTTTCAGAATACCACGGCCGCTTTCCAGAATCGGCATCAGGTAAACCGGTTCCGCGCGGCCACAAGCTTTGCTGATTTCTTCAATTTTTTTATCTACGACGATAATCTGCTCGACCGATTCCACTTTGGGCACCAGAACCAGGTGCACATTATGGGGCACAATAAACTCCAGATCCTGCAATCCCATATCACCCTGATTGATCCGCACCATGCGCTCGGTGCCGAAGAAATCCAGTGACCGCAAGGCGTTGCGCACCAGGTAGCGCGTTTCTTCTTTCTCCGGCGGACCCACCGAATCTTCCAGATCCAGAATCAGGCCGTCGGGCTGGTGGATACCGGCATTCAGGGCCAGTTTAGGCTGGTTACCCGGCAGGTAGAGCCGGCTGCGGCGGAAACGATCCCTGCGGGAGGCATAAGTGCAAAAATCCTTCATCTCCGGCAAGGCTTCGGCAGTGAGGTCCGGCCGGGCTTTTTTAATCACCGCTTCAATCCGGGCCATAATCACAAAAGGTACCGCGCCGAAATCTTCGATATCCAATTGACCGGTTTTAATACCAAACTGGTCACAGGTCTGCCGGGCTAAATCATTGATCGAGTTGCCAAATAAAACACCGACTTTGCTGCTAATATTAATCGTGAGTTGTGAGGATTGGGGAGTATAAGTAACACGCATGTCCGAACGCGGTTTCTCCCCCTGCGGTCCAACAGTGAATGATGGTGCCATAGTTGTCCTTAAATCGTTGATCTAAATAACCACGAGACTTGTCGTAATTAAAGTTAGCCAGCCCCTCAAATGCCGGGCAATAAAAACCGAAATAACCGCAAACAAACCTACCACAGGAAAGCAAATTTGCAACAAAGTTCACCATAACCGATTTCAGGTTGTCATTAAGGCAATTTATCTTACATCACGTCAAAAACTACGAAATTGCCTGAAATCATATATCATTATGTATTTTCGGACAATCATCCTAAATCACGGGACGAAATGTTTGTTGTTGGTTCAACCGAGAAATGGGTTTATGGGAAAATGCTTAAAAACAAAGAAAACATTTTTATTGAAGATGCAACCGGAACAATTCTTTATGATATCGGAAAAATAGATGCCGAAAATGTAAGAGATGAATTTCAAACTTAGTTAACCTGAATTATTCATTAGGATGCTGAAATTGTTCACAAGGATTCCCCATAATATTCGTAAATTCAGGTAGTTAAAGCCATGAATAAACGCGGAGAATCCATGCAAACAATTGAAAGAAACTTACACAGTCAAAATGACA
>LSCG01000040.1 GCA_001577055.1 Fidelibacterota bacterium TCS56
ACCTGCCAATCGATTATTAACGTTAATTCCAACAGGAGTAACCCATGAGTATTGATCTAAAACTGGAGAATCTGGACCAGTTGTTTCCGTCCGGTTTTTCTCAGGAGCAAATTGCCAAAGCCAAAACCCTGTTTTTGAAACAACTGGCAATGGACGCCCATAAGTTTTATGGTGGTAAAATGCAGACGATCCCCAAAGCCGGGATTTTCGGCTTCAACTGGTTCAACGTCTGGTACACGCCCGGCGTATCCAAAATTTCCACCACCATCCGTGATGATAACGACACCAGCTTCGATCTTTCCAATCGCGGCAACCTGGTAGCGGTGGTAAGTGATTCCACCCGTGTATTGGGTGACGGTAACTGCACCCCTCCCGGCGGACTGGGCGTGATGGAAGGCAAAGCCTTTCTGATGAAATATCTGGGTGGCGTCGATGCCACGGCCCTGTGCATGGACAGCCGCAATGCGGACGGTGAACACGACCCGGATGTAATTATCGAATTCGTGAAGAGACTGCAGCCCAGTTTCGGCGCGGTTAACCTGGAAGATATTTCCCAGCCCAACTGCTATAAAGTACTGGATACCCTGCGGGAAGAATGCGATATCCCGGTCTGGCATGATGACGCTCAGGGTACCGGTTCGGTCACGGTAGCGGGATTAATCAACGCTTTGAAGGTCGCCGGTAAAGAGATGGGCAATGTGCGCATCGCCATGCTGGGGGCCGGAGCCTCCAACACCACCATCGCCCGCCTGCTGATTAAAGCCGGCGCCGATCCGCAGAAAATGGTGCTGTTCGATTCCAAAGGAGGGCTGCACACCGGCCGCGATGATCTCAAAGCCGACCCGCGTTTCTACCGCAAGTGGGAACTGTGCCAGGCCACCAATCCCGAAGCCTATCCCGATATGGCCACGGCCTGCAAGGGCGCCGATGTGCTGATCGCCCTGTCCAAACCGGGACCGGACACGGTTAAACCGGAATGGATTTCCTCCATGGCCGAAAAGCCGATCGTATTCGTCTGTGCCAATCCGGTGCCGGAAATTTATCCGTATGCCGCCAAAGAAGCAGGCGCCTACATCGTGGCCACCGGTCGCGGCGACTTCCCCAATCAGGTGAATAATTCCATGGGCTTCCCGGCCATCCTGAAAGGCGCATTGACGGTGCGGGCTCGTAAGATCACCGACGAAATGGCCATCGTGGCCGCCCGTTCGCTGGCGCGTTTTGCCGAAGAAAAAGGCATATCACCGGAGTATATCACGCCCACCATGGATGAAGCCGGCGTCTTCCCCTACGAAGCTGCCGATGTGGCCATGCAGGCAATTAAAGATGGCGTGGCCCGCATCGATATGACTCGCGACGAAGCCTATGCCCTGGCGGAAAAGGACATTCAGTATGCCCGCAGTCTGACCGGTGATTTAATCAAGAACGGCTACATTCAGCAGCCACCGGCGGAGATGATCGAAGCGGCGATCAAATTCGCCATTGCCGAAGTAAGCTGATTTAACCGGTTATTTTTCCTGCATAGTGAAGGATGCCATCCGCCAGCCGGCAGATGGCATCGTAATCTTGGGCCGATTTTGAAATCGGCACCTACAGAAACCTGAACCCTGATCCCTGATCCCTGATCTCATGGTTTCACAATTGAAAATGGTGTCTTTCAACTGCCGCAGTTCATCGGCGCTGAACAGTCCCGCCGCCAGGGAATTGAATTTGTTTTCCAGGTCCTCAATTGTCATGGGTTCCCGGGGATCGCCCTTGGGATATTCCAGGTACTCGGAAAATTCCCGGCCGTCATTGGTGGTGACTTCCACTTTCGAAGGCTGTTTGGCGGGGAACATCTTTTCGAATTCCTGCGATGGGATACCAACGATTTTATCGATCACTTCGAAAATCCGCGGGTCATTCAACTTCTCATCCGAGAAAGAATCGGTGGTAATTTTCTTGTCCACCATGGCCGCCGCCAGGCAGTAGGGCAGGGAATGGTCAGCGGTCTCCCGCGACTCGGGCCGGTACTTGGTGGGATCAAACAGGATATCGTGGGCCTGGGCAAAACAGGTCACCCGCACTTCTTTGATATCGGTGTAATCAAGATCGTTACCGGTCATGACTTTCAACATGCAGGACAGGTGGGTATGGGTCAATGCTTCCGTGGGGAAGGCCTTCATGCCACATTCCATGACTTTGAAATCCTTACCCAGATTCCCCACCAGGGCGTCCACATCCCAGCTCCAGGCAGATATGCCGTCCCGGCCTTCCATATCGGTGGGCTTGATCTGTTCCTCTTTGGCGTTCCAGCCCACGAAGGCGTCCATAAAACCCTCCTTGCCTTCGAAGACTTTTTCGGTGCCGCTATAGCCTTTTTGCGCCATCAAGGCCGCGAAAACGCCGGACTGCACGGCCATGGGATCGACGGTGTTTTTCATCATCGTCAGCTTACCGGCGGTGGGACAGCCGATGGTATAGTTGTGGCAGCCGGAAATGCCGATGGCGTTCACCATCTGATCCACGGTGAGGCCCAGGATTTTACCGGCCACGATCGGCGACACGAACTGGGTCAGGGTGGCATGGTGCCATTTGCGCTCGCGGACGCCGGGTTTGGCGAACAGGCACATCCGTTGTTCGAATTCGTAGGCCAGCACGATTGCTACAATCACATCCTGCATGGAAGCGTTCACCTTTTCCGCCACCGTCAGGGCCGCGGGGATGATATCGCTGGGGTGACTGGGATCGTCCTTCCAGTAGATGTCATTGAAATCCAGGGCGCGTATCATCAGGGAATTAACCAGGGTGGCGTTCACGGCGGGAAGCTGGTCACCGAAACCGATAACCGTGGCTTCTTCCGTGCCGCTCATTTCCTCGTAAATCTCATGGATGGCGTTCACATCCGGGGTGTGCAAACTGCCGAAGGCACAACCGAAGGAATCGTAAAGATAGCGTTTCACCTCGGTGATTACTTCCGGCGGTAAATCCTCATATTTGAGGTTGATGGCAAATTCGGCGATCTGCCGGGAAATTGTTTTTTCCATTTTATTTCCTTACTTAACCACTGATTACACAGATTACACTGATTGAATATTTAGTTTTTCACCGGAGATCTACTACTATTTAACATGTTTTGTATATCTCCGTTCCATAATATGTGATTTTATTATCTGTGCAATCAGTGAAAATTGTGGTTACAATTTGGCAATTATGGCGTCGGCCATTTCTGTGCTGGAAGCGGCGCCCTTTTCCACAACGTCGGCCCGGCCGCGCATCTTGGCCATGTCGTAAGTGCGTACCTGGCCTTCGACTACGACTTCCGCCACCGCAGCGCGAATCCTTTTGGCAATCGGCTGCTCATCAATGAAATCCAGCATCATGCAGGCCGATTCGATCATGGCGATCGGATTGACAATCGACACGGGATAATCGGCATACTTGGGAGCGCTGCCGTGAGTGGGCTCGAATACGCCGATACCGGTCTCGGGATTGTACTGGGCGCTGCAGGCAAAGCCCAGTCCGCCGATCAGTCCGGCGAAACCATCGGAAACGATATCGCCGAACATATTTCCGGCCACGATCACGCCGTAGTTCTCGGGATTTTTCGTCAGCCACATCATCTGGGCATCGATGTTGGTATTCCAGACCTCAATTTCGGAATAATCGGCTTTCTGCAGTTGCAGGGCCATTTTGTACATCATGCCGGAGGTCTCGCGGATCACGTTCGGTTTCTCACAGACCGTCACCGATTTGTAACCATATTTCTTGGCATGATCAAAAGCCGCCCGCAGGATACGTTCCGTGGCTTTTTTGGTGAAGATACGGGTAGAAACGGAAAGCTCATCTTTGGGGGTGCCACCGAAATTCTTCTTGAATTTGGGATGGGTCATCAGCGCTTCGTAAACCTGGTTCGGCGGATCGCTCCACTCTACCCCACCGTAAAGGCCTTCGGTGTTCTGACGGAAAATAGCCACATCCACTTGCGGTTCTTCCACCGTATCCCCGGCGCCGCGGCGGATGAAATTCAGCGGATTGCCCTGGTAGGTCCGGCAGGGCCGCAGGCAGATATCCAGACCGAAATGCTGGCGCAGCCCCACGATGGGACTTGAGTAAACCAAGCCTTTTTTCTGCAGTTCGGGAATAAGTTCTTCGAAGGCTTCGTCCTTGGGTTTGGAGGTGATGGCGCCAAACAGACCGATCTTGTGCTTTTCGATCAAATCCAGAGTACGCTGGGGCAGGGGATTCCCTTCCGTGCGCCAGAATTCCCAGCCGATGTCGCCTTCCACGTAATCGGCGGAAAAACCGGCGGCCTCCAGCACGCGAATTGCTTCTTCCAATACTACTTTGCCAATGCCGTCACCGGGCAGGGCAACTATTGTTCTTTTAGCCATTTTA
>LSCG01000039.1 GCA_001577055.1 Fidelibacterota bacterium TCS56
GCTTAACCAAGTCGATATTCCATGACAATACATTACCTGGCGCTCAATGTTTACCAATACTCTTATGTGAAATCGCTGTATGCTGTTCTGGGGGGCAATTTCATTGTTCACAAACCTCGTTCGGCGATTCACCTGATGCAAAATTTACACAGTTATCCCAGTCAGGCCCCCAGCCGCAACTGGTATGGATTGCGCCCCCGGCTGGAACATCTGCCTTACCATGATTTCACCTCAATTTCCGGTGTTCTGATCAGCACGATTCAATCACATTTTACTTATCATAAGGAGCGCCTGACCACGATTAATGTGGGTCACGGGACCGGCCACAAACCCGATCGAAACCGCGATAAAACCCAATATGACTATTACCTGGTCGATGGTCCCATGCGCCATAATAAACTGCGTCAGATAAACGGACTGAAAATCAGGGAAGAACAGATCGTAAAAACCGGCAACATGCGCTTTGACCAGGTCATCAACGGGCAATTCGATCGACAGAAGATTTTAGATGATTTTGGCATCCGGGATCAAAGTCTACCCAATATTGTCTTCGCGCCTACCTGGAAATGGGGCGGCGGCACCTTGTTGAAATACAGTGAAAGGTTGATCACCCAACTCAGCCGCGATTATAATCTGCTGATTCGGCCACATTATTACGACTGGCGTCAAATAGGTGCAATTAGAAAATTTATCAGGCGCGGTCAATACACTAATGTTTACCTGATAGAACCGTGGAATATCCGCACCAAGGACACGATGGAAAACCTGGCCATCGCCGACCTGTTGATGTCCGATAATTCCTCAATCGCCTACCAATCGTTGATTTATAACATTCCTATCATTCTCATCGAGCCCGACAGCGATAACCTGCGTGAATTCCCTGACGAATTCAACCTGCGCAAGGTAGTCGATCACTGGGATGCTAAAGCTCCGGTCAAAACCCTGGTGGACCAAAATCTCCAAAAGAATAAATATGCCGGCGAATTAAAGGATTTTCTGAATAATTGTTTCTATTTTAACGATGGCCGGTCCACCGAGCGGGCCGTATCCTTTATTAATAAATTGGAAACCGGTCAACATTGACCGGCGGCTTAATCTGACGGAATGAGTGGCAAACTCAAACTGACGGGTAAATATAACCGGCGGGCAGTCCGCATGCTGGCCACAGTAACGAGTATCCTGGACCGTAATGGCATCATCAGTTGGCTGGAAAGCGGCACGCTGCTGGGAGTCGTTCGCGAAAACCGGCTGTTACCCTGGGATAACGATGTCGATATCTCGATTGATGTATCCGATGCCGGGAAACTGCTCGCCATCCTGAACCGGTTTCGCCTTCGGGGATATTACGTGCGGATAAAACGCTACCGGGAAGCGGTCGGACCTTATCATCAGGGTGACCTGCGGATCGTTAAAATCCATAATCGCCGGCAACTGGTGGCCAAGGGACCGGTGATGGTGGATATTATCATAAAAGCAAAATCAGGGGATTCCTATTACTGGGGTGTGGGTGAGAAAAACTTCGTTTTCAAATCGGTGCCGGCCCGTTTCTATGATGCTCTGGCCACGATCAATTTTAACGGCCGTGATTACTGGATACCACGTGATTATGATGACTACCTGACCTATCGTTTCGGGGAATGGCGTATCCCCCGCCGCCAGTGGCGCTATCTGCATGACGATTTGGCAATCATCAATCCCGGTTGAGTATCTTATGCGCAGTCGGATTAAATTAGGACCGACATTAGTCAGATATCAATATGCGCATCCTGTTTGAATGTCACCATTCGTACTACCTGCCTAATTTCACGCCGGTGATCCGGGAGTTCCAACGGCGTGGGTTAACCGATATCAGCCTGTCGATTCCATCCAACCGCCAGTCCGGCGAAATCAACGGGATTCGCTCTACGGCAGAAAAAATGGGGGTTGCTTACCTGTCCGCCGATAATGAAGATCAACGGATCGCCGCCCTGCACGACCAGGCATTCGAGGTAATTATCGTGGGTAACGTGGGGAAATTGGAAGCCATCTCCCTTCCGACGGCTTTGACGGTAATGATTTACCACGGCATCGGTCTCAAACAAACCTATTACCGGGATATATCGGCCCGCATCGATCTGCGGGCGGTGGAGTCGAAAGAGCGTTATGATCAACTCCAGACTGCCGGAGCCGAAAACCTGGTGCTTACCGGTTTTACCAAACTGGATCCACTGGCGGAGACATACGCCTCTCACGATGACGATATCGAAAAACTGGGGCTTGATCCCCAGCGTCAAACCATTTTATATGCACCCACTTTTTACCCCACCTCCCAGGATGCGCTGCTGCCGGCCTTGATCCGGGAGACTCAGGAATATAACCTGATCATCAAGCTGCATAATTTCAGTTGGACCCAGAAACGTTACCGCCATCAGAGCCGATTGGCAACAGACCTTTTAACCACTCGCCCCAATTATGTGCTGGCTGATGTCGATGATTTTGATATAATCCCCTACTACCAAATATCTGACCTGCTGATTTCAGATATTTCCTCCACCCTGTTTGAATTTCTACCTGCCGACCGGCCGATTATCATGACTGAATTCTTCAATCTGCGGCTTAAACATCGAATTTTTAAACGACGGTTTCGCCGCAAACTGGACTTCAGCCGCTGGCAGGGGATCGATTTCACCCGGCGCACCGGATCGGTTACTGAAACCAAAAATGCCATTGGGGAGTGCCTGGCTAATCCGGCCAGATTATCACCACTGCGTCAGGCGGCCATTGGCCGCTATTTATATCGGGCTGACGGTCAGGCCTCAGAGCGACTGGTGGATGCCGTTATATCAAAATTTGAGGAACGCCACCGATGAGGATCGGCGTTTATCTGCCAAACTGGGTGGGTGACGCGGTAATGGCTCAGCCCTTTACCGTAAAAATAAGCGCCAATGGCGCCAATCAAATAACGGTGATTGGCAGGGATTGGGTAACAGCAATTTACCGTGAGCTGGAATACATCGATCAAATCATCCCTTTTTCCGCCACCGAACTGAATGATCTGGCCGCCCACCGCCGGCTGGCCCGTCGCATCCGTGAACTGGAACTGGATGAAATCTATTTGTTAACCGATTCTCTGCGGTCGGCTTTCATTGCGCGGCTGGCGGCAATACCGGTCCGGGTAGGCTACCGCGCCCAGTGGCGCCGGCTGCTGCTCACAGCTCCTCAGGATCCTCCTGATGATACGCTCCATCGCAGCCTGCGCTATCTGAATCTGCTTACCGGCGATTTTGCTGCAGGTGATAATCGACATTTACCTCAACCTCAATTGCGGCCAAGCGCAAACGAAAACGATTGGGCCAGTCAGGAATTACTGCGCCTGAATTGCTCCCGGCCGCTGGCCATTTGTCCCGCCAGTGTGGCTTCTTCCCGCACGGCCCCGTCCCAAATTTGGGTTAAAATTATCAGCCATATCCTCGCCAGTGAGCGGCAGGTTTTATTATTGGGCAGTCCCGCTGAAAATAATTACTGCCAGACGATTGCCGATCAGTTTGCGGGACAGCCGGTGTATTCGCTGGCCGGCAAATACAACCTGCGCCAGACCATGGCCCTGCTGGCTGCATGCCAAGGCGCTATCGCCACCGACTCCGGCCTGGGACACATCGCCGCCGGATTGGGTCGGCCAACCCTGTCCCTGTTTGGCGCCGGCGACCCCCTCCAGACTCGTCCACTGGGTAAAAATACCCGGGTGTTAACCGCCGGGGTACACTGCTCTCCCTGTCGTAAAAATCATTGCCCCAACAGCGAGCAGCCATTGCTGTGCTGGCATGAGCTGGAAACCGGACAGGTGCTGTCCCAATTTGAAGAGCTGCTGCGGGAGACAGGCGAATAGAAATTGGCAGTCATAGGCGCTTACCGGTAATTTCCACGCATGAATGCCATAATATTAGCCGCCGGTGTCTCACGCCGCCTGTACCCCATCACCCACTCCACCCCCAAATGCCTGCTGGAACTTAACGGCAAAGCTATTCTGGCCTATCAGCTCGACGCCCTGATTGCCAATGGCATTACTGATATCACGCTGGTGGTAGGCTATCGCCGGGAGCAGTTAATCCAATATCTGCAGCAGAACTACCCGCAAATTGAATTCAACCTGGTGATCAACCAGCATTTTTTCGAGACCAATACGGCTTATTCGGTCAATTTATGCCAGCAGATTTTAAACACCGGGCCCGGTTTATTGATGAACGGAGACGTACTCTACCCGGCCCAGTTGATCCAGCGCATTATCGCTTCCGAGTATGAGAATGTGATGGCGGTTGAGGTAAAATCCTGTGGTGCGGAAGAAGTGAAAGTAATCGAAGGCGCCAACCAGCGCCTGACAACTATCGGTAAAAAATTAATGCCGGAAAACTGTCTGGGTGAATTCATCGGCGTTGCCCGATTTTCTGCTGAGTTTAATAGTGGCTTTGCCGGATCACTGGAACGTCTGATTACCGCCGGCGGTCTGGAGGATTATTTCGAAGCAGCTATCAATCCTCTGCTGGTTAAACACCTGGTATTCTACGAAGATATTTCTGATCTACCCTGCATCGAAATCGATTTCGCCGAAGATTATCAGCAAGCCCAAAACTTAATAAAAAGCAAGATTTTCCATGAATAAACCAATCTGCGGGTGATCAATTATATTACGGATGAGATTTTTTCCTTTATCCCGAGAGGTAAGACACACCGAGAAATACCAAAATCTGTTTCCTGGCAGGGTATTGTTAAATTTTCCATCGATCTGGTCGATTTAATCCGTCTTTTGCTCGCTTACTATTTATTTGTGTTTTTAAATTTTCAGGTCTCGGCAGATAGAAAGCAAACTTGTTGCAGAAGCTTATCATAAAAATTTTTATTTCGATGCAGATTAACCATCCGCAATGATATCTGTCGATTATATCCCTTCAAGCACCGGATAC
>LSCG01000038.1 GCA_001577055.1 Fidelibacterota bacterium TCS56
CTGGCCATCGCCCGGGCAATATTGAAAACCCCGCCGTTGCTGATACTGGATGAGGCTACCTCATCGTTGGACACCGAATCAGAACAAAAGGTTCAACAGGCGATTGAGTTTTTAATGCAGGACCGCACCGTCCTGGTAATTGCCCACCGTCTTTCAACCGTACAAAACGCCGATAAAATTATTGTGTTAAAAGCGGGCGCCATCGTGAATCAAGGCACCCATTCCCAATTGATCAGTATCGAAAACGGCCTCTATCAGCATCTTTATAATATGCAATTCCAGGATTCACCGGCCTAGCGATATATTCAATTTAATCCCCGGCAATTAAGCAGCTTACCAGCAGTATATACCAGACCAATGAATAAAACCCTGAAGAAAATTAAACAATCGACTTACCCGTTTATCATCAGCCGCGGTAGAAAATACCAGCAGAAAAATCTGCCGGACAGTCCCATAATTATCGGTGGTTGCGCCCGTTCCGGTACCACGCTACTGACGGCCGTGCTGGGGGCTCATCCTTCCATATACACCTTTCCCAAAGAGATGCGGGTGTTTAATCGCTGGAATTCATCCGCAGAGGCCGCCAATCCGCCGGCGCCCAGAAGAATTGATAAACTCTACCGGTATCTGCTGTTCAACCGCATTCCCCGATCGAAACGGCGCTGGGCGGAAAAAAGCGCTACAAATGTCCGCTATTTTCCAGAATTACTGGCCTATTACGGCCAACATTTGAAATTGATCAATATTGTCCGGGACGGCCGGGATGTGATGACCTCCTATCACCCGGTCAAGCCCAATACTTTTTATGTGGAACCGCCGCGCTGGATCAGGGATATTAAAGCAGGACTGGAATTTGACGGCCACCCCCAGGTATTCCGGATTCGTTATGAAGACCTGGTCCTGGATTTCGAAGCCACCGTCCGGAACTTAATGGAATTTCTGGAAGAGGAATTTCATCCCAACCTGATGGAATACCACCGGCACACACCAATTAAAAACGCCCGGGGCTGGTTCGATCCGGTGCAGGAAGTTTTTACCTCGTCGATAGAACGCTGGAAAAAACCGGCCATGCAGACCCGGATTGCCGAGATCATGCAATTTGATGATATGCCGATCCTGCTGCGCAGATTGGGATACGATGTTCCCGCAGATCAGTCTGATACCCCAACCGGCGGCAGGTAAATAAAAACGTTGAAGTTTACCGGATAAAATTCAGCCGCGTTGCCGATATAATTTTGGCTCCACTACCTGACGCATGGCGTCAATATCCAGACAGCCGCCAAGGAAATCATTCAGGCTGGTAATGGCCGGTTCGGGGTCGGCGATGATCTGATTGAAATCCTGATAGAGGGTATCGATATGCGGTTGTTGACTGAGCCAGGTCTGTACCTGATCCAGATGCTTTTCAAACAGGCTGCTCATCTGCTCGACGTCGGCCTGGAATGATTTTCCACTGCGCTCCAGCATCACCGCCTGGGAAGCCAGTATTTCGCTGAGCTTGCGACGCATAAAGACGATCTTATATTGGTAGCCCGGTGGCAGATCCAATAGCAGGCGGGACACCATTTTCACCGCTTTTCCCTCCACCTCCGGCAGCCATGAGCTGTCCTCTTTAATCTGTTTGACCGGTTCAAATTCATAATAACCGCGGGGATTATCTTCATCGGCCTTGCGGATATTATCAATCATCGGTGGTATGCCGCCGTTATCCAGCATTTTCATCATCATTGAGGTGCCGGACCGGGGTAACCCGGAGACAATTGTAATCATAAACCTATACTCTCCTTACTAAATATAACCTAAATCGCGCAGGGTATCTTCAATCAGCTTGGTTTCCGAAGCACTGAAATCCCGGGCCTGTTTCTTATAGGTTTGATAATGTTCATCCATAATGGCCCGGAAACCGGCGGCCTGCTGTTGCTGATCCTGGTCCAGTTTGTCGATCAGATTCTGCTGTTCGGACGGATCGGATTGCAGATCATAAAATTCTTCAGTCTTTTTGCTCAGGTTGCGGATCAGTTTGGACCTGTCGGTGCGCACTGCCTGCAGCGAGCCTTTCCCCCGTTCTTCATACAGCTCTTCCGAATAGGCGGTCACAGTGGGAATATCCCGACCTGCAAACAATGGATTAAGCGCCTGTCCGTCAAAATCCTCGCTCACATGGATATCCAGTCCGGCCATGATCGTAGGCACCAGATCGACGGCTCTGGTGGTCTGGTTATATACCGAATTGGCCGGGACCCCCTGTCCCTTAACGATCAATGGTACCCGCAGATCATCCTCGTACAAGGTTTTGTGCTGGGGATAGTTGAAATAATAATCTTCCCAGTTGGTCTGATCCGGTCCCAAAGTTTCCCCGTGGTCCGAAGTCAGGACAATCATCGTGTCGTCCCAAATCCCCAGGTCTTTAAGCTGCTGATTCATGGGGCCGATAAATTTTTCATCCATATATTTCAATTTGGCGTCGTAATAGGCCCAATCCGATAATTCGCCCCGGGGTAATTCACCGGAAAACAATAACCATTTTTCCGAAAGAAAATGCACTTCGAAATAATGGGCCCAGATAAAAAACGGCTGATCGGCATTTTCTTTCATCCAGCGCAACATATCCGGAATCCACCAGTTGCCCCACAGGGTCTGCATGGTTTCGTCTTTTTTCTTGTATTCTTTCGAATTCCAGCTTGATTCAGGAGTAGGTTCATTAAAATAATCGAAGCCCTGGGCGAAACCGTGCTTGGAACTGAGGAAATTGATCCCCACAAAGCCGGCGGTGGTGTATCCCCGGGCTTTCAACATATCCGATACCATCGGCGTTTGTACTTTGCCAAAGGGATGACGCACACCGGTTTTATTGGGATACTTGCCCGATAGCATCGAGGCATGAGCCACCGGCGTCAGGCAGGAGGTACAAATATTATTCTCGAAGCGTGCTCCCGCCGCGGCGATTTCATCAATATTTTTGGTTTGAAAACGATCATAACCGTAACAACTGAAATGGTCCGGTCGTACGGCATCCAGGGTAATGAAGATCAGATTTTGTTTAGCCATAGTTATTTATTCAATCGATTTACGTTCAAAAAAGGCACAGAAAATATAACTCGTCCCGCTATTAATGAAGCAATTCCTTGGGGATGTGATTCCCGGCATCGCAGATTGTCAGTCAGCGTTATCATAGACAATTTTAATTTCCAGGTCACGCACGGCCGCCGCCAGCGTCTGGAGGAAATCGTTGATATCCCCTGCCTGCAGCGCCCCCAATATGGACAGCCGGAAAGTATTTAACTCGCTGACTTTGCCGGGATAGATGGTGTAGCCGCGATTATACAGGTAGTCGTGCAGCCGGTTGAAATTATAATTGGGATCATCAGGTTCAAAAATCGTTGCTAATATCCGGGAATGCTCCACCTGGTCATCCAGCAATAGCCGAAATCCCATCCGCTCCAGTCCTTCGATCAGAATCCGGTAATTAGAGGCATAGCGCTGCCAGCGCTGTTCCAAACCTTCTTCATTTAACTCGGCAATCGCCTGGCGCAGGGCATAGATGGTCTGCACCGGTGGGGTGAAGCGGGTCTGTCCGGTCTGTTCCTGGTAGGCAAATTGCCGGGCCAGGTCCAGGTAGAGATTGCGCGGCGGATAGCGCCTGATTTCCTGCAACAGTTCCAAACTGGCAATGATAAAGGCCACCCCGGCCATGCCCTGCAGACATTTATTCGAGGTTGACATCAATAAGTCCACCGGTGTCTGTGTCAGGTCCAATGGATAACCGGCATAACTGGAAATCGTATCAACCATGGTTACCAATTTGAATTCCCGGGCCACTTGGCAGAATGGTTCCAGCGGATTCAGAATACCGGTGGTGGTCTCATGATGAACCATGGCCAGGTGGGTGATTTGATCATCTTCCGATAATAATGATTTCACGGTTGACCAATCGATGGGCCGGCCCCAGTCCACTTGATATTCAATATAATCGATTTGATAGGCCCGGGCGATCTTAGCCAGGCGCTGGCCGTAGGCGCCATTTATCAGAATCATTAACTTTCCGTCAGTCGGCAGCGTGGAACTGACTGCGGCTTCCATGGCGGCGGTACCCGAACCGCCAAAAAGAACGGCCGCATAGCGGGCTGCATCCCCACCGGCGATTTTCACCAGTTCGGTTCGGATATCGGCCATTACCTGCTGAAATTCCTGCTCCCGGGGACAAATATCAGGGACTACCTGCGACCATTTGACACTGTCGGTGGTGGTGGCCGGGCCCGGATTCAGCAGTATCTTGCGCTCGGGATGCTGGAAATCAGTCATAAGTGATACTCAATCATTATTTTAACAGTTGTGGTAGTACAATATTGACAGCCCGCTGATAATCATCGGCATTATCAATCTCGGTCCAGGCTAAATCGGGCAACGAACGGCAATGTATCTTTTCACCCTGCCGGGCCAGGCGCAGGATAACCTCTTCATAATGATAATCGAGTAGATTCTGTTCAAAATCCTGCCGGGCTAATTTCAGCAATTGTCGATAAAAGCCGGACTCCAGTCTGGTGATTCCTGCCAACTCACCCAGGGGATTATCGCTGATATTCAAAGCTTTACCCAGATTCATTAAATTGCCCTCCCGGTCGCTAAAAACCAGGACTTCATCACCGCTGCCTGAGAGCGGCGCCACCATGATATCATTGGGGAAATCCGACTGCCGCAGGGCTTCCAGCGCACGGGCTTCGTACAGCAGGTCCGATTCCAGCACGACCAGCTCGCGACCATCGGTATCCGCCAGCGCCAGAGCGAGTGAATACATGCTGCCGGTGGTGCGGTAATCAGGATTATGGATATAAGTGAATTGAACGCGATCAGCAAATTCTGCTTCCAGATGATCACGCAGTTGATCCGCCCGATAACCGGTGACGACAAATACCTCGTTTATTCCATGTGCTAAAAGATTAGCCAGGGAATAGTCAATCAGGGGGCGCCGGCCCATGGGAATCAGGGCTTTGGGACGAGTGTCGGTGAGTGGACGCAGGCGGGAACCACGGCCGGCCGCCAGGATCACGGCTATCATTTCAAATGGTCCAGATAGCGCATGAAAGCATGTTTACGTTCCACCGGCGAATGTGCCGGGCGCGTCAAATCGGAGCGTGATCCTATTTTTATTTTAACGATCAGCATGTTAGGCCCCGGCTGCCGGGCAAAAGCGCTGAAGGCCTGATCGATTTCATCGGTAGTGCTGATTTCAATCGCCGAGCGGTATCCGCTGGCCAGCGCCAGATCACGGAAATTGACGGCGTCGGAGTTGGTGGGCTGGCCACCGGTTGATTCGTGGGCCTGGTTATCGAAAACAATATGATGGAAGTTGGCCGGCCGCTGTTTGCCAATCGTGGCTAAAACGCCCATCTGCATCAGCAACGCGCCGTCGCCATCCATGACAAAAACGCGAGAGTCCGGTTTCTGCAGACTGATACCCAGGGCGATCGACGGCGCACAGCCCATGGCGCCAGGATTATAGAAGCGGTTGGCAGCCTTAATCCCCATTTCCAGGGCGGCCTCATTTAACTCCCGGGAAGTTTTTCCGGTGGTGCTGACCAGTATATCCCGTTCATCGATAAAACCTAATAATTGTTTAATCATCTTCTCGCGGGAACAAAGCGGAGAGTCGGGTTCCGACCGGCTGGCCAATGGTTCGAAAATCCCCTTGCGCACCAGCACCGCCGCCGGCAGGCTGGTAGTGTTAATCTTATCCAGGGTGTATTTGATTACGGCTTCCGCCGCGGTAATATCCTCCGGCAGCAATTGATAGGGAATACCCAGTAATTCCAGCAACTCCGGGGTCACGACACCCATCTGGCGATGCTGGTGGGCCTCCTTTTTCCCCGGTTCACCGCGCCAGCCAATCATCATCAATAACGGAATATTGTAAACCTCCGGGCCACACAGGGATGTCAGGGGATTAACGGTCTTGCCTAAACCGGAATTCTGCAAATAGAGGACAGCCGGCTTACCACTGGCTAAATGATAGCCGGCGGCTACCGCGGTCGCCTCGCATTCATTGACGGCGGCCACATTGGTAAAATCCTTGTGAGGTGATTCCAGATAGGCCATCCAGGATTTGAAGGTACTGTCCGGTACGCCAGTGAAAAAAGTCAGGTCGTGGCGCCGACAAAGCTCAGCAAAGTCCTGGCATTTAATCATTGGCCCTCACCTCCACTCAGCATTGTTTCGGCCGCTGACTGGTCCTGGGGATTGTGGATCTCAATCCAGCCCCGCTCAAATTCCAGGAAGTGCACCGGGTATCCCCGGTCGATCATTTCCTGCAACAGGTCGGTCAGCGAAGCCCTGCGCAGGGAGTCCGCTTCGTGGAAATTACCCGTCCTTCCCAGACAATCGTTGTAAACCGTTTTCAAATCTTCGGCGCCCTGTTCCGAAAAATAAGTAATTCCGATATATTCACCCACCGCCTGGGGTATATCAAGTTGCTTGCCGATCCGCACAATTTTCTGGTTAAAGGGATTTACCAGACGTCTTTGGTCGGCATTAACCGCAGTCTTGGAAATGACCAGGTCCAGGGCCTTATCCTGCATATGTTTGTGATGCTTATACGAGCCATCCACGGCCACCACAATATCAAGATTGGTATCGATCAAGTTCTTGATCACAAAATCACTGAACAGAATATCGGAATTGATGAACAGGAATTTTCCGTTAATGGCTTCCTGAGCCTGAAACAGGGAGTATATTGAGAAGGTATCCTCGTACTCGTCATTGTCAAAATAATTGACCTTCACCGGCGGAAAATCTGTTTTTTTAAAGCCCCGAATCACGTTGATCCGGCGAATTCCGCAGCGCGTGAGCGCCTCGACCTGATTTTCCAATAGCGATTGACCGTTAATCTTGAGCAACGCTTTCGGTTGTTCGAACCGGCGACTCTTGCCGGCTGCCGGGATGAAGGCGGCCACTCCCTGGTCGCGGGCAAACTGGGCATCCTTCTCTTTTACATCGGTGAAACCCACCAGATTGAAGATTTCCTTAACCGGCACGCAAAGGGGGTCCACTTCCAGTGAACGTTTATTCAGCAAGATGGATTTAACCACATTATCCATGGCACGGACCGAAGCCCGCATTAAGTGGTTGGCATAAATCACCACATTGAAATTAAGGGCTTTCAATTCCGCTTCGGTCACCTGATTATAGGCGGTGGGCACGCAAACCAGTGGCCGGCGATAGCCCAGTTCATCGCTTAAACGCTCGTAGGCTTCGGCAAAAGCAAAAATTTCAGCCGGATCGTTTTTCTTGGAGTGGATCATAATGCCATCCACGCCGGCTTTCAGATACTGCCTGGCCCGCTGCAGAGCATCCTCCAGACCGAAGCCGGCAATCAGGCTCTCCAACCGGGCGATGATCATAAAATCATCTTTGATCCGCACTTCACCGGCCCGTTTGATTTTGGTGGCGAACACCTGGGGATCTTCCAGCACCTGATTGGCATCTTCCGATAATGAATTCCGTTTGGGAAAAACCTTGTCTTCGATAATTACCGCCGAAACGCCCAGGGCTTCCAGGCGCTTTACGGTATATTCAAAATGGGAAGCTTCACCGCCCGTATCGCCATCCACGATCATCGGTTTGTTGGTTACATCCAGAATCTGGCTGATATTATGCAATCGTGACTCCACCCCGATGATTTCCGCATCCGGGTAGCCTTTACTGGCGCTGTCGGTGAGACTGCTTTCCCACAGGCCGTCAAATTCCACGCGCACCGCCTGGCCGTTATCATCCAATTCTTCCAGGAAGGCATTATTACCGATAAGTCCACTGATTCCGTTGTGGGCTTCAATAATACGAACAAAATTCTTCCGGGTTAATAATTCGCGCAGGCGCGGCCGGCGTTGCTCGGGGCTGATGAGGTTTCGTAAAGTCATCGGAAATCTCCAATTAATTCAGGTTAATTTACGCCCCTTGTTTCACCAAAGTAAACAAATCTGCCGACGGTATTGATTGACAAATCCCTGCAAAC
>LSCG01000042.1 GCA_001577055.1 Fidelibacterota bacterium TCS56
ATTCTGCCTTTATCAGCCAGTTTGATTTGCCCGTTTCTTCCAGTCTGGAGGGTTTTCTGCTGCCCGAAACCTACCGCTTTTTCGAAGGACAGGACAGCGGCGAAATTATCCGCCGGCTGGTGGCTGAATACAAAAAGCTATTTGAAGATGAAATGAAAAGGGCCGAAGCAGCTACCGGATTGAATGAACTGGAAATCGTTACCCTGGCCAGTATCATTGAGGGAGAAGCCATTTTTGATGAAGAGCGCCCGATCATTGCCGCCGTTTATTACAATCGACTGGAAAAGCGCATGCGGTTGCAGGCTGACCCTACCATTCAATACATCATTGATGGACCACCGCGGCGCCTGCTCACCAGGGATTTAGCCATTGATTCGCCCTACAACACTTACAAAAACTATGGTTTGCCACCGGGACCAATAAATAATCCCGGGAAACAGTCGATCATGGCGGCCCTCTACCCGGTCAATGACGATTATCTCTATTTCGTGGCCCGCGGTGATGGCTACCACACCTTTTCCCGAACCCAGCGCGAACATAATCGCGCCAAACGAAAATTCCAGCATGTTCGCTGGAAAGTTGCCCGTGAACGACGCTTGAAAAAACAGCAGGAAAAATCCACCGCCCGATGAGTCTGAAAAAACTGAATAAAACACAGAAATCCGCCGTTGAGGCCGTTGATAAGCCCCAATTGGTTTTTGCCGGAGCCGGCAGCGGGAAAACCCGCGTAATTACGCATAAAATTTCCTATCTGGTTCAGCAGAAACTGTACGCACCAGACGAGATTCTGGCCGTGACTTTCACCAATAAAGCCGCCAATGAGATGAAACAGCGGGTGGCCAAATTATTGAAAGTGGAGAATCCGGCTATCAATATTGGCACTTTTCATTCCATCTGCGCCCGCCTGCTGCGCCAGGAAATCCATCACCTGGGGTACCAAACTGACTTTGCCATTTTTGACACCACCGATCAGGTGCACCTGCTCAAGCCGATAATGGACAATCTGGCGATTTCGAAGGATTACCTGACACCGGTAAAAGCCAATCGCCTGATCAGCAATTATAAGAATAAACTGATCTTGCCCGATGATGCCGCCCAGATGGCCAACACCGTCTTTGACAATAAATTAGTGGAAGTCTACCGCGCCTATCAGCAGGCATTGAAAACCAATAACGCCGTCGATTTTGACGATCTGCTGATCCTGCCACTGCGGATTTTTGAGAAAAAACCGAGTGTTTTGAAAAAATATCAGTCCCGCTGGAAATATATCGTCGTGGACGAATACCAGGATACCAACCGGCCCCAATTCCTGTTTGTGGCCCAACTGGCGGAAAAACACCGGCATATTTGCGTCGTCGGTGATGACGATCAATCCATCTATGGCTGGCGGGGCGCCGATATTCGCAATATCCTCGATTTCGAACAGCAATTCCCCAATTGTGAAGTATTCAAGATGGAACGCAACTACCGCTCCACCCAGCGGATTTTATCCGCTGCCACCACCATGGTCAGCAATAATATCAACCGGGCGGAAAAGGAATTATTGTCCACCCGGGGTGCCGGCGAGAAACTGGGGCTGTTTGGCACCCAGGATGAAATGGAAGAGGCTGACGCGGTGGTTACGGCGATCGAGAAAGAAATCAAGCTCAATAAACGCAAATTTGCCGAATTTGCCATTCTGTATCGTACCAACGCCCAGTCCCGGGCGCTGGAAGACAGCCTGATGCGAATCGGGATTCCCTATGAGATCGTGGGCGGCATTCGTTTTTACCAGCGAAAAGAAATCAAGGACCTGCTGGCTTATCTTAACTTGATCGTTAACCTGGAAAACACCGTGGCCCTGCGCCGGGTAATCAACTTTCCGCCGCGGGGTATCGGCAGCAAGACCATCGATAAATGTGTCAAACAGGCCGCCAAGATCAAAAAACGATTATTCGACGTGCTGAAAAATCCGTCTGCCATGCAGATTCGCGGGAAACAGGCCGATGCGCTATTCAATTTCTTCGAGACGGTGACCAAATACCACAGCCTGCTGGATAAACTGGATGCGGCCGAACTGGCCCACACCCTGGTGGATGAAACCGGATTTCTCAAATATTACGATACACAGGATACTGAAGAAGATCGTGAGCGGGCCGAAAATGTACGCGAACTGCTGAACGCCCTGACTAATTACGTCAAGGAAAATCCCAAAGCCGGGCTGCGGGAGTATCTCGAGGAAGTTGCTCTGCTGACTGATATCGATAACTGGGAAGATAAAGCCAACCGCGTTACCCTGATGACCGTGCATGCCTCCAAGGGACTGGAGTTCCCGATTATCTTTATTACCGGCCTGGAAGATGGTCTGTTTCCCCATTTCAATTCGATCGATGATCCCCATAAACTGGAAGAGGAGCGGCGCCTGTTTTACGTGGCCATAACCCGGGCCGAAGACAAAGTATTTCTCATGTACGCCAATAATCGCCGCCGCGTCGGGTCAGACACGCTGTACGGCATGGTATCGCGATTCGTACACGAGATACCTGACAAATTCCTGAAGAAAATCAGCTTCTCCTCAGCCTTGACCCGCCGGGTGGTAGCCACCGATGCCGGCACCACGACCAAAGTGAAACGGACGGTGACCGTCTTCGATGATTTTCTGGTGGGTGATTATGTGGAACATGCCATTTTCGGTATCGGCCAGATCCGGGCCCTCAGCGGCAGCGGGGAAAACCAGCGCGTGGGAATCGTATTTAAGGATGGCCAGAAGCGTAAACTGGTGGTCAAATACGCCAAATTGAAAAAAGTAAAGAACCCTAATTCCGCCCGGTAGGAAGTTTCCCTGCTTTTTATTGGTGGAGTTTTGTAAATTATGTGAGATTCAATATCAATAAGGAATGTATGAAACCATCAACAATTGATCTTAAAGCAATTATCCGCGCCGAAGGATTGCGCTATACTAATCAGCGGGAATCGGTTTGGCAGGAGTTGCAGTCATCTGATGACCATCGTGATGCCGAGGATATTTATTTTTCTTTGCGGCAAAAGGGAATCAATATTTCCCGGGCCACCGTTTACCGGACCATTGAAGTTCTGGTGAAGAATAATCTGGTTCGCAAGCTTGATCTGGGTGATGGCAAAAATCGTTACGAATGCAAATGGGATGCTGCCCACCACGATCATCTGATTTGTACCGAATGCGGCAAAATCGTGGAATTCATGAATGATCAGGTGGAAGGAATCCAGAGCGATATCGCCCGTGAGTATGGTTTTTCATTGTCCTATCACATCCACCAGCTCTTCGGCCTGTGCGAGGATTGCCGTTAGCGCTGATTCCCATGGATTGGCAAATTATCTTGACAATAGCCATCGTTATACTGGCCGGATGGCGATTTTTTAAAACGGTTGCCAGCGATATTAAACCCGGGGCAGGCGCCGGTTGCTCAGGCTGTTCCGGGGATTGCCTGCCGGGGCGTGATTTCTCAGGGCGTTGGCGGTAATCGTTTTTCCATTTTAAGCGTATTTTTCCGCCTGGTGTCCACCGGTTGATATCCCAATTTTGAATATAATTTAATCGCCGCATCATTGGCGGGATTTACGTAGAGGGTAAAATGCTCAAGCCCGCGCTTCCGGCCCGCTGATTCCACGGCGGTGATCAGGCGCCGGCCAATACCCTGGCCGCGCCACTGTCGGTCAATAATCAGGTGGAAAATATGTCCCCGCCTTTCTTCCCGGTAAATTCGCAGGGCTCCGTGTCCCACGATCCATTCATCCACGGTGGCGACCCAGGGCAACACATGGGGAATAGAATAGAATTTTTTCACCCACTGCTTGAAATTAAACGGATAGCCTGATTGGGGTGAAGTGAGATTTAATTCCTTGGGATTGGTGAACCAGTGGCTTAATGCGGCTCGCAGGCGGGCGGCATCTTTGGAATTACCGTAGTCGGCCAGCCTGATTGCAATCATGAATTCATCCGTTTTTCCCATAATTAAAAATAGTAAGTTTGTAATTCAGAACCAACAGCCCCTGCTTGACATTAGTCAGTGGTATGGGAAAATTCACCCATGAAAACGATTACTCCAATCGCTGAATTCATCGAGGGTGAAAAAATTCAGGGATTCTATCTTTGTGTTGAAAAGCATCTGCGCCATACCCGCAGCGGTGATCTGTACCTGGAACTGCAGCTACGTGACCGCAGTGGCTCCGTAAATGCCAAACTGTGGGACAAGGTCGAAGAATTGGGCGCCAAATTCGCCGCCGGGGACCCGGTGGCCGTTTCGGGCCAAGTGGAACAATACAACCAGCGTTTGCAGTTGATTATCAAGAAAATCAATCGCGCCAGTATTCAGCATTACGCCCGCTATGGCTATGATCCCGGACTGATCGTTCCCACATCCGACCGCGATCCCAAGGAATTGTGGAAGACGCTGACCCGTCATATTCGCCGGATGAAAAATCCGGATTTGCGCCGGCTGGTCTCCAATATCTATCGCCGGCGCCGGGACCGGCTGTTATTTCTGCCGGCTTCCATGTCGATCCATCACAATTACCGCGGCGGTTATTTGGAGCACGTATTGTCCATGGTGGAAATCGCCGTTTTTCTGGCCGATCATTATCGGCTGGACCGCGATTTGTTGCTCACCGGCGTTTTGCTGCATGACATCGGTAAAGTAGATGAGCTGCAGGGCGAGTTTTCCACCGAGTACAGCGATGAAGGCAATTTTATCGGCCACATCGTCAGTGGTAATGATATCGTCCGCGACGGACTGGCCGCCCAGGAAAATTTCCCCCGGGAGCTGGCTCTTAAGGTCCGGCACATGGTCCTGGCCCACCAGGGAACCCATGAATGGGGCAGTCCCCGTAAACCGGTTTTTCGTGAAGCCCTGGTGCTGCACCTGATCGATAATCTGGACGCTAAACTGAATCTGCTGGAACGGATTGTGGATGATGATCCCAATGCCGGCAACTGGACTGATTTGCGCAACTATTTCCGAACGGCTTTATTTAAGGGGGATGATGGCTCCGACAAAACTGGTTAAGGCGGCCATTTTCACCGCCCTGGCCATCGGCAGCGGGTACGCCTTGATGCTGGTGCCCAATGTGGAATTGATCACCATCCTGGTTTTTAGCGCCGGACTTTGGCTGGGCGCTTTCTGGGGATTACTGGTGGGTGGAACAGCCATGTTCATTTTCTCGGTCATGCATCCTTTTGGCTCGGGATTACTGTTTCCCCTTCTGCTGGTAGCACAGGTTTTTACCATGGCCGGCGCCGGCTGGTTGGGAGGCATTCTGCGTCCACTGGTTTATCGAATAAAAGATCGTCTCCCCGGCCGGATATTCATCGCTGTTATCGGTGGCCTGATAACCTTTATTTACGATTCGCTGACCACGCTCAGCTATCCGGTGGCCGCCGGGTATGAGTGGAAGCAAACATTGATCATGTACAGCTCGGGGATTTGGATTTATGCCCTGCACATGATATCCAATCCGGTGATTTTTTTCATCGGCATTCCCCAACTGCTCAAACATGCACCATCTGATGAAAGTTAAACTCCCCGGTTTATTGGGTTCGTGGTTTTTAATCTGTACGGTGGTCACGGCACAATCGGCGGCGCTGACCGTTTTGCCTTTCGAGTTCTCCGGGCAGCACGGATTGGCTTCGGATGACGGCCGCTTGTTGTATGACCGGGACTGGCACAGCGGCATCCAGATTATTCCCGGGGGAATGATAGCCAATCCTTTGCGCCTGGGTGGCGAGGGTATAATGCCGGTGGAAATCGGGCCGCTTTTCGATACAGTCGGCGTATTCATCGACAGCGCCCGGGTACGGTCCCGCCTGAAGTACCGCCGTGGCGATTATAATTTCGATCAATTGCTGGCCCGGGTCGATTTCACCGATCGTAACCGCCATTTGACCGTGTCCGGTTTTAAGCGTACCTACGCCGGGATGTACGGCGAGCTGGCCAACCTGGATAATATCCCGCTTCAGCAATCTTATCGCTGTGATTATCGCTTTGCCGATGACGATGGGCGGGGCACGGTGGTATCGGTGGGGAAATATTTATCCAATGATGGCTTCTACCTGCCGGGAGCCGGCTTCGGTGTGAAAAATGAATCCCTGACCGCCAGCCTGTTATCAACTGCCGCCCGCGGCCCATGGCAGTTTACCGGTCATGGTGGATTAATGCTGAATGAGCGCTCCCGCCATTACCAGGCCGGCGATTCACTGGTGGCCGAAAAGGCGAATTTTCGCTACTGGCGAAACCTGGCCCGCTATAGGGCCGGTAATGGTGACACCCTGACAATCGGTTTGCGGATTGAAGATCACAGCACGGCCCGTGCTTCCCATCGCGGAATCCTGTTTTCGGCGGGAATTAATAAAGGCAATTTTTCCGGAATGCTGGGAGGGCAGGTTGCCGGCCCTCGGTTGCGACCGTACTGGGATTTGCAGTATCACCGCCCGGCTGGTCGCCTGCTGATGAAATTCAAGCTTCAAGGGATGACAGTGGCGCCCCGTTTTACCCAGGGAAGGCAGGATGATGACCGCTGGGAAGATCACTACCGCCTGGCGGCAGGCCTGGGTTGGCGGCAGCCATCATTGGACGTACAAATTAGCTCAAATTTTGAGATCCGCCGCGATTTCCATCAATTCCGGCTGGAGGCTGATTCGTTGGTAATCAATCCGGTGAACGCCGAATTATGGACTAATGTGATCCAAATGCGGTGGTCGCCGTGGGATTCCTGGAATTTTGCCTTGCATTACCGCCACCTGGAATATTCCCATGTCAGCATGACTGACGGCATCGGTGACCGGCTGGATATGGTAATCAACGGCGGCTTGCCGATTTTATTTAAGGGCGCGCTGGATTTACGACTGATGCTGGCGGCCGGTTTCTGGCTGAACCGCGACCGTCATTTTCACTGGGACCCGGCTAGGTGCTTGCCTTTGTACCGCGCGACGCCATTTAATTACCGCAATGCTTTTCCAATAACCTTCCGCCTGGAAGCCCATGTTTCTACTGTCATCATTTCTTATCAGATAGACAATCTGGCCGTCAAACTGGCCCCGCTGCTGGCTCAGATAAATTCCAACTGGGACCGCAGTTATTTCACGATTGACGGCAATTCTGATCTGTATCCCCTGCCGGCCCTGGTCAGCTTCGGGGTGGACTGGCAATTTTCGCAGTAATTTATTCCTGCAGTAAAATGAGGACTTTGTAGTCGTGTTTGATTAATATCACAACCGCAATTTGAGCAGTATCCTAATTTCTACTCAGCATTCTAGCTGGCGTGAAAGCTTTTCAGATTTTTATCCTCAATATTCACAATCGGACTGGAGAATTATGAACTCAGTGAAATTAATTACGGTAGTCGCCTTGATTCTGATAATCGGCGGCTGTTCAACACATTGAAATACCCGGCGAACAGTTCAGTCAGTCGGTTGACAGCGTGACCGTCACCGGCTCAACGCAAAATTTCAGTTCATCGTTCTCAGAAATCGGGGTCGACCCCGTCGCGGAACAGGTGGTGACGGAAATCGGTTTGATTGAGCTGGATGATATCCCCGCCACTGCTACCGATCCCTTCCTGCTGAATGCCATCTTCCCCGATATTGATGACATTCCCGATGGACTCACCGACAGTATCCCCGGGTTTACCATTACACCAATGGTTCAGCCCTTCAGTTTTGATGATTTTAACGCGGCGGAGTTTTCCGCCGGCCAATTGGAGATTACCATCGTCAATGACATGGTTATCACCTTAGGCAGTCCGGTGGTGATCCAGTTTCAGGAAATTGTGGGGCCGGACACCCTGGATATTGCCGGTGCTTCGGTCAGTTTCAACAGCCTGATTCAGACCAGTCAGTCAGCCATTGAAACCATGGATTTAACCGGTATTACCCTGCCGGGAGATATTCTGGTTAAAGTTTCAGGTACTTCGGTTGGTACCAGCGGCAATCCGGTGATGATTAATCAGGGTGCCCGTGAATCATCCTTTGTCACACAGATCGGCGCCAGCAATCTCACCGTGACCTCCGCCGATGCGCCAGATCGGCGCCAGCAATCTCACCGTGACCTCCGCCGATGCGCAGATACCGGAGCAGACCTTCAGCGAAAATGGCGAGTTGCACTTACGAGTTGAATTCAAGAACAGTTACTACAGTTTCCGCCCAGATTAATATCGGTCCCCGGTCGGTGGCCGTGGCCTATGCTACTCAGGCTCGCGGCGCCGATGTAATCGGCTGGAATCCGGCCAATCTGGGTTTGGCTGATAATCCCAGGTTTGGCATGTCCTTCGGCCTGTTGCCCATCGTCCCCATGCCGGCCCTGCAGTTGAATAATGATTTATTCACCGTTAATTGGTTCAATCAATGGTTTACCAAAGGCGAATATCTGGATGCCGGTGACAAGGCCGACCTGCTCGGTACTTTCCCGGTCGAGGGGGTGAAATTCAATCCCCTGGTAGGGGCTAAATTGATCGGAATGAATTTCGGCTCGCTGGCCTTTGATGTCAATTTCGAACTGCACACCAATGTGGTCCTGCCGAAAGGGTTCTTCGATTTTGCCCTCAACGGCAATGAATTTGGTAAACCGGTGCAACTGGATGGCTTGAAATTGGATGTTCAGTCGGTAATCCCCATATCGTTTGCCTATGGGCGCCGGTTTGATATTCCCGGGTTGGAGCAATTTATCGATGCTACATATTTTGGCGGGGCAATACGCCTGCTGGCCGGGGCCACCACCGGGTCGATTGAAAAGTTTGATGTTGATATTACCACTTATGATGACCGCGTGGAAATGTCCGGTACCGTCACCGGAAAATACGCGATAGGAGGCTTCGGTACAGCGCTTGATGTGGGCGCCGTGGCCGATATCAATCAAAAAATGCGCGCCAATATTGCCATCAATAATCTGATTGGTTTTGTTTCCTGGAGCGATGCACACGCCGAACAGTATGAGATCAGCTTCGATGGTAGTGTGGCCTCATCGGAATTTGAAGACCTTGGTGACTATACTGACGAGCAGATTGATTCCACCTTCAACGTGGTTGATACCTCGTACGCCATTACCGGCTTCAGCACCGGTTTCCCGCCCTTTATGCTGGTGGGTTTTGAATACCGTGAGCTGGTGCCGAACCTGGACCTGTTCGTTAATTACCGGCAGGATTTAAGCGAGGAGTTCAGCTTTGACCTGACCCCTCGTCTGGCCTTCGGATTGAAATACAATCCCCTGGCCTGGTTGCCTTTACGGGCCGGTTTTGCCCTGGGTGGCATGGAGTCTTTCCAATGGGCGCTCGGATTCGGGTTGAATTTTTCCCATTACGCGCTTGATATCGGCTTTGCTCAGGATGGCGGATTTTTTAATAATGCTAACGGTTTTTCCTTTTCGATTGGACAACAGTTGACTTTTTAATTTCCGCCTGCTGCCAAATTGACGGCCATGGTCACCTTCCATGGCCGTTTTATTTTTACGTTTATTGACCTTGCCAGTGAGAAAAGGGCAAGGATAAATTCACGCCCGGTCAGCGGTGGGTAAAAAATGCTGACGCCTGACCGCAAAACTGAAGTGTCCGCCCGTACTTTCGGGTCCCAAAAGGAGGCCGTCTTCAAAAGATTGAATCAATTTATTTTTCGGTTGAAATCGGATGTGGAATTAAGATTGTCCGGTGATCAGTGATGTTGACGAAAATAAAATCTAACGGCAGCCTTCTGGATCGCGTGGTGCTGGTCTTAAATAATAATTATGCCCCGCTTGATATCTGTAACACCAAGCGGGCCGTTTGCCTCTGGTATCTTGGAAAAATCGATGTGATCGAATCCTATCCCGAGTTTCTTCATTCACCCGGCGAGGCCCTGCCGGCTCCTTCGGTGGTGAAATTGAATGAATACATTCGCTACCAGAGTCTGGAAGTTATCCTCACCCGCAAGAATCTGATGATTCGCGATCAGCATACCTGTCAGTACTGTGGCAGCGCAACCGGCCCCATGACCCTGGACCATGTCCTCCCGCGAGAAAAGGGAGGACCCGATACCTGGGAAAATCTGGTGACGGCCTGTAATTACTGCAATTTACGCAAGGGTAACCGCACACCGGAGCAAGCGGGAATGAAACTGCTTCGGCCGCCCAAGCGTCCCAATCGAATTCATCATTTTCAGAAATTCGTGCGACAGCAACAGACGGCCTGGAAACCTTATCTGTTCATGGGCAATTTTAAATCTACAATGATCGACTCATCGCTCCTGGAAATTAATTCATGAAACGAGTTCTCAGCGGTATTCAACCCTCCGGTCAGTTGCATCTGGGGAATTATTTCGGCATGATGTCGCGGATGATCAATTATCAACAAACCAGCGACCTGTTTTGCTTCATGGCCAATTACCATGCCCTCACCACCACCAATGACTGCCAGGGCCTGATGGCCAACACCTATAACGCCGCCGCTGATTTTCTGGCTCTGGGACTGGATTCGGACAAAACCACCTTCTGGGTTCAGTCAGATGTGCCCCAGGTGGCGGAACTAACCTGGATTTTATCAAATATCACCAGCGTGGGATTAATCGAGCGCTCTACTTCCTACAAAGATAAAATTGCCAAAGGTGTCACACCCAATATGGGTCTGTTTTCCTATCCGATTCTGATGGCCGCCGATATCCTGCTGTTCGGCAGCGATCTGGTGCCGGTGGGCAAGGATCAGAAACAACATCTGGAGATAACCAGGGATATTGCGATTCGATTCAATCATGTATATGGTGAAATCCTGGTGGTGCCGGAACCGGATATTGATAAGTCCACCATGCTGGTGCCGGGACTGGATGGCCAGAAGATGAGTAAATCCTATGATAATACCATCCCCATTTTCGCCCCGGAAAAAGCCATTCGGAAACGGATCATGTCAATCGTTACCGATTCGACACCGGTGGAAGAACCTAAACCGGTAGATTCGCCGCTCTTCCGGATTTACGCCCTGTTTTTATCGGCCGCTGAAAAGGCCGATCTGGAGCGGCGATTTACCACTCCCGGCTTGCGCTACGGCGACGTGAAGAAGGAATTATTCGAACGCGTAATGGAAACTTTTGCACCCTATCATCAGGAACGGGAATATCTGGAGAATCATCCTGATCATGTGCGCACTATTCTGAAAAAAGGCGCCAATAAAGCCCGGGCCGTGGCAGAGAATTATTTGCAAAAAGTGCGGGACGCAGTCGGATTGGAATATTGATATGTACCGCGTTCACCTGGAATCATTTCAGGGTCCCATGGATTTGCTGCTGTTTTTCATCCGGCGTGATGAAATCGACATCTATGATATCCCCATCGCCCACATCACCCGGGAGTTTATGGATACCCTGGATCAGGCCCGGGCGCTGAATATCTCGGTGGCCGGTGAATTCATCAATATGGCCGCCACGCTGATGCAGATTAAATCCCGGATGATGCTGCCGCACAGCCTCCAGGACGACCTGGGTGACAATGTTGACCCACGTACCGAGCTGGTGCAGCAATTGCTGGAATATCAGCGCTACAAAGAACTGGCGGTCGATTTCCGCCAGTTGGAGTCCTCCCGGCGGCGATTTTTTCCCCGGTCGGACAATCGCCGGCAATTTGATTCCGATGAAGATCCGGGGGTTTACCTGCGGGAGATATCCCTCTATGATTTAGCCCGCCGCTTCAAGCAGGCCATGGATGCCATGCCGGTAATTACCAGCTATGATTTGCGCCGTGAGCCAATAAACCTGGACGACCAGAAAGCAATCTTGATCAGTTCTTTTAATAGCGAGGGTCGCCTGTTATTTACCGATTTAATCAAGAAATTGAACTCCAAGCTCGAGGTGATCGTGACCTTTATGGCTCTGCTGGAATTGGTGCGGCTGAATCAAATCAAATTACTGCAGCGCCGGATATTTGGTGACCTGGAGATGCGGTTGATAGTCCACCAGGCCTGATGATGATTGATCACGAAATAGAATATATCATCGAAGCCCTGCTGTTTGCCGCCCCGGAACCGTTGACCCAGAATCGCATTAATCTGATCTTCGAAGCCGACCGGCCGGATCTGGCTGAGGTGGTGGAAAAACTGCGGGATCGTTATTTGTCAGAAGGTCATGGCTTCCAGATTAATAATGTGGCCGGCGGCTATCAAATCAACACCCGGCCCGATTATGATGTGTACGTGAAGCGGTTGCTGAATAAATCAGGGCGTTTGATGCTGTCACCGGCTGCCCTGGAAACGATTGCGATAATTGCTTATAAACAACCACTTAATCGTTATGATATTGAAGCCATCCGCGGCGTGGATTGCAGTGGTGTACTGAAGACTCTGTTGACCAGGAATTTGATTAAGGTGAAAGGTCGCGATGAAGGCAGCGGGCGACCTCTGCTTTATGCAACTACCGACAAATTTCTGGAATATTTCGGTCTGGCCCGCCTGTCCGATATGCCCCAGTTGAAAGAAATTAATGAATTGACCGACACTGATGAGGCGCAAGGCGAGCGGGAACAAGTCGATGCGTTTGAATAAATATCTGGCCGGTTGCGGGGTCGCTTCGCGGAGGGCGGCCGACAAGTTGATTCAGGCCGGCGCCACCGAAGTGAATGGCCGGCTGGTCACCGATCCGGCTTATGCCGTGACTGACCGTGACGAGGTAGTTTACGATGGACAGAAAATTTCCCTGGTTACCAAAACCATCGTCCTGATTTTTAATAAACCCAAGGGCGTTATTACCTCGACCAGAGATGAGCGTGACCGCAAAACAGTTTTTGATTTCATAGATTTAAAGGACCGGCTGTTCCCAGTAGGCCGGCTTGATCGGGATACAACCGGCTTACTGTTGCTGACCAATGACGGAGAACTGGCCAATCGCCTGGCCCATCCCCGCTGGCATATTCCACGGATATACCGGGTTGAGATCGATAATCAACTGACCGCCAGGGAAATACAACGTATGCGTAAAGGGTTGTTCATCGGTGGTGGTGAATTCGGCCGGGCGGAGGTGGTGGAGCAGCATAGTGTAAAGTCGCGTACAACGGTGATCTTGCGGTTGTACCGGGGAAAGAAACGCGAAATCCGCCGCCTGTTTTTTCATCTGGACCGCAAATTATTTTCTTTGGAACGCACAGCGTTCGGACCACTTGAATTAGAGGATCTTCCCCGGGGGAAATGGCGCTATTTATCTCCTGAGGAAATCAAACTACTGAAAGGAAAGCTTAATGGATATAAAGGGTAAATCAGTATTAATACTTGGCGGCTGGGGACTGGTCGGCCGGGCGATTTCATTTGCCGTGCTGGAGAAACAGCCCAGCAAACTGGTGATTACATCACTGCGGGAAGATGAAGCCGGCGAGACTGAAGAACAATTAAAGGTTCACCATACTAATACGGGGACTGAAATCGTAGCCGAGTGGGGTGATATTTTTGTCCGGCAGGAATACCGTTATACGCCCCGGGCCCAGGTGAATGCCGATCCGACAATGCGAAAAAACCTGATCGCCGATATATTTGATGAATTAACGCCTGAATTGCTGGAATCCACGGCTATTTATCAGTTATTTACCAAGCATCAGCCCGAAATTATTATTGATTGCATCAATACCGCCACGGCGGTGGCTTACCAGAATCCTTATGATAAGATTGCCAAGGTACGCAACGCTATCAGTGAAAGCCGGGTGGATGATGATTTTGTCTTCAACGTGGAGGAAACAATCTTGTCTCAGGCCGTTCCCCAGTTGATACGTCACATGCAGATTCTGATTGAATCAATGCGGATTGCCAAGACCCGGTTTTATCTTAAGATCGGTACCTCGGGAACTGGCGGGATGGGTTTTAATATTCCCTACACTCATTCCGAAGTTAAACCATCGCGCCTGTTGTTGGGTAAATCTTCGATTGCCGGTGCCCACACCATGATGCTTTTCCTGTTGGGACGTACGCCGGATGCACCCATTATAAAAGAGATCAAACCGTCCGCCGCCATCGCCTGGAAGGAGATCGGTTACGGCAAGATCAAGCGCCGGGGAAGGCATATTCCTCTGATAGATGTGGATCCCGGTGCACCGGATCAACTTAGCGGTGATTTAACCAAATTCGGCAGTGGTAACTGGCAGGCGATCGATGACAAGGTCCTGGAGTCGGTTTATATTGACGCCGGTGAGAATGGCTATTTTTCCATGGGCGAGTTCGCGGTTATAACCTCAGAAGGGCAGATGGAGTTTATCACTCCGGAAGAAATTGCCGATCAGGTAATAATGGAAATTCAGGGCGGCAATACCGGTGGCGATATAGTGGGCGCCCTCGATGCCACCATTCTGGGGCCGACGTACCGCGCGGCTCTGATCAGGCAGAATGCCCTCCAGCGGATGCTGGAACTGCAGCAGAAACATGACACGGATTCGATCGGTTTCGAGTTACTGGGGCCACCACGACTTTCTAAACTGCTGTACGAAGGGTATTTGCTTTACCGCCTGTGCGGAAAACTGGAGAATGTCTTGGATTGGGAGGTGGAAGAATTGAGCGGCCGGGCCCATGACCTGATCAAATCGGACCGGAAGCTGCGCTCGACGATTTTGTCCATCGGTACGCCCATATTATTCCCTGACGGCGAGAACTTCATTCGTGGCCCGGAGATTTCCGAACCGAATTTTGAGGGAGTGGACTCAATCGAAATTACCCCCGAATTGATCGGGGAATGGGCCGATAAAGCCTGGGTCGATCTGCGACCGCAGTGTTTCAAAAAATGGCAGCAGCGGATCAGGGATTTACAGACCGCCATGAATCGTATCGATGAGAAAGAACACTCGTCATATATTTACCGCAAGCGGAAATTCAAGCTGAAGGGCGATATCCTGGATATCAGCCGTATGGTGGGATGGGTTTTTGAAACCGAAGATAAAGGTTATCGGATTAAATAAAATCAAGCAATTGCGACCGGATTTTTGTTGGCATTTGAGTAGTCAATTTCATTGGTTGTGAATACCAGGCAAGTTAAATTTGCAGGCTTATTGAGAATCGAGATTGATGATAATAGCAATTGATGGTCCCGCCGCCAGTGGTAAAAGTACCACCGCCCGTCTTGTAGCACGGGAATTGGGATTTACTTATCTGGATACCGGTGCCATGTATCGGGCAGTTACCCTGGCAGTACTGGAAAACGGATTGAATATTGTCGATGAAGCACCCTTATCTGACCTGCTGGGGCGTCTGGATTTACACCTGAGTACCAGCGACGGTGAAACCAGGATAACTTTAGATGGTCGGGATGTATCACAGGATATACGCTCCATCGACGTTACCGCCAAGGTCAGCGCCGTAAGCGCTGCACCGATTGTCCGTCAGGCCATGGTGCCGCTGCAGCGGCGAATTGCCGCCACCCGGAATTGTGTGGTGGAAGGCCGCGATATCGGTACGGTGGTATTTCCAGAGGCCCGTTTCAAGTTTTTTATCGTGGCGGATTACGAGGCCCGTGCCCGCCGCCGGCAGCTTGATATGGAAAGACTGGGTGAAACGCGCTCACTGGATGAGTTGATTGCCGATCTGAAAATGCGCGATCAGAAAGACTCATCCCGCGACCATTCACCGCTCCGCAAGGCTGAAGATGCCCGGGAAATTGACACATCAAATCTCACTATTAACGAACAAGTAACCCTGATTGTTGAACAGGTAAAAAATCAACTTGCAAATAGGAAACCTAATGACTGAAAAAACTAAAGTAGAACAGACAGCTGAACAGACCGCCGAGGAACAATCCACCGTGGTCAGTGAAGAGGCCACTAAAGAAGTGGAATCACCTGCTGTCGAAGAACCAAAACCGGAAATTAATTATCTCGATCCCGATATTTTCGCCGAGGTTAAAACCGTCACCAAGCGGGAATTGCAGGACGCCAATCAGGAAGCTGACATTCCTGAAGATGTAAAACAAAAATATAACAACACCATTTCCGACATCAGCGAGAATCAGGTCATCGATGGCCGGATAATCGGAATGAATGATAAAGAAGTGCTGGTTGATATCGGCTTCAAATCCGAAGGAATAATCAATCGAGCCGAATTTGGAGAAAAAGCGCCCAAAGTCGGTGAGAAAATGGAAGTATTCCTGGAGTATATTGAGGACCGCAGCGGGAATACCGTGCTGTCCAAGGAAAAAGCCGACTTTATGCGCCGCTGGCGTGAAATCAAAGAATTGTATGATTCTGAAAAAGTTCTCACCGGAAAAATCATCCGCCGGATTAAGGGCGGGATGGTTGTAGATCTGGAAGGTGTGCAGGCTTTCCTGCCCGGATCACAGATCGATGTCCGGCCGGTACAGGATTTTGATAAATACCTGGACCAGGAAATTGAACTGCGGATTGTTAAATTAAACGAGACCCGCAAAAACGTGGTAGTTTCCCACAAGATTATTCTTGAGGAAAGCCTCAAGGAACAACGGGAAGCCCTGTTCGAGAAAATCGAAGCCGGTCAGGTTATGGAAGGCCGGGTAAAGAATATTACCGATTTTGGGGTATTTATCGACCTGGGCGGTATTGACGGACTGTTACATATCACTGATCTGTCCTGGGGACGGGTTAATCATTCGTCGGAAATCGTTGAGATGGATGAAACCCTTACGATTAAAATCATCGATTACGACGAGGAAAAACGACGCGTTTCTCTGGGTTTGAAACAATTGACCCCCCATCCCTGGGAAAATGTGGAAGACAAATACCCGATTGAATCCCAGATCAAGGGTAAGATCGTCAGCATGACCAATTATGGCGTCTTCGTTGAAATCGAACCGGGTGTGGAAGGACTGATTCACGTCTCTGAGATGTCCTGGACCCGGCATGTTCGCAATCCATCGGAAATTTATTCCATGGGCGACGAAGTGGACGCCATGGTGCTGTCCATCGATTCGGAAGAGCGCAAGATCAGTCTGGGCGCCAAGCAATTGCAGCCGGATCCCTGGGATGAGATTGAAGATCGCTTCATGATTGGCACTATCCAGAAGGGTAAGGTGATCAATCTGACCCAGTTTGGCGCTTTCGTCGAACTGGCTGAAGGCATCGACGGCTTGATCCATGTATCCGATTTGTCCTGGACCAAGGTCATCCGCCATCCAAAGGAAGTCCTTGAAAAGAACCAGGATGTGGAAGTCAGAGTACTGGAAGTCTCACGGGACAGCCGCCGTATTTCTCTGGGATTAAAGCAGGTTTCCGACGATCCCTGGCCTGAGATAATCAAGCATTTCACCGGTGGTAAATCGGTGGATGGCGAAATAATCCGTGTATTGGACAAGGGAATTATTGTCCAATTGGAAATGGATGTGGAAGGTATTATTCCCACAACCAAACTGTCTAAACGTGATCGCAAAGCCATGGGACGAAAATTCAAGCAGGGCGCAACCGTTACCGCCGTGGTTATGGAAGTCAAACCGGATGATAAAAAAGTCATCCTGTTCATGGAAGACCTGGCTGCCGAAGTCAGTAAGAAGCGGGATGATGTTTCAGATTATCTTGATAAACAGAATATTCCCGCCGGTGAAAAAATCGAGCTTCCTGATGAATTATTGAATTCGGTATCCGACGACGACGATAAGACTGAAAAGACCGAAACGAAAGACCAAGACTAAGCGGAATCGCGCAAGGGATAACCAACCCTGCTAATGAAATTCCTTCCAACACGCCAGCAGATCGGTTTAATAATCGGAGCCTTTCTGCTGGCGTTTTTATTATGGCTGTTCGTTACCAGCCAGAAAAATTTTACCGCCGAGCTGGACGTGCCGATCGAGGTGCGGAACATCCAATCGCGGAAAACGTTGCGACACAAAATCCCGCGGACGGCAGTAGTGCGCTTCAACGGAACGGGGCGTGCCTTGCTGAAGGCGCGGTTACTGAAAGATTTTTTCGATTTGAAACTGGTGGTTGACCTGGAACGCATGCGCACTGAATATGATTTCATCCTGAATGAGTATTTTGAGCGCTACCCGCAGAAAATCTATATTCCCTCCTCGTTTGCTATCAATTATTTGGAGGTAGTCTATCCCGATTCACTGCATATCTCGCTGGATGATATTATGACGAAAGAAGTACCGGTAATAAGCAACATGTTGCTGGCGCCGGCCCCGGGATATCTGCTGGTGGGGGAACCGCGGATTGATCCGCAGGAAGTTCAAATCTCAGGGCCAAAAGAGCTGGTGGGCCAAATCAGTCAAGTGCTGGCTGTCAGTGATACGATTGACAATCTGGATATAACGCTGAACCGCAAGTTGGATTTGACAGAGTTGGATCGGCTGATCCACATGTCGGTGAATGAAATCGAATACTATCAGGATGTGCAGGCCATCGGCGAACGGATAATCAGTGAAATAGCGGTAGAAGTGACCAACATATTACCGGATTTACGGGTATTTGTGAATCCCCGGACAGTGGCGTTGACAATTACCGGCGGCATCGATCAAATTGCCACCATTCAACCGGAAGATATCCGGGTAGAAATCAATTTCGCCCAGCAATGGACGCCCCGGCAACAATTTTACGAACCCACCGTCACGCCGCCTGCCGGTCTGATTGGCTGGAGTGACCTTTCACCGCGCAATTTAGAGCTGGTAGTCACCCGGAAATAACATGGCCGTACTGGGTATCGAAACCTCCTGCGACGAAACAGCCGCCGCGGTTTGCCGTAATGGTGAAATTCTGGCCACGGTGGTTAACTCCCAGGAGATTCACCGCCGTTACGGTGGTGTAGTGCCGGAGATTGCCTCCCGGGAACACGAACGATACCTGAATACCGTGGTGTGGGAGGCCCTGGGAAAAGCCGGACTGTCACTGAATGATTTGAATGGGATAGCTGTGACGCGGGGGCCTGGCCTGGCCGGGACGCTGTTGACCGGCGTGTGTTTTGCCAAAGGTCTGGCCGGCGGGCGCGGGTTGCCACTGGTGGGCGTAAATCATCTGGAAGCACATATTTTCGCAAATTTTTTAGCTGATCCCCAGTTGCAATTTCCTTTTATCTGTCTGCTGGTATCCGGTGGACATACCCAGTTGTGGCACGTGATGGAACTGGGTAAATACCGGCTGCTGGGCGAAAGCCGCGACGATGCCGCCGGGGAAGCGTTTGACAAAGGCGCCCGGATTCTCGGGTTGAAATATCCCGGTGGACCGGAGATCGAACGAGTCGGCCGGGAAGGCGATCCCACGGCGGTCGTTTTTCCGCGAGCTTTTATAAATGATCAGCGCCTTGAATTCAGCTTCAGCGGTTTGAAAACGGCGCTGTTGTATTATATGAATGATTTCGATGCGAAAGGCCGTGTATCCCTGGCTGACGTAGCCTCCAGCTACCAGGCGGCGATTATCGATGTACTGGTGGCTAAATTACGGCAGGCGCTGAAAACTACCGGCGCCCGGACCTGTGTAATCGCCGGAGGGGTGGCGGCCAATCAATTATTGCGCCGACAGGTCCGCACGACCTTACCCGATGAATATAAAGTATTATATCCTGATTTGGATTTATGCACCGATAACGGCGCCATGATCGCCTATCTCGGTGAGATTTACCTGCAGGCCGGACGCCGCGACCCGTTGGATTTTCCGGTGGAACCGAATTTTCCGCTGCCAGGCGCGCAATGATTGAATTATTTTTCCGCCACGCCGCCGACCTGTGGTTCTGGCTCCTGACGGGGTTGGCGCTGCTGTCCATGGGGTGGGGTTTCTTCGCGGTTTTACGCCAATATCGATTTGCCCGCTGGCTGCTGGGCGTGAGAACCATGCTGATCTTGATCGGGCTGGTATTATTATTACAGCCCGAATTTCAGGTTCGTAATGATCGAACAATCGACCGGAAATGGAATATTTTTCTGGATAATTCCCTGAGCATGGGCTATCACCAGAAATTTTCGCTGGCGGCGGTAAACAGCGGTATTGCCGGGTTTCAGCGAGAGTTGGAAAAACGCAAGATTGCCACGGCGGTTTATCATTTTGATCAGGATGTGCGGCCGTTTTATACCGAACCGATGATTACCACCGATGGAAATTCCACCGATCTGGGGGCGGTTTTGACAAATATCAACAAGCTGGATCCCCAGTTGAACACCGGGGCAGTGTTGATAACCGATGGCCAGCCCACCCAGGGAATCGACCCGGTCCAGCTTTCCGAGAATGCCAATCTGCCGATTTACACGATTGGTATCGGTGATACCATTCCCATGGTGGATGTGGCGATTCATTCCATTGACGTACCCACCGTGGCGATCAAAGGTGAAACTTTGACGTTGAAGGCCGTGGTGTCCGCTATCGGTAATCTGGCAGAGCGGTTGAATGTAATCCTGATGTATAAAGGCCAGCCCGCCGGGTCGGGCTTTATCACCGTCCGGGGCGGAGATGCCCATCAGGATATCCAGTTTCAGTTCGAGGCGGATGAATTGGGTGTGAACGAATTTGAATTGGTGGTCTCTTCACTAGAGGAAGAGATTAATATTCGCAACAATCGCCAGCGCTTTAAAATTACGGTGTTAAAAGACCATTATCAGGTAGCCCTGATAACCGGCCGACCTAATTTCAACACGGGCGTTATCAAACGATTGTTGACCGATTCACCACGGCTGGCGGTAACCCATTTTGTCCAGAAACTTGATCGGGTCGATCCACCGATGAAGCAATTCTGGGAAACCCAATTTGATCTGATAATTTTTGATAATTTCCCCATCCGCCCCCTCACCACCCAATGGCAAAGGATTTTCGCCCGTAAACTGGCCAGCCAGAAATCTTCGATTGCCTGGTTTGTGGGACCGGATGTGAACAATCAACTGGCCGGTGGCTTATATCCTTTTTTCCACTTGCGGGATTACGGCAAAGTGCTGGATGAGGAGCGGGATTCAAGGTTGTATTTCGCCGAAGGATTCAGCCGGTCGCCGGTCATGGCCGGCGCCGATTATCTGCGGATACCGTCAGAATCACAGTTGCCGCCGCTAATGACCGGAATCCAGGTTGAACCGGCAGTGGACGAATTGCAGGCCCTGGCCTATCTGGAGGGACCGGTCAGTATGGCGGTATTAATTGCCGGTGAAAAGGATAATTTGCGCAGCCTGACCTGGACTACGCCCGATTTCAGTAAATTGTATTACCAACTGACGGGAACGGCCCAGGCTTCATTTGTGTCCAATATGCAAACTTCGCTGACAGGGTGGTTGCTGCGGACGCGGGGAACCGAAAGGACTTTCTTTCGGTTAAACAAGGATTATTACCAGCAGGGCGAAGCAATCAAAATATCCGGGTATCAGATCAGGCAGGAGAACACCGCAACCACCGGCAATCCTTATGCCCGCATCAGTCGCGATGATCAGGTCGTCGGGACTGTGGAACTCGATCGGGATGCCCGGGAAAATCGCTGGCAGGGGGAATTTTATGCCTCAAATGCGGGCGACTATCAATATGAAATCATCAGGAACAATGGTGAAGAGGCCGTGATCCAGACCGGCGATTTTACCGTTACCGTCGGGCAAATTGAATTGAATAAAGTATTTGTGAATCGGCGGGCATTGCAGCGCATTGCCGACAATTCCGCCGGGGAGTATTTTCCCTGGGACGAAAGGTATAATCTTTTTGATTTGCTGCAGGCGGAGGAAACCATATTGACCCGTCGGTTTAATATCAGATTTCATGAAGAATATCTCCTGCTGGGAATCATCATCGCTTTATTGGTGTCGGAGTGGATAATCCGCCGGCGTTTTGGCTTGCAGTAAGGACGTTTTGCAGTTTCATCAAAAAAGGAAATCGACGTAGGTTTACGACAGGATTGATCAGGGAATATGAAGAAAATTACGGTTATTGGCACGGGATATGTTGGTTTAGTCAGCGGTACCGGTCTGTCTGATTTCGGGCATCAGGTTACCTGCTGCGATATCGATGAAAAGAAAATTACTGCCCTGAAAAACGGGCAGATTCCCATTTATGAACCGGGCCTGGAAGAGGTTATCAAGCGCAATATTGAGCAGGGGCGCCTGGTTTTTACCACCGAGCTGGCCCAGTCGATCCGTTCGGCGGAGGTGGTTTTCATCGCCGTCGGTACCCCTCAGTCCGATAATGGTGAAGCCGATATATCGGCGGTGTTGAAGGTGGCGGAGGAAATCGGCCAAAATCTCAATCGGTATAAAGTCGTTTGCACTAAAAGTACCGTGCCGGTGGGCACTGGGCAGCAGGTGTCGCAGATAATCAGGGAAAATTCCAATGGATCAGATCAATTTGGCTATGTCTCCAACCCGGAATTTTTACGCGAGGGGGCGGCCGTCAAAGATTTTCTGTGGCCGGACCGGGTAGTGATTGGCGCCGACTCGGAGCGCAGTTTCAATATAATGAAGGATGTTTACCGCCCGCTGTACATCAACGAAACACCGATTGTCCATACCACGATTGCGACGGCCGAAACGATAAAATATGCCAGTAATGCTTTTCTGGCGATGAAAATTACTTTTATCAATGAAGTCGCAAATCTCTGCGAGGCGGTCAATGCCGATGTGCATCAGGTGGCCAAGGCCATGGGATTGGATGGCCGTATCAGCGCTAAATTCCTGCATCCGGGTCCCGGATATGGCGGATCATGTTTTCCCAAAGACACCAACGCTCTGGTCTCGATCGCCGAAAAAGCCGGCGTGGAAATAGCCACCATAAAAGCGACGATCGCCGCCAATCAAGCGCAGAAACAGCGGATGGTGGACAAATTGCGCAAACTGGCAGGTGGTGATTTCACCAATCGTAAAATCGCCGTTTTAGGGCTGGCCTTCAAACCGCAGACCGATGATGTGCGCGACTCGGCGGCGATTATCATGTTGCGCGAATTGTATGCAGCCGGGGCAGATGTGACGGCCTATGATCCTGTGGCTGCTGAATCGATGCGGGCCTTGTTTCCGGATTTGAACTGTGCCGACAGTTGGCAGGCGGCCGTGGCCGATGCTGATGCGGCGGTAATCATGACCGAATGGAACGAATTCCGCGCCATGGATTTGAAAATGATGAAATCAATGATGAAAACAGCAGTTCTGCTGGACACACGAAATATTATTCCACCTGCTGATTTAGAGCGGTTGGGTTTTAAATTTGATAATGTGGGCCGGCAATCTTAAAAACAGGGCTTAAAATAATGGGGCCAAGACTTGATTCGAGTATTTCAATTTCGCCTTTTGACAAACAGAAATTATTAGTATGATGAGAAATATCAACCATTTACTGCTTTATTCAATATTGGTGTTCGCGTCAATTCGGGGACAAACCAATCCGAATGCCCTTAGTTTCAAGGCGGATGAGTTTGAGATTCCGCTGCAGCAGCAATTAGCAGATTTGAATGTGGAGCAGTTGAAAAGTGTCGCCCTGGAAAATCCGGTTGATCCCCAGCGCTATCTGGTGGGACCGGGTGACATTTTTGGCATCAATATTATATCGACGGAAAATATTGCCCTCAATCTGCAGGTGGGGCCGGCCGGTGACTTGCTGATCCCGGCGGTGGGTATCGTAGAACTGA
>LSCG01000043.1 GCA_001577055.1 Fidelibacterota bacterium TCS56
ATTGAATGGTTTACATTCAGTGCTGAAAGCATAGACGGAAAAAGCAAAGCAAAGGCTTATGGTTAAGCAACAATTTTTCTGTAAAATGCTGATTCAGGACGCTCCTGTATATCATCCTCTTTGCTCAAATAAATCCTTCCAGTCGGCCAGTCATCATTACTCTCCGTCAGAACTGCCGACACCAGCCTAAGACATGATTCAACAATTCCACTATGGCCAGCTTGAGGACTTTCTCACTGCGGTAACCTTTCTCAAGGCTCCTTGGATAAAAGCTCAATCCTCTTTAACCGACAGTAGTGAAAATATCTCTTGATACATTTAACGTTTATTGCTATTATGTATAGACAAATAGTTGTTTTCTAAACAAATCAAGGGGATCGTAGTATGAGTCCAAGTAGAAATTCGGACTGCCGATCAAGAGGAGTTTGGTTGGCGGTAATAACATTGGGATTGGTATTTTCAATACCAGCAGCAAATATTACTGGTAAAGTCACAGATGCCAATAACGGTTCTTTTTTACCGGGAGCTAATGTGCTGTTGGTTGGCACAACCTACGGAGCATCAACCGATCGTTCCGGTGACTTCATCATTAAAAATGTCCCGGTCGGCGATTATACCCTGTCCGTCAAATACATCGGATATGAGGATAATACGCAGGAAATCACCGTTAGTGAGAACAGCCGGGATAACCATTATGAAATAGCTGTCACAGTCAGTTACATTGAGATGGGAGAAGTGGTGGTGTCCGGACTGAGACAGGGTGAGGCCAAAGCTCTCAGTCAGCAAAAAGCATCCGACCACATCGAGAATATTATTTCATCCGATCAAATCGAGGCGTTCCCGGATCCAAACGCCGCCCAGGCATTGCGGAGATTACCTGGTGTATCGGTCCAACAGGATCAAGGCGAGGCCCGCTACATACTGATTCGCGGTACGGAAGCCAGATTAAACTCAACCCAGATCAACGGTAATAATATTCCATCGCCGGAGGATGATAACCGCAACGTTTCGCTTGACATTATTCCATCCGATCTGCTGGGTGCAATTGAGGTCAGCAAAGCTTTAACGCCGGACATGGATGGCGACGCCGTTGGTGGTTCAGTCAACCTGGTTACCAAAAATGCCTTTGATTATGCCGGACGGGTAATCAAAGCAGACGTATCCGGCGGATATCGAAATCTGCGTGGCGATCTGAACCAAAAATTGACTTTCACCTACGGTAATCAATTCATGGGCGGAAATTTGGGATTATTGATTGGCGGCAGTTATAATAATGCTGATATGGCCACTGATAACGTGGAAATGGAATGGAATGATGAATACGAATGGGTAACTAGCGATACTGCCGAAGTTGATGACGGTGATGTTATTTATGAAACCGATGCCGCTGATGCAAAAACACTCGACGATATTCAGATGCGGACATATGATTTGAATCGCAAACGCGTAGGTTTAAATCTAAATCTGGATTACAAACTTAGCGATAATTCATTATTATACTTCCGTTACCTGCATAATACCTTTACTGATTATGAAGTCAGTCACAGACTTCGTTTTCGTTTAGGAAAATCAGTCGATGACGAAGAACCAGGCACTGGATATTCCGATGAAAACAGTGTTGTTGCCGCTCCTGTTGTTCGTGAATTGAAAGACCGTAAATCAGTATCGGTTATTCAAAGTGTTGCTGTTGGTGGAAAACACGAAGTTGGTAATATCGCAATTGACTATAATCTATCAACTTCATACGCAGAGGAAGTTCGCGATCCGAGCCGTAGTATTGAATTTGAACAGGAAGGCTTTGATCTGGATTATGATATCAGTGATGAAATTTACCCATTACTTACTGTTACCAACGGTGCAGATTATGACGATTTCAGCGAATTCGAATTCCAGGAAATGGAATTTAAAGATGGAGAAAAGACAGAAGACAGAGACTATACCGGCTCTTTCAATGTTCAAATGCCATACTCGTTTGGTTCTGCAGCTGGAAACTTTAAGTTTGGCGCAAAAGCGCGGCTAAAGAGTAAAACATCCGATAAAACCAGTGAGTTATTATATGAGTGGGATGGTGATGATGATCTGATGGGCACCGATTTTAGAGCGGATATTGAAGGCGGCGAATTATTGGATGGCAATTATTCCCACGAATATGGTATTGACCCAGAGGAATTTGCTGATTTCTGGGAAGACAATAAAGATGGTGATTTCGAATCATTCCCTGGCATTGAAGCAAATTATTACGAGACCTGGGAAGCTGAAGAGGATGTCACAGCCTTCTATGGTATGACCAATTTGAATTTTGGCCAGTTAATGCTGCTGGCCGGTGCACGAGTCGAAATGACTAATGTTGCTTATCATGGCTGGGAAGGGGACCTTGCGGCTGCCGAAGATGCCGATGACGCAGCTAGTGTGATGACAAAGGTTGATGGCACAAATGACTACACCAATGTACTGCCTATGGTTCATCTGAGGTACAATGTGGGTGACCGCCTGGTTGCCAGGGCTGCCTTCACTCAATCAATCGCCCGGCCAGATTATGTTACTCTGGTACCATTCAAGAAGTTTGACGATGGTGAATTAGAAGAAGGTAACCCTAATCTGATTCCTACAACGTCGACCAATATTGATATTATGGTTGAATACTATCTTGGTTCATTAGGTATTATTTCCGGAGGATTCTTCACAAAAACAATGCAGGACTATATTTACAATACATATGAAGAATTTGATGATGAAACCGAACCATTTGGTGGTGAATGGGTTGAAGAGCGTTTTTATCCACTTAATGGTCCTGATGCAACGCTCAGTGGATTTGAAGTTCAATGGCAACAGGCGCTTACTTTCCTGCCGGGATCATTAAGTGGCCTGGGAATTTATATGAACTACACAAATACCACTTCTGAGGCAAAATATTTTGATCGCGAAGCGACAACGCTACCCGGACAAGCAGCAAATATTGGTAATTTAGGCTTGTCATATGAAAAATCGGGTTTTGCCGCCAAGATTGCAGCCAATTTCCATGGCGAGTACATTGATGAAATTGGTGGTGATGAAGATGAAGATATTTATTATGCCAACAATACCCAGATTGATCTTTCAGCTTCTTATAATCTGAAGAGCAATATCAAGCTGTACTGTGATGCAATGAATATTACCAATACACCACTGGTTTACTACATGGGCGATCCAGATTCCCCGATCCAACGGGAATTGTATTCATTCAATGTCCGTGCAGGAATCAAGTTCGACTTTTAAAAGTAACAAATAGTAACTAAGAAAAGCTGGCATTACTATTTTGTGTGTCAGCTTTTTTTAAAACAGTTCTTATAAATATCAATGATCAAGGATACATTACAATGAAACATTTAATTGGCTTACTAGCACTATTGATAATGGTAGGCTGCAATGGAACCAAAACCTATACTATCACCGATACTGTTTATCAGGTAACAGCAACAATGGAAACCGCACCGGTTCCCAGCGATGATGATGCTGCTGATGACCCTTGTATCTGGATTCATCCTTCAGATCCTGTGTTATCAACAATCATAGGTACCCATAAAAAAGAGGGTGCTGGTCTTTTGGTCTATGACCTTTCAGGCAACCAGATTCAACTGGTTGAGGCCGGCCGTATGAATAACGTTGATATTCGCTACAATTTCCCCCTTGGCGGTGAATCAGTTGCGCTGGTAACGGCAGGCAACCGTGATTTGAACTCGATTGCTGTTTATAAGGTTGATCCAGAAAGTAGAGAATTGATCCCAGCTGCAGCCCGTGATATAACGCTGGGCCTGGAGGATGGTGTATACGGATCCTGCATGTACTACAGTTCGAAGACTGGTAAGTACTACGCATTCATGAATGACAAGACTGGTAAAATTGAGCAATGGGAGCTGTTTGACAACGGACAAGGACTGGTTGATGGAAAACTGGTCAGAGAATTAAAAGTTGATTCACAGCCTGAAGGTTGTGTAGCCGACGATATCACCGGGTTTCTGTATGTAGGAGAGGAAGAAGCTGCATTATGGAAGTTTCCTGCCGAACCTGAAGCAGGGCCGACTAAAACACTGATTGATTCAGTTGGCAATCACATATACCCCGATCTGGAAGGATTGACGATATATTCCGCAGACCGTACTACCGGTTATCTGATTGCCTCAAGCCAGGGCAACAACACATATGTAATCTATACTCGAGAAGATAATAACGAATACGTGGGAACGATTCAGGTAACCGATGGTGAGACAGTCGATGGTGTACAGGAAACCGATGGGATTGATGTAACCAATTTTGGGCTGGGTGATGCTTTTCCGAAAGGTGTTTTTGTCACCCAGGATGGGATTAATCCTGGTGAGAATCAAAATTTCAAACTCACTTCATGGGCGGCAATTGCACAATCATTTGATCCGCCCCTGTCAATCAGTACTGATAGGGATCCACGGGCAGTCTACAAACGCTAGCACCTGCAGACCAAATTATCCAGAGGAAAACGTGAAATTCAAAAAACAATCTATCTGCCTCATAGTAGTACTGATGCTGGTCAATATCTCTTTTGCCGGTGAGATACTTGGAAAATCGAAAACTACTGCCCCATTGGATGCTCAATTACTGGCACTGCTGGAAGAACACTTTACCTTCATGATTGCCAGCGACCTGGGCCGAAATGGATATTATGATCAAAAACCGGTCGCTGAGATGATGGGTATGGTAGCTGAATATTCTGAACCGGATTTCATTGCTACATTGGGTGACATTCATCATTTCATGGGTGTCCAGTCTGTCCATGATCCACTGTGGAATACGAACTTCGAATGGATATATAAGCACCCCGAATTAATGATTCCCTGGTATCCCGTACTGGGCAACCATTAATATGAGGGTAACACACAGGCTGTCCTTGATTACACCGCCATCAGCCGGCGCTGGGTGAGCAATGGGCGCTATTATGCCAAACAGTATTCAATTGATGAAGATGTTGAAGCTTTGCTGGTGTTTATTGACACCCCTGCGCTCATCGATAAATACCGGAACAAACCAGACGAATGGCCGGATGCAGAAAAACAATCAATTGAGCTGCAAATGGCCTGGCTGGATTCAACACTGGGTGCTTCAGATGCGAAATGGGTCATCGTAATGGGCCACCATCCGATATATGCTGGTACCTACAAGACTCCATCAGAACGGGGAGACCTGCAGGACCGGCTCCAACCGCTACTGGACAAGCACAAAGTGGATTTCTCCGTCTGTGGTCATATCCACAATTTTCAGCATATCAGGGTCCCCCATTCCGATGTGGATTATTTTGTGAACAGTTCTGCCTCCTTAACGCGCAAAGTTGATGTAACAGAAAACACGATATTTGGCAATCCCGAACCTGGATTTTCTCTATGCACTATCAAGGAAGATGAATTAATTATGACATTCGTCAATGAAAAAGGGGAAATCATCTACCAGTATTCCCGAACCGAATAGCCCCCTCGGTATTCAGTGCTGTCATCCACAGAACCAGAATGAAAATTGTCCGCACTGAGTATCCAGATTCTGAAGTGCAACATTCAATGATTCTATCTATTTAGGATTGGAGGTTTCAACGCGATGACAATTACGAAATGGAAGCTGGTAATTCTCATCATAATTCTGGGCAGCGAATTTCCGCCGGGTCAATCTGTATACGTTTTCAACTATAGCAATTCACAGCCCGAACAACACCCCCGCAGCCAATCAATGGTGTTTTTCGAGGAGGAACTTGAACAACGATCCGATGGCCGGATTCAGGTAGAAAATTATTTCTCAGCCGTATTGGGGACAGAATTCGAAATTCTTGATATGGTGGTGACAGGTGTATTGCAGGGAACGCGCAGTGGTGCATTTATCCATGCCAATAAGAAATACTACCTCTTCATGCTGCCCTTTCTGGTTGATGACTGGGACCAGGCATTAAAACTGATTAACAGTGAATTCACTCAGAATGTAAACCGTGAAGCCCGGGCTAACGGCTTCCATATCCCTGCCTGTGGCATATCCCAGGGTTTCCGGGCCCACACCAACAACATCAGACCGATCAGATCACCAGATGATCTGAAGGGGTTAAAAATGCGGGTCCCACCTCAGGAGGTCTATGTTATTAACTCGCTCAGCCTGGGTGTCAATCCTCAGCAATTGCCTTACAGCGAAGTGTATATGGCTTTGAAAACCGGTGTTGTTGATGGCCAGGATAACGCCGTGTCCAACATATGGGATTATAAGATATATGAAGTGCAAAAATACCTGACGATATCCTATTATGCCACGGGACCTGACCCATTCATGGTAAACCTGGACTGGTATGAAAGTCTTCCCGATGATTTGAAACTAATTTTCGATGAGGTGGCCGTTGAGACAATGCAATACAGCGATCGGCTGAATCGTGATAATGAGGATTTATACCTCAAACAATTATCTGAAAAGCTTGAGACGAATTACGTATCGTCTGCCAACCTTGAAAAGTTTCGCGAGGCTGCAGTTCCGGTTTATCAGCATTTTATCGATAAGGGCTATTTTACCTGGGAAGATATCGATAATGCCCGAGCGGCGATTGCCAATGAGTAGTGCAGAATTCATACGAATGAGAGCTACATGATCAGAATATTTGAGTCGGTAAATTGAAATCATTGATAAAGAGTGAACAAGCCCTGACCCGCTATCTGGGTTATATCCTTGGCATATTATTCTTTTTCATTATTTTCCTGGTGATTGCACTGGTATTCCTACGCTACGGCTTCAACACCACCATAGTCGGTGGTAATGAGCTGGTCGTCATTCTGTTCATCTACACATCCGCTCTGGGTGCAGCCGCCGTAGTTGGCAGGGATGAGCATATTGCCATTACCTTCTTTGTTGATAAACTGCCAGGTAAGCTTAAAAAAGCTGTAGATATACTTAAGCTTCTATTGATTGCCTTCCTAAACGGTGCCATGATAAAATACAGTATCCCATGGATCAGTAAGACCGGGGGCTACACTACTGCGGTACTGGGGATACCGCGTTACTACCTGCAGATAATAATCCCGATCAGTTGTGCAATTGCTGTTATATACTGTTTATTTCAGATTATTGTTCGTATTCATCAAAAGGCTACCACTCTGTAATTCCATGACTATATTATTGTTAAGCTTACTAATATTCCTGATGCTGGGTATTCCGGTAGCGTATTCCCTGGGATTATCCGCATTCTCGTATTTTATCATCTATCGTCCGGAACTGCTCCTGATCCTGCCCCAGCGCTTTTTCTCCGGTTTGAATATGTATGCCCTGATAGCCCTCCCATTATTCATCCTGATGGGATTGCTGATGAACAAGACCAAGATCACCTCGCGCCTGATTGACTTCAGCCTGTTGTTTGTTGGTCGTTTCCGCGGCGGTCTGGGCCTGGTCAATGTATTTGCCAGTATGATATTTGGGGGCATATCCGGCTCATCCGCCTCAGATACGGCTTCCATAGGAGCGGTATTGATTCCGGAGATGGAAAAACGCGGGTATCCCAAGCGATTTGCCACCGGTATTACGGTTGCCTCATCTACCATGGGAATGATCATCCCTCCCAGCATCCCGATGGTCCTGTACGCAATTGTCGCCGAGGAATCGGTGGGTAAGTTATTCCTGGGAGGACTGATCCCCGGTGTTATGATCGGTGTTTTCCAGTTGGTTATCACGATGTTGATTTCAATCCGGAATAAATACCCTAAAGAGGAAGTCAGTCTGGCACCCGAAAACGTATACCGGCAGGTCAAGCGCTCAAGCCTGGCCTTGATTATGCCCATCTTCGTGGTGGGATCAGTAGTCTTTGGCATTGCCACTGCAACGGAGTCCGCTGCTATCGGTGTCTTTTATGCCTTTGTAATTGGTCTGATCTTTCTGGGTATCAAGAACTATAAGAAATATTTCACTGTTACACTGCCGGAATGTCTTAATTCAGCAATTATGACCAGTGCCAAAATCATGGTTGTTATTGCCCTGTCGAAATTATATATCTGGGTGCTGGCGCTGGAAAGAGTGCCCCAGGCCGTGGCCGGTTTCATGGTTGCCCTGAATCTGCCACCGGTCGTCATGCTGCTGTTCATTGTGACGATAATTCTGATAGCCGGCACCTTTATCGATGTGAGTCCGGCAATCCTTTTGCTGACCCCGGTATTCCTGCCAGCTTGCACCGCTGTTGGCATTTCGCCGATTCAATTCGGCGCAATACTCATTTCCGGATTGGCCGTGGGCGCTGTCACCCCGCCGGTGGGTACCTGCATAAATGTCGGGGCTGCCATTTCCGGTCTGGGGATCGGAACGATCTTCAAGGGCACGGCCCCCTTCCTGGCAGCCAATATCCTGACGCTGATCCTGATCAGTATCTTTCCACAATTAACACTTTGGATTCCATCGCTGTTGAAATAACAGGATGATGCACTAATAAATAATCACCATGAGAGGCTAATGATGAAGAATATTGGAATTATCGGTTTGGGGGACATGGGCATAGGCATGGCAGTCAATTTACTGAAAAATGGATTTATCTTAAGCGGGTTTGATGTACGCGAAGACCGATTAAAAAAACTGAAAAATCTGGGCGGGAATCCAATGGCGACCTGCCAGGAAGTTGCCAGCCAATCGGATGCGGTCTTCATCATGGTGCTAAATGGACAGCAGGTAAAAGAAGTCATCCAGGGAGAAACCGGATTATTAAAAGGACTGAAGCCAGGGTCTACAATTATAGTATCCGCAACAATCAATCCTTCTGAAATCAAAGAGATTGAAGCACCGATTCTGGCTGCCGGCATCAACCTGATTGATTCCCCGGTCAGCGGTGGCAAATCAGGTGCTGATAGCGGAACCCTTACCCTGATGACATCAGCAAAAAAGGGTGTCTTTGATGACTGCAAAGATGTTCTGGAAGCAGTTGGATCAAATATATTTCACGTCGGTGAGGAAATTGGTATTGGACAGACTGTCAAAGCCGCTTTGCAAGCCTTGATAGGCGCCAGCTTCACCGCTATTTTTGAATCGTTGGTCCTTGGTGTGAAAGCCGGGGTAAAAGCTGAAACATTATATGAGGTTTTCGGAGCCAGCGGGGTCAGCAGCCCCTTATTCAAAAACTCAGCAAAATTAATCATGGAGCGTCGGTTCAAGGACACTGGCAGTCATATTGGAACGATGTACAAAGATTTAGGAATATCGATGGCCATGGCAAAAGAAAATGGAGTCGCCATGTTCACTGCAGCCGCAGCTTTTGAATTATTTCGTTCAGGAATTTCTCTCTTCCCGGATGAAGATAATTGGGCTATTATAAAGCTGTTGGAGCAAATCGCCGGAACTGAAGTCAAACAACAATAAACAGGGGCAAGATACTATGAAGCTTGGTGTTATTACAGATGGTATTAGCAGAGATCTGGAACATGCTCTGCAAGTGATGAATGAAACAGGTTTGGAATATGCCGAACTACAGTTTGTATGGGACAAAGAAATCGGTGATCAAACTCCTGAGGAAATCGAAAAAATCAAACAATTGGTTACCAAATACAATGTGAAAGTTCCCTGCATAACCCGGCACAATTTTGTGGGCATGCTGGTGATGGCAACCGAACCGGAAGATGAAGCTTATCAGAAGCATTTTGAAGGTCTGAAGCGCTGTATCAAGATTGCCCGTGAACTGGGCACAGACATGGTTCGGGTAATGAGCTTCCGCAAGGAGATGATAATTTTCGGGCACAATGGCGCCGAAAAATGGGTCGCCAGTACCGGCAGCTGGGATAAATTGCTCAAACTAATGGAAAAGCCCATCCAGTTGGCTGAGGATGAGGGCATAACTCTGGCAGTTGAAACAGGCAATAATGCCATGGTCACATCAGGTTGGCTGGGTCGAAAACTGATTGATGATCTGGGAACCAAGAACCTTAAACTGATCTGGGATATTCCCAATACACTCTATTGTACTGAGATACCTTATCCCGATGCCTATGAGGAAGTAAAGGATGTATTGGGGCATATCCATATCAAGGATTGCAAATCCAACATCTCCCGGGCTACAGTGCAATTCTGTCCGTTAGGAGAAGGTGATATGGCACCTTACCTGGAGGATATCGCCAACGCCCTCAAGCGCGATAATTACCAGGGAGTTGTTTCACTGGAAAGTGTGTACCACCCAGGCAATGGTTCTTATGAAGATGGTTACCGAGAGTGCCTGCCAGTATTCAAAAAACTCTTCGGATAGTACCGCACTCAGCAATTGGTATAAGCTCCCAAAAGCCGTTTGGGAGCTTATATTTTTTACGCAGCACAGTATGTTATATATTCCCTGAATTCAACTAGCAAGTGCAACTCACAGAGTGGTTGCAGAATAAGCTGAACTGCTGTAGGCTTCGTGCAATTCTCACCGTTAAATAATAGGTGCACAAATGAAGCGCTACAGCCAACTCACGCTGGAACAAAGATACGGAATATATATTTTGCATAAACCTGGACATACACAATCTGAGATATCCAAAGCTATCGGGGTTCGCAAGTCAACCATTTGCCGTGAGCTTAAACGAAACCGTGGTAATCGAGGATATCGGCCAAGACAAGCAAATAAATTTGCAGCTAATCGCAGAAAGAAGAGGAATCGTCCCCGGATTGATGGTGGCACCCTGTATCTTCATTTGCGCTGTTACAAGGGCAGTCGAATTGCTACCCTTTTCATTTTTATATGACAGAACTAGACAGAAGTAGACAAAATCACAGCACAATTAGTGCACACATTTGGTCAGAGATCGTCGAGAACACACTGTCCTTTTAAGCCATTGGCCGAGCGTTCGAGTCGCTCCGGAGTCACTCGACGACAAACCTTGTTTTCCGACGAGAGAGCAGGGTTTTGTGATTCTACACCTACTCTGTCAAATCCAGTCTCCACCAGTCAAATAACCCCTCAGTATGGAAATTAAATTATGGAAATTCTGACCCCCATACAGAGCAAATTCCCAACCCCAGAAAACCAGGCCGAAATTGCCCCAAATTCGCCTGTTTTGGGGTTTGGATTTGATACGCAGATTGGGCATTTATGTTGAATTAGATTGAACTACCTACCAAAAGAAAAGGGCAGCCAAATCGACTGCCCCGAGCCGGGATCAAGGAATGGATGCGGTTCTACAATCATGATAGAACTATCAGCACTTGATAGACAAACACCCGAAAAAGTATATTTCAATCAGCCAATGGAAGAATTGGCCGCATAATGAACGAAACCGCACTACACCTAAAAAGTGAAAAAAAGTGTCCAGACTATGGGGTCCACCTCAGGGAATATTAGGAATTCCTTTGCTGAATATCATGATTTTACGGTCGGGAGAATTCTTCATAAATATTAGCAGTATTAGAAATGTTTCCGACTAGACAAGAAATAGACAACTTCATCCACTCCTTCGAACAAAGGTATGGGTGGTATGATAGAGCGATAATATCACTATTGACTTCTTTTCCAAAGAATGACACCTATGAAGCTGTATTGAACAAAGTGGTTGTTATTAATCGTTTATACTCAACTAGCATTTTCGATGTAGACGGTATGGCAAGGAAAATACTTCATTTCAACATTGATACACGTCTTTCAGAGGGTGATTTGACCTTGGTTGATGAGATAGCAACTCCTGATAAACATTTCTCCAGTAACAAAAATTACAATTATTCATTCGCGACTAAGTACTGTAATTGGCACAATACAATTGACTTCCCAATTTTTGATTCTGTGGTAAAACGCCTTATTTCAGCACTCAACCGTGAGTACAAGTTTTCTACCGTGAAGGTGAAAGAGTATTGGGATTATAATTCCTGGAAACAAATTATTGACGAACTGACCGATGTTTTGGAGATTATGGACCTAAGGTACAAGAAAGCTGACAAGTTCTTTTGGGCGTGGGGAAACCAATTCAACGAAACTGCTAACAAGCGCTTGTAGCTGACCTACAGGCACTTAGAGGTTTACGACTATTTGAATAAGAAACAATTTAACTCAGCAACCAACTGTTCCTTTGTGGGCAGCTAAAGCGCAGAGCCGTTAGCATTCAGGACAAATATCAAGGAGGAAAGATGAAATTAGCTAAACTGAAAAAAGTCGATTTACGAGAAGTCTGGCAACATGAAGCCCTGCAGTTCACAAAATGGTTGGCGAAAGAAGAAAATTTAAGCCTTTTGAGCGATGAAATTGGGATCGAAATTTCGTTAATACAAACTGAAGCAAACGTTGGGAAATTCAACGTCGATATTTTAGCAGAAGAAGAGAATAGAGGGCGGAAAATCGTAATCGAAAACCAATTAGAGTCTACTGATCATGATCATTTGGGCAAACTTATAACTTATGCATCTGGGTTTGATGCCGGGATAATTGTATGGATTGTTAAAGATGTAAGGGACGAACACAAACAGGCGGTGGATTGGCTCAACGAACATTCCGATGAGCATGCGAATTTTTTTGCAATAGAAATGGAAGTATGGCAAATTGGGGATTCTCCATATGCTCCAAAGTTTAATGTGATATCACAACCTAACGATTGGGCAAAAGCGATCAAAAAAGGTTCAACAGATTCAACTTTATCAGATATTAAATTGATGCAGTTAGATTTTTGGACTGATTTTAGAAAATTTGGGCAAGAGAGAAAATCAATTCTTAGCTTTAGAAAAACACATCCTCAACATTGGTATGATATTAGTATCGGTATTCCAAAATCACATCTATCTCTAGTGGTTGATACGCGGAACAATCAGATGCGATGTGAATATTACATACCCGATGATAAAGAATTGTATAAAGGTTTTGAAGAGTTTAAGGATGAGATCAACGCAGAGCTTCAATGTGAGATGGAATGGATGTATTTAGAGGGTAAAAAAGCGAGTCGCATGAGAACTGTAACTGATGCTGATATTTCAAATTCAGATGCTTGGGAGCAATATTTCTCTTGGCTGTTGAGCAAATCAATTGATTTTCAAAAGGTGTTCACAAAATACTACAAGAACCTTGAATGAATGCTAATCCCGCGTAAACCCTGACCCGGCTGTCGCTGCGCTCCCGCCTGCGTGAGGGCCGGGCGAAAAATCCTTGCTCGCCAGGGTGCTGGTCGTTTTTCGCCGGGCAGGTCACCCTCGTTAATCAACTATACCAATTATAAAAGAGGCACCCGCCCCAGATGTCTCGGTGATTCTTTTTAGACAAAAACTGAAAGCGCCCGGCACCTCCCCGGTGCCGGGCACTTCGCTAACAATTAAATCCCGATCAGTTCTTTGGCTACGGCGTCGGACTGTTCCCTGATCCGGGTATGGAGCGAATTGCCGTGGGAATCCATGGTCACCACACAGGGGAAGTCTTCCACTTCCAGCACCCACAGGGCTTCCGGTACGCCGAATTCCTCCAGCTTAATCACATCGGTTACCTTTTTCACCGACTTGGCCAGCAGGGTTGCCGCCCCGCCGATGGCATGCAGATAAACCGCACCGGTTTTTCCCAGTCCGGCCAGGGTTTTGGCGCCCATTCCGCCCTTGCCCATCACACCGCGAATCTGGTATTCCTCGATCACGTCGGCCTGGTAAGGCTCCTCACGGATCGAAGTAGTGGGTCCGGCCGCCACGAATTTCCACTGACCGTCCTCCTTGCTCACCACCGGTCCACAGTGATAGATAACCGAACCGTTCAGCAGATCGCGCACTTCTTCCGGTTTATCGTTGATCAGCCAGGCGTGGGCCTCGTCCCGGCCGGTGACCATGACACCATTCAGGGCTACTTCGTCACCAACCTTCAATTGGCGCACATCCGCTTCGTTCAAAGGCATTTGCAGCTTAATCATAGCTAACCTCGCTTTCGCAGAAAATCATCTCGTGCCGGCGGTCGGCCCAGCACATGTAGGCGATGGACACAAAGAAGGAAGCCGGCAGGCGATGTACGGCGCCGATTTTCACACCCAGCACGGTAGTCTTGCCACCGAATCCCAGGGGACCGATCCCCAGTTTGTTCAAATCACCCATCAAACGGCCTTCCAGCTCGGCCAGAGCCGGATCCGTATTCACGTCATCCAGCTTGCGGAATAATTGCTCTTTGGCCATCAGCATGCCGGTGGCACGATCGCCGCCGACGCCGATTCCCAGAATGCCGGGAGCACAGCCCAGTCCCTGGGCTTTATTGATGGCATCCACGATCGTTTTGTAAACACCATCCAGGTTGCGGCCGGCCTTGAGGCTGCCGTCGGGCAATTTGTATTGCGCCGACACATTTTCGCAACCGCCGCCTTTTAAAGCCAGCCGGACCTTGATTGACGGTTCATCCCATTCATCAAAATGGATATAGGGCGACATGACACCGGTATTGTCACCGGAATTTTTACCACTGATCGAATCCACGGCATTGGGCCGCAGATAGGCTTTTTCGGTGGCCTGGCGGGTGGCGCCCACGATGGCGGCTTCCACCTTGCGCAAAGATACACCCTCGGGAATGGTCACCAGATGAATATTGGTGCCCGTATCCTGGCAGATCGGCGTGCTGTCTTCCCGGGCCATTTCCGTATTTTTCAGCATTGACCCCAGCACCGAGCGGGCGGCGCTGTCCGGATCCTCATTATCCCGGGCCTGTTCCATGGCGGAAATCACATCCGCCGGTAGCTGAGTGGAGGTACGCCGGATCAATTCCAATACCGCGGCCTGGAATTTTTCCTGGTCTAGCTTGAATCCCATCACTTCCCCTTCCTGGTTAATTATTTGACGACCCAGGTGTCACCCTCGGACATCAGTTTCTGTAGATCGCCTTTGCCGTACAACTTCACGGCTTGATGGCATTGATCATCCAGTAATTCTTCGTACACCGATTGAGCCTTGGCATACAGCACTCCGATCGGTGTGGGTAAATCCTCGCGGTAGGTAAAATGACTCAGAATCGAGGCGATAATCCAGTCATGTTCATCATGGACCAGCAGATCGTCCACCGACCATTGTCCTTCGGCTCCAATGCTCACCACCCGGGGATTATTCCCGGCGAGATGGATGCCCTTATCCTTATTCTTCCCGAAAATCATCGGTTTGCCGTGCTCCAGTGTCAGTACATTATCGGCTTTTTTATCTTTATCGGTATATCGATCGAATTCTCCGTCATTAAAAATCAGACAATTCTGATAAATTTCCAGAAATGATGTACCGTGATGCTTATGAGACCGCTTAATAATCTCCTGCATGTGTTTGGGCTCTTTATCGATGGTCCGGGCCACAAAAGAAGCATCGGCCCCCAGGGCCAGCGCCGGTGGATTAAAAGGATGATCCAGTGAGCCCATGGGCGTGGACTTGGTAACCTTGCCCAGCGGTGAGGTTGGTGAATACTGGCCTTTGGTAAGCCCGTAGATCCGATTGTTGAACAGCAGGATATTCACATCCACATTGCGGCGCAGCAAATGAATAAAATGATTGCCACCGATGGACATGCTGTCGCCGTCACCGGTGACGATCCATACCGACAATTCCGGGTTGGCCAGTTTCACGCCGGTGGCAATGGCCGCCGCCCGGCCGTGAATTCCATGGAATCCGTAAGTATCCATGTAATAGGGAAAGCGGCTGGAACAGCCGATACCGGATATCACGACATAATTTTCTTTGGGTATACCCAGCGTGGGAAAGACCTTCTGGACCTGAGCCAGGATTGAATAGTCGCCGCAGCCGGGGCACCATTTCACCACCTGATCGGAGGCGAAATCCATGCGGGTGAGTTGTTTTTCCATCGTTGTTTCGTTCTTAGCCATAATTAACCTGTCAACTCATTTACTTTATCCATGATTTCCCGTGTCAGGAAAGGCCGGCCCCGGACCAGATTAAGCTGGTGCGGTTCCTTCAGGTAGCGGGCGCGGATAATCTGTGCCAACTGTCCCAGGTTGATTTCCGGAATCAGGATTTTTTCAAATTTATCCAGGATACCGCCCAAATCCTGCGGCAGTGGATTCAGCCAGCGCAGATGCATATGACCCACCGACTTGCCTTCTTTCAGCAGCTTCTGCAGGGCCGCCCGGGCGGCGCCGCGGGTACTGCCCCAGGTAAGGATCAGCAAATCCCCCTCCTGCTCGCCAATAATCCGGCAGGGACGAATATCTTCTACTACGCGCTTAATTTTCTCGTCGCGCAGGGTCACCATTTTATGATGGTTTTCCGGATCGTAATTCACATTGCCACTGCCATCTTCCTTTTCCAGTCCGCCAATGCGGTGTTCACGGCCGGGTGTGCCGGGGGCCACCCAATCGCGGGCCAGCGTATCGGGGTTACGTTTGTAAGGCAGAAAAGCCTCATCTTCGTCTCCCTGGAAAAAATTAGGCTTGATTTCCGGCAGGTCGGCCACATTGGGAATGATCCACGGTTCGGAGCCATTGCCCACATAACCATCCGTAAGCACCATCACCGGCGTCATATATTTCAAAGCCACCTGAGCGGCCTCAAACGCGGCGGCGAAACAATCACCGGGAGAGCGGGCGGATATTACGGGGATCGGCGCTTCACCGTTACGGCCATACAGGGCCTGGAACAGATCGGCCTGCTCGGTCTTGGTGGGCAATCCCGTAGCCGGACCGCCACGCTGGACATTGACAATCACCAGCGGCAGTTCGGTCATAACCGCCAGGCCCATGGCTTCCGTTTTCAGCGCTACCCCCGGTCCGGAAGTCCCGGTAGCCGCCAGCGATCCGGCGAAAGCGGCGCCAATGGCTGAAGTGATGCCGGCGATCTCATCCTCGGCCTGGAACGTCTTGACCTTAAAATTGCGGAACCCAGCCAGATGATGGAGAATATCGCTGGCAGGTGTTATGGGGTAACTGCCGTAAAACAGGGGAAGATTAGCCCGTACGGAAGCTGCCACCAGTCCCAGCGCCGTGGCCTGATTACCGCTGATATTACGGTAGGTGCCGGGATTAAGCTTGGCGGCGTCAACCTTATAATTAGTGGTAAAGATGCGGTTGGTGGATCCATAGTTAAAGCCGGCCTGTAAAGCCCGGGTATTGGCTTCAACTATTTCCGGTTTTTTAGCAAATTTCTGCTTCAGCCATTTGATGGTGGTATCCATGGGCCGGTTGTACATCCAGTACAGCACACCTAAAGCGAACATATTCTTGGTGCGCTCAACCGTTTTAGTGGTAATACCCATATCTTCGCAGGCATGGGCAACCAGGCGACTCATATCAACGGGATAGACCACATAATCGCGCAGGCTTTTGTCATCCAGCGGATTGGTTTCATACTGGGCCAGTTTCAGATTTTTAGCTGTGAAGCTGGCGGTATTAACGATAATTATACCACCGCGCGTCAATTCCTTCAGATGGACCTTCAGTGCAGCCGGATTCATGGCCACCAGCACATCCGGGTTGTCGCCCGGACTGAAAATCTCCTGGGAGCTGAAGTGCAATTGGAAAGCGCTGACACCGGCCAGCGATCCGGCCGGAGCACGGATTTCCGCCGGGTAGTCAGGCAGGGTACTCAAATCGTTGCCGATAATCGCGGTGGCGCTGGTGAACCGATCACCGGTCAGTTGCATACCATCACCGGAGTCGCCGGCAAAGCGAATCGTAACGTCGTCAATATGTTTAAGCGTTTTAGGCATAATCAGTCCTTAGCAGCATTCAAGTATGCGGAATTATACGTTCGGGCAGGGTGATCAGGTTCCACCTGTCAAAACAAAAAAATTGATGTGGGAAGAATCAACATTGTTATCAGTCTAACAATTCTCTTCACAAAGTTACCAAGCTTGAATTATGCAACGCAATCAGTATGGCGAAAATCGGGGGAATATCATCGCATTGCTTATCTGCCTAAAAAAACGTAAACTTATAGTGGAACAACCATGTTTGAGGCTAGCGATCCCCGACAAGTCACTTTATTTCCGGATCTGGCCACCGGAACAACCCTCCCATCCATCACTACTCAGCCCGAATTCGATCAGGCCCTGGCCAACCTGGTACGCATCAGCGACCTGGGCGCCTTCGTGCAGTTAAACATCAGCGGTGTCGAGAAAAGCTACACCCTGAACCTGGCTGAAATGGCAATTCCCGCCGATTTTCTGAAAACCGCTCTGCCTCCGGCACAAACTATCCAACTCTTTTCTCCCGCCACCCGGCGTCAATTGCAGAAATTGGTGTATAGTGTAAAAGCCTTCTTCAACAATGATAATTCATTGCCTACAGAATTTGGTCCTTTCCTGCTGCGGCCGTTTTTCACCGACTGGCAGGACCATCTGGCTATTGAGCGTGAGATCATCCAACGCTCGGTGAAGAAAATCCTGGGCCGGCGCACCTATTCCCAACTGGTAATCGAAGGATTGACACAAGGATATAACCTCCTGCAGTCAGCCGCCGAAATCACCGCACCCTGGGAATTTGAAAAGCGGCTTACCATCAGCAAACTGAAGAATCTGCGGCGCCGGTTATTATCCAGCGAGGAAGGTTTGGATCTCAATCCCACGGCTGTTGATTACCCTCTGTGGCTGCTGGTGCAGAAAACCATCCACCTGCCGCTGACGCTGGCCGAATATCAGCAGCAGATTCAAATAACCTCCTTCTTCAAAACTATACATATCACGCACCTGGTTGATAAAGATATTAACTCAATCGAAGATATTAAATCGTTGATCAACCAATTCTGATTTAGAATTCTTTTTACTTCCCCCTGCGGTTCGGTCTAAATTTTATCCATGGACAATCAGGAAAGCATCCGACTTACCACTCTGAGCCACGGCTCCGGCTGAGCATGTAAAATCGGTCCGGAGGACCTGAACAATATTCTCAGTTCGCTGAATATCCATCGCGGTGGCGCCGAGATACTGGCCGATTTTGATGGCGCCGACGATGCCGCCGTAGTGCGTCTGGCCGATGGCCGACTGTTGCTGCAAACGGTCGATTTCTTCACCCCCATCGTTGATGATCCCTATGACTTCGGTCGGATTGCCGCTGCCAATTCCCTGTCCGATATCTACGCCATGGGCGGGCAGCCCCTGTTCGCCTTGAATATCGTGGGGTTTCCAATCAACGAATTACCGCACGCAACCCTCACGGCCATTCTGCAGGGCGGGATCGATAAAGCCCGGGAAGCGGGGATCGCTATCGTGGGCGGACACAGCATCGATGACAAGGAACCTAAATACGGACTGGTCGTCACTGGCGAAGTACAAGAGGATCAATTACTGGCCAATAGTGGCGCCCGGCCCGGCGATCGGTTAATTCTCACTAAACCGCTGGGCACCGGAATTATCGCCACGGCCATCAAACGGGGAGTGGCACATTCCGAGACGATTGCCGCCGCCACTGAAGTGATGGGCACCCTCAATAACCATGCAGCAGATGCTGCCCGCATCGCCGGTGCACACGCTGTAACTGACATCACCGGTTTCGGATTGCTGGGGCATCTGGCCGAACTCTGCCGGGCAAGTGGGGTGTCAACGGAGATTGATTTTGACGCACTTCGATTTCTACCGCAGACCGAAGAATTACTAAAGCAAAATATCCTGCCCGGCGGCACCAGGCGCAACCTGGAGTACGCCACCGGATTTACCAGGTTCGCCGATCACCTGAGCCAAAACCAGCGTTTGTTGGCCGCCGATGCTCAGACCTCCGGCGGACTACTGGTCGCCGTGAACCCGGCGGACGCCACCCGTTTTCAGAATGAATTCCAGCGCCTGAGTGGACAGCCGCCCATGGTAATTGGTGAGCTGGTCCCCACATCCGATCCCCTGATAACGGTACACTGATATTTAGTCTCATTTCCGAGGAAAAATCTGACTTAGGTCTTGACCTGTACTTTTCAAATAGTGTATGCTTCAAGCCAGATGACAATCGATTTCGAAACGCGAAATACGACTCCGAATATCCATAATTACCGCACCTACGAATTTTTACGCCTCACTCTCCGCGGTTAACGCTTACGCAAACTCACCCAACGATTACGTACTGACGGTATCTATCGGCTTTTAGGCCTCAACGGCCTACAGGCTTGTTGAAACGGTTAACTTCAACCCTAACGCTAAAGGGAAGTACGATGAAGCTCAATTGCTGGGAATTCAACCACTGCGGACGGGAATTGGGGGGCGCAAAAGCCAAGACCCTGGGGGTCTGCCAATCAGTAACTTTTATAGCCTTCAATCAGACCAATGATGGCTTCAACGCCGGGCGTTATTGCTGGAATGTCTCCGGCACGAAAAAAGATACCCCAAAAACCTGTGTCCATCACCCTCCGCTTGATGATTGTGGAAAATGTGAGTTTTATAAAACCGTGCAAAAGGAGGAAGATTTAAACTTCATCGATTGATCCCATCCGAACCGGTCGAATTATGCACCCCGCCTCCAATCTATTTTTCCAACTAATTATTAGTAAAGGTACATCATGACCCATTGGCGCGTTCCATTTGATATTAATTCGATTGAAATACCCCACGGCGATGTGCACATCCTGATCGAACGCTGTAAAGGCTGCGGCTTTTGCGAAGAGTATTGCCCCCGGGATGTGTTAGAAATGTCCAGTGATTTCAATCGCAAGGGTTATCACTATCCGATTGTCAAGAAACAGGGATCCTGTGTGAATTGTAATCTCTGCGAGACGATCTGCCCCGAATTCGCGATTTTTGTCAACGAAGGTCCGCCACGTCATCCGCAGACCGATGAAGTACTTCCGGAAGGGGGAAATTAATGAAAGCCGATCCGATTGGCGTCGCCACCGGCGCCCATTATCTTGATGGCGACCATGCCTGTTCCGAAGGGTCAATCGCCGCCGGCTGCCGCTTTTTAGCCGGTTATCCCATTACCCCGTCAACTGAGGTGGCCGAACGTATCGCCGCCCGGTTCCCGAAAGTCGGCGGCATGTTTATCCAGATGGAGGACGAACTGGCCTCCATGGCCGCCGTCGTAGGCGCTGCCTGGTCCGGGGTAAAATCGATGACGGTTACTTCCGGGCCCGGTTTTTCGCTGATGATGGAAAATCTGGGACTGGCCACCATGATGGAAACACCCTGCGTGATAGTGAATGTGCAGCGGGGCGGACCATCCACCGGTCTGCCCACCCTCACCGGTCAGGCTGATATGATGCAGGCCCGCTGGGGGTCTCACGGCGATTACGAAATCATCGCCATTTCACCCAATTCACCCCAGGAATGTTTCGATCTGTCCATCACCGCTTTCAACCTGGCGGAAAAATGGCGGGTACCGGTACTGTTCATGATGGACGAATGCGTGGGGCACATGACCGAAAAAGTAGTCATCCCCGAGCCGGAAGAAATCGAGGTGACAGCTCGTAAATATTATGATGGCAAAAACGGCTCCTACCTGCCCTATAAATTCAACGAGGATGAACTGGCGCCTATGATCAAGGCCGGTGACGGGCATTTTTTGCATATCACCGGATTGACCCATGACGAACGGGGTTACCCGGTTATCAATGCCGCCGCCCAGGAAAAAAACGTCACCCACCTGGTGAATAAAATTCGCGATAATGCCGATGAAATCATGATTGTGGAAGAAGATCAGGTGGAAGACGCGGATGTTGTTGTCATATCCTATGGCATCTCATCACGGGTGGCGCTGAAGGCCGTGGATTACGCCCGGGAAAAAGGAATTAAGGTCGGAACGATGCGGCTGGTGACAGTATGGCCTTTCCCGGAAAAACGAATTCAGGAATTGGCCAGCGAGGTAAAAGCCTTTATCGTTCCGGAAATCAACCTCGGTCAGGTAGTACTGGAAGTCGAACGCTGCGCCGGCGGAGCCTGTAAGACCATCCTGGTACCCCATGCCGGCGGCTGGGTGCATGATCCGAAAAAAATATTAACCGCAATCGAAGAAGGTGCCTCATGAGCGAAGTTACTCCTGATACGACCAGTACCCTCAACATCCCGGAGCCCGATGAAGCGCTGCAGCATCCCATGGAAAAGTACCTGCGCACCGAGCGCCTGCCGCACATTTGGTGCGCCTCCTGTGGTATCGGCACGGTAATTACTGCCTACATCACCGCCCTGCAGAAATCAGGACTTGACCCCAAGAAAACCGCCGTGGTTTCCGGTATCGGCTGTTCCGGTCGCGCCGCCGGTTACCTGCGGTTGGATTCCTTCCACTCCACTCACGGCCGTGCCATCCCCTTTGCCACCGGACTGGCCGCTGGTAACCCGGATTTGAAAGTGTCCGTGATCAGCGGTGATGGCGATTTGATTGCCATCGGCGGTAACCATTTGATTCATGCCGCCCGCCGCAATATCAACATGACTATCATCTGCATCAATAATTTCAATTACGCCATGACCGGCGGACAGGCCGGTCCCACTACCCCGGTAACGGCCAACGCCTCCACCGCCCCCTACGGCTGTTACGAATTCCCGTTCAATCTGCCCTTCCTGGCGGAGTCATCGGGCGCCATTTTCGTAGCCCGCTGGACGGCCCTCCATATCAGGCGCATGGCTAAATCCATGGAAAAGGCTCTGCTGAAACCGGGCTTCTCATTCATCGAAGTAATCGCGCCCTGCTCCACCCTGTATGCCCGGCGTAACCGCCTGGGATCGGGTCTGGATCTGATGCGCTTTTACCACGATAATGCCATCATCAAGCACAATATTGACACCCGGGAAGTGGATATTGATTTCCAGGACAGCATCACCGTTGGTGAGTTCGTCAATAAGGATAAACCCCATTTCCTCGAAAAACGCGATCAATTCCTCAGCCATAAGCTGGGTGATGCCTATATCGCCTACCGGGGACCCGATTCCACTCCGTCAACCATGAAAAACCAGGTTGGTGAGTAACGCCGTGAACGGCGTACACTGTTTCGGTGATCGGATAAACCCAGCCCTGAAGGGCTGGGCTATTGAACGTTGCGCTATCCATTTGCATCAGCACAGTTCCGTAGCCCGACCATCCGGGATTGAATTCAATGGATGCTCAAAAAAATTGCCGGAGCGGATACTCTCCTCCCAAGAGGACTGGGCTATTGAACGTTGCGCTAACCATTTGCATCAGCACAGTTCCGTAGCCCGACCATCCGGGATTGAATTCAATGGATGCTTAAAAAAATTGCCGGAGCGGATACTCTCCTCCCAAGAGGGCTGGGCTATTGAACGTTGC